>DAHWJK010000017.1:0-24915 GCA_027344185.1 Thiobacillus sp.
GGTCAGCGCATCCCCGGCAGCATGCCTTTCATGCCGCGCATCATCTTGGACAGGCCGCCCTTGCCCATCATTTTCATCATCTTCTGCGCCTGTTCGAACTGCTTCAGGAGCTTATTGATTTCCTGCACCTGCACCCCGGCGCCGGCGGCGATGCGGCGCTTGCGGCTGGCTTTGATGATCTCGGGCTTGCGGCGCTCCAGCTGAGTCATGCTGTTGATGATGCCTTCCAGCCGGTTGACTGCCTTGTCGTCGGCGCCCGCCGGCATCGCCATCTGTCCGGCGCCGGGGAGCTTGTCCATCAGCGCCGACAACCCGCCCATTTTCTTCATTTGCTGGATTTGCGCCTTGAAGTCCTCGAGGTCGAAGTCCTTGCCCTTCTTGACCTTGTCGGCGAGCTTCTTCGCTTCGGCCAGGTCGACCGAGCCTTGCGCCTGCTCGATCAGCGAGAGCACGTCGCCCATGCCGAGGATGCGCTGGGCCATGCGCTCGGGATGGAAGGCTTCCAGCCCGGTGGGCTTTTCGCCGACGCCGATGAACTTGAGCGGCTTGCCGGTGATGTGGCGCACCGACAGCGCCGCGCCGCCGCGCGCATCGCCGTCGAGCTTGGTCAGCACGATGCCGGTCAATGGCAGCGCCTCGTTGAAGGCTTTGGCGACGTTGATCGCATCCTGGCCCTGCATCGCGTCGACCACGAACAAGGTTTCGATGGGTTTGACCGCGGCGTGCAAGGCCGTGATCTCGGCCATCATCGCCGCGTCGATTGCCAGGCGGCCGGCGGTGTCGACGATCAGCACGTCGTAGAACTGCTTGCGTGCATGGTCTTGCGCGGCCTGCGCGATTTTCAGCGGATCGCGCTCGTCGCCTGCCTCGAAAAAGCTGACGTCGAGTTGGGTCGCGAGCTGGCGCAACTGGTCGATGGCGGCGGGGCGGTAGACGTCGGCGGAGGCGAGCAGGACCTTTTTCTTGCGGTTTTTCAGCAGCAGCGCGAGCTTGCCGCTGGTCGTCGTTTTACCCGAGCCCTGCAGGCCGGCCATCAGGATCGTCGCGGGCGGCGTGGCGGCCAGGTTGAGGTCGGCATTTTCGCCGCCCATCAGGCGGGTGAGTTCTTCGTGGACGATGCCGATCAGCGCCTGCCCGGGCGACAGGCTGGTGAGCACTTCCTGACCCAGCGCACGCGTCTTGACGGCTTCGATGAAGTCCTTGACCACCGGCAGCGCGACGTCGGCTTCGAGCAGCGCCAGACGGACCTGGCGCAGCGTGTCCTGCACGTTGGCTTCGGTGATGCGCGCCTGCCCGCGCAGATTTTTGACGACGCCGGCGAGGCGTCCGCTGAGATTTTCTAACATGGCTTCCTTGTTGCTGCTGTGAGCGGCATGGATAATGAGGCTCGCTGAATTCCGATTTGCATTTTAACGAATGTCTCCGCTATTGCTGGTTACTTTGTGTGTGAGCGCGCTCTATGGCTGGGTGGCGTGGCGCCTTCAGTGCATGCCGACGGCCGTGTCGGTGCGCGTCCTGCTGCCCTTGGCGCTGCTGGCGCACGGGGTACTGATCTATCACTCGGTGCTGGGGCAGGGCGATATCCGGCTGGGTTTCGGTAGTTCGCTGTCGACGATTTTGTGGTTGACCGCGCTGACCTACTGGCTGTCCAGCCACGGTGCGCCGCTGGCGCGCCTGCAGTCCTGGGTTAGCGGGCTGGCGGCGGTGTCGGTGCTGGCCATGGCGCTTTTCACCGAGACCCATGCGATTCCCAATTCACAGGTCCTGGCCTTGCGCACGCATCTGGTGGTGTCCTTTCTCGCCTATGGTCTGCTGGCAGTGGCGGCGCTGCACGCGGTGATGATGACATTGCTGGAGCGGCAGCTGCACCGCGGCGGCCAGCTGGGAGACGGCGCGCCGCCGTTGCTGACGCTGGAGGCCATGCTGTTCAGGACCATCGGGGTCGGCTTTGCGCTGCTGACGCTGGCGGTATTCAGCGGGGTGTTTTTCTCCGAAATCGTGTTCGGCACGCCGCTGCAGTTTACCCACAAGGTCGTGCTGGCCATCCTGTCCTGGCTGGTATTCGGCGGCCTGCTGGCGGGCCGGCATTTTCGCGGGTGGCGCGGACGCACCGCGCTGGTGTGGACGATTACCGGTTTTACTTTGCTGTTGCTGGCCTATCTGGGCACCCAGTTCGTGCTCGAAGTGCTGCTGGGACGCTGACGGCTCCGCCTGCGGAACGTTGAGCTGCCCGTATCAGGAATAGCCTTTGGAAAATCTGTCTATCAGCACCCTTTTCGGCCTGCTCGCGGGTCTGCTGTTTTTGTCGGCCGGCTTTTCGGCGTCTGAAACCGCCATGATGGCGATCAACCGCTACCGGCTGCGCCATGCTGCCGAAACCGGCCATCGCGGCGCGATGCTGACGCAGTCGCTGCTGAACCGGACCGACAAGCTGCTGGGCGTGATTCTGCTCGGCAACAATCTGGTCAATATCGCGGCGGCGACGCTGGCGACGATCATTTCGATCCGCCTGTACGGCGATTCGGACGTCGCGCTGTCGCTGGCGACCCTGCTGCTGACCTTTCTGATCCTGGTGTTCAGCGAAGTCACGCCCAAGGTGCTCGGCGCGTCCTACCCCGAGCGGGTCGCCTATCCGGCGGCGTACGTGCTGATGCCGATGCTCAAGCTGGCGTATCCGGTGGTCTGGTTCGTCAACCTGTTTGTGCAGGGCATCCTGCGATTGTTGCGAATCAAGCCGCCTGAACCGGGGCATGGCAGTCGTCTGGGGCTGGAAGAGCTGCGCACCATCGTGCTGGAATCGTCCGGTGTGCTGCCCCGCGAGCACCACCGGATTCTGGTGAATCTGCTGGAGCTTGAAGACATCAGCGTTGACGATGTGATGACGCCGCGCAACCAGATCGAGTCGATCGATATCGAGGACGACCCCGAGCGGCTGCGCCAGCAAATTTCCACCAGCCACCATACCCGGCTGGTCGTGCAGCAGGGCTCGGCCGACACCCTGCTCGGCGTGCTGCATGTGCGCCGGGTGTTGCACGCGCTGACTGGCGAGGAGCTCGATCCCGATACCCTGAAAGAGAACCTGGAGGCGCCGTATTTCGTCCCGGCGGGCACACCGCTGTTCACGCAGTTGCGCAATTTCCAGAGCAGCCGGCGGCGGCTGGCGCTGGTGGTCGACGAGTACGGCGAATTACAGGGTCTGGTGACGCTGGAAGACCTGCTGGAGGAAATGGTGGGTGAATTCACCACCCAGGCGCCGTCCGACACCGGTTACCTGAGGCGCGAAGCGGACGGCAGCTGGCTGGCCGAAGGCAGCGTGCTGCTGCGTCACCTGAACCGCAAGCTGGGCCTGTCACTGCCGCTGGACGGGCCGAAGACGCTGAACGGTCTGTTGCTGGAACAGTTCGAAGACATTCCCGAGGCCGGCGTGAGCCTCAAGCTGGGCGACGTACCGGTGGAAATCGTGCAGACGCAGGACCGCGCAGTCCGGATGGCGCGCATCTATCTGCCGGCCGAACAGGCAGCGGCACCTCAAAACGTCTCAATTTAGTCGAAATATCGCCGTTAAGGCCTGTGATTCCCCTACGCCGGTTTGCCGCCGGCGATGTGTAAACCCTCATCCAAGTGGAGTTGCCTGGACCGAATTTATGGCTGCTGTAACACATAACACGACGTTAACCGGACTCGCGCGTGCCATGGTCAACCATGGCTGGCTGTCCGAAGCGGATGCCGAAGGCGTGGGGCAGCGCGCGGCCCAGTCCGGCGAGTCGTTCGTGACGGAACTGGTCAAGGGCAAACGCTTCAAGGCCGACCAGGTTGCGGAGTTCGCGGCCACCTCGTTCGGATTCCCCTATCTGGACCTGGGCGCGATGGACGCAGACAGCCTGCCGCAGGGGGTGCTCGACCCGAAGCTGGTGCAGAAGCGACGCGTGATCGCGTTGTACCAGCGCGGCAACAAGCTCTATGTGGCGACTTCCGACCCCACCCATCTGCAGGCGCTGGACGAAGTGAAGTTCCAGACCGGTCAGGCGGTGGAACCGATCGTGGTGGAAGACGACAAGCTCGGCAGGCTGATCCAGAAAGTCGGGGAGGCGGACGACAACACGATGGCGGTGTTGAATGCCGAAGACCTCAATCTGGACTTTGCCGACGAGGAAAGCGCCGCCGCCGCGCAGCAGGATACCGGCGGCATCGAAATCGACGACGCGCCGGTGGTGCGCTACCTGCAGAAAATCATGCTGGATGCCATCAACCAGGGCGCCTCCGACATCCACTTCGAGCCCTACGAGAAGTTCTACCGCATCCGCTACCGGCGCGACGGCGTGCTGGCCGAGGTGGCGCAGCCGCCGATGGCGATCAAGGACAAGGTCGCGTCGCGCATCAAGGTGCTGTCGCGGCTGGATATTTCGGAGAAGCGCGTGCCGCAGGACGGCCGCATGAAAATGGTGCTGTCGAAGAACCGCGCCATCGATTTCCGGGTCAGCACGCTGCCGACGCTATATGGCGAGAAGATCGTCATGCGTATTCTCGATCCCACCAGCGCGCAGCTGGGGATCGAGGCGCTGGGCTACGAGCCGTGGCAGAAGGAACTGCTGCTGAATGCGGTGCAGCGCCCCTACGGCATGGTGCTGGTGACCGGCCCCACCGGCTCCGGCAAGACAGTGTCGCTCTCCACCTGCCTGAACATTCTCAACAAGCCCGACGTCAACATCTCGACCGCGGAAGATCCGGCGGAAATCCAGCTGCCCGGCATCAACCAGGTCAACGTCAACGACAAGGCCGGCCTGACTTTTTCCGCAGCGCTGAAATCCTTCCTGCGGCAGGACCCGGACGTCATCATGGTTGGCGAGATCCGCGACCTGGAAACCGCCGACATTGCGATCAAAGCCGCGCAGACGGGCCATATGGTGATGTCCACGCTGCATACCAACGACGCGCCCGGCACCCTGACCCGCTTGCTCAACATGGGCGTGGCGCCGTTCAACGTCGCCTCGTCGGTGATCCTGATTACCGCGCAGCGCCTGGCACGGCGTCTGTGTTCATGCAAACAGCCGATCGATCTTCCGCAGGAGGCACTGCTGGCAGCAGGCTTTAGCGAAGACCAGCTGGACGGCAGCTGGAAACCCTACAAGCCGGTGGGCTGCGATATCTGCGGCGGCACCGGCTACAAGGGACGGGTGGGCATCTATCAGGTGATGCCGATTACCGATGCCATGACCCGCATCATCCTCAAGGGGGGCAACGAATCCGACATCGCCGACCAGGCGCGGCGTGAGGGCGTGCGTGATCTGCGTCAGGCGGGTTTGTTGAAAGTGAAAGCCGGCATGACCTCGCTGGAAGAGGTCGAGGCCGTGACCAACATATAAAGGATTTCCTCATGGCAACAGCGGCAAGGGCAGTCAAGGACGCCACCTTCCAGTGGGAAGGCATGGACAAGCGCGGCAAGAAGGTCAAGGGCCAGATGCAGGCCGGCGGCGAGGCGGTGGTCAATTCCACGCTGCGCAAGCAGGGCATCACCGTCACCAAGGTCAAGAAACAGAGCACGCTGTTCGGCAGCGGCAAGAAAATCACCGACAAGGACGTCACGCTCTTCACCCGGCAGTTGGCGACCATGATGAAAGCCGGCGTCCCTTTGCTGCAGTCGTTCGAGATCGTCGCGCGCGGGCATTCCAATCCCTCGATGCAGCGGCTGCTGCTGGAAATCAAGTCGGACATCGAAAAAGGCAGCAGCCTCACCCAGTCCTTCGGGCGCCATCCGCTGTATTTCGACGCGCTGTTCTGCAACCTGGTGGGGGCGGGCGAGGCCGCCGGTATTCTTGAAGGCGTGCTCGACCGTCTGGCGGTGTACAAGGAAAAAATCCTCGCCATCAAGAGCAAGATCAAGTCGGCGCTGTTCTACCCGATCTCCATCATCGTGGTGGCGTTCGTGATCACCGCGATCATCATGATTTTCGTGATTCCGGCATTCAAGGATCTGTTCAGCAGCTTCGGCGCCGACCTGCCGGGGCCGACCCTGGTGGTGATGGCGATTTCGGATTTCTTCGTCGAATGGTGGTGGGCGATCTTCGGCGTGATCGGCGGCGGCATCTATGCGCTGCTGCAGGCCTGGAAGCGCTCGCGCAAGGTGCAGATGTTCATGGACCGCGTCATGCTCAAGCTGCCGATTTTTGGCGCGGTGATCGAAAAAGCCACCATCGCGCGCTGGACCCGCACCCTGGCCACCATGTTCGCCGCCGGCGTGCCGCTGGTCGAGGCGCTCGACTCGGTGGGCGGCGCGTCGGGCAATCAGGTGTTCGTCGAGGCCACGCATAAAATCCGCAACGAGGTCTCGACCGGAACCGCCCTGACCGTGGCGATGCAGAATTCCGGGCGCTTTCCCAACATGGTGCTGCAGATGGCGGCCATCGGCGAGGAATCCGGGTCGCTCGACTCGATGCTCGGCAAGGTCGCCGACTTCTACGAGGCCGAAGTGGACGATGCGGTGGCGGCGCTGTCCAGCTTGATGGAGCCGATCATCATGGTGGTGCTGGGCACGTTGATCGGCGGCATGGTGATCGCGATGTACCTGCCGATCTTCAAGATGGGCTCGGTCGTCTGATGGAGCTGCTGCAAGCCGAACCAACCCTCTTCGCCGGTCTGGTTTTTTTGCTCGGGCTGTTGATCGGCAGTTTCCTGAATGTCGTCATCCACCGGCTGCCCAAAATGATGGAAGCCGACTGGCATCACCAGTGCGCCGACCTGCGGGGAGAAACAGGCGCGGTAACGCCGCGCTACAACCTGTGGGTGCCGCGCTCGGCCTGCACCCAATGCGGGCATCAGATCACTGCGCTGGAAAATATTCCGCTCGTGTCATGGCTGTGGCTGCGCGGCCGCTGCTCGGCCTGCGGCACGCCGATCAGCGTGCGCTACCCGCTGGTGGAACTGCTCACCGCGCTGCTTTCCGCGGCGGTGGCGTGGAAATGGGGCCTGAGCATGCAGACACTGGGCGCATTGCTCCTGGTGTGGACGCTGATCGCGCTGGCCTTCATCGATTTCGACACCACGCTGCTGCCCGACAGCCTGACCCTGCCGCTGCTGTGGCTGGGCCTGCTGTTCAACCTGAATGGCCATTTCGCAAGTTTGCACGATGCGGTGATCGGCGCCATCGCCGGCTATGGCGTGCTGTGGTCGGTGTACTGGGTGTTCAAGCTGGTGACCGGAAAGGACGGCATGGGTTTTGGTGACTTCAAGCTGCTGGCGGCCATTGGTGCCTGGCTCGGCTGGCAGTTGCTGCCTGTGACCCTGCTGCTGTCTTCCGTCGTGGGCGCGATAGTCGGCATTGCGATGATCGTCCTGGTGAAACATGACCGGCGCGTGCCGATTCCCTTCGGACCCTATCTGGCGGGCGGCGGGCTGGTGGCGCTGTTCTTCGGTGCCGACCTGACGCAGGCCTATCTCGGCCAGTTCTGATGCTTGCGGTCGGCCTCACTGGCGGCATCGGCTCGGGCAAGTCCACCGTGGCCGAACTGTTTGCCGAGCGGGGCGTGCCGGTGATCGACACCGACGTCATCGCGCGCGAACTCACCACCCCGGACAACGAAGCGCTGATGGCCATCAAGGACGCGTTCGGCGACGCGGTCATGCGCGAGGATGGCAGCCTGGATCGCGCCCAGCTGCGTCGTCGCGTGTTTGCCGATTCCGCGGCGCGGCGCACGCTCGAAGCCATTCTGCATCCGCGCATCCGGCAGGCGGTGGTGCAGGCGCTGGCCGAACTGCATACGCCGTATGCGCTCATCGTGGTTCCCCTGCTGGTTGAAACCGGCGCCTATGCGGAGATTCTCGACCGCGTGTTGGTGGTCGATTGTCCCGAAGACATGCAAATCGCGCGAGTCATGGCGCGCAACGACCTCACCCGCGCGGAGGTGGAAGCCATCCTGGCAGCGCAGGCAGGACGCGCCGTGCGGCTGGCGGCAGCCGACGACGTGATCGACAATGCCGGATCCTCCGAGAAATTGCGCGACCGCGTGCATGCGCTCCACGCGCAGTACATGACACAGGCCGCCGCCGCTTCGCCTTGATTTTCCACGCGGATCAGCGACAATCCCCCAATTGAACCCAACGCGTTGCGGCGTGATCCACTACGAATATCCCCTCAGCGAACGCATCCGCACCCTGTTGCGGCTGGAAGATATGTTCGATCGATTCGATGCCTACGCCGCATCGACCGACCATCACGCACATCACGCACATCACGCGGCGCTGCTGACCCTGTTCGAAATCGCGGAAGTGGCGGCGCGCGCCGACCTCAAATCCGACCTGCTGCAGGAACTCGACCGGCAGAAAGCGGTGCTGGCCGCGCTGCGCGGCAATCCCCATGTCGAGGGCGATACGCTGGAACAGGTGCTGGCGGCGATCGAATCGGCGCATCACGGCATGTATCAGCTGCCGGGCAAGGTGGGCCAGCATCTGCGCGACGACGACTGGCTGATGACCGTCAAGCAGCGCTCGGCCATCCCGGGCGGCATGTGCGAGTTCGATCTGCCGTCCTATCATTACTGGCGTCATCAGCCGGCCGATGTGCGCGGGCGTCAGTTGCAGCGCTGGCTGGCGCCGTTCTCGTCGATCCGTTCCGCGGTCGGCATCGTGCTCGGCCTGCTGCGCGACAGCGGCCATCCCGAATCGCAGCATGCCAAGAGCGGGAGCTATCAGCGCATGCTGGAGTCGCGCAATCCGCAACTGATCCGCGTCGGCCTGGCCGACGAACTGCCGTGCGTGCCGGAAATTTCCGCCAACAAATACATGCTCAACATCCGTTTCGTGCATGCCGGATCGGGCGCCGCGCGTGCCTGCACCGCCGAGCCGCTCGATTTTGCCCTGACATTCTGCACCCTGTGAAACCGGTTGCCGCCCCGCCGCTCGTCAATTGCCCGGTTTGCAATACCGCGGTGCCCTGGACGTCCGAAAACCGCTGGCGGCCGTTTTGCAGCGAGCGCTGCAAGCTGATCGACCTCGGCCAGTGGGCCACCGAGAAATACCGGGTGGCGGCCGAGGAGCAGGAACCCGACGACGCGCCCCCGCCGAAGCAATAATTACTTCGTGTAGGTCTTGACGCCGGCAGCGGTCCCTAGCAGCAGGACATCGGCGCCGCGCCGCGCGAACAGGCCGTTCGTCACCACGCCGACGATGTGATCGATCGCGGTTTCCAGCGACACCGGATCGACGATCGACAGGCCGTGCACGTCGAGGATGAGGTTGCCGTTGTCGGTGGTGAACCCCTCTCTCAGGCGCGGCTGCCCACCCAGCTTCACCAGTTCGCGGGCGACGCAGGAGCGCGCCATCGGAATCACCTCGACCGGCAGGGGAAACGTGCCCAGCACCCCGACCCGTTTGCTTTCGTCGGCGATGCAGATGAACTGCTTGCTGCAGGCGGCAACGATTTTCTCGCGCGTCAGCGCGCCGCCGCCGCCCTTGATCATCGCGAAGTGCTCGGTGATCTCGTCGGCGCCGTCGACGTAGATTTCCAGCTCGCCCACGCTGTTCAGATCCAGCACCTGGATGCCGTGGCTTTTCAGGCGGGCGGCAGTGGCTTCCGAGCTGGCCACCGCGCCGTCGATGCGGCCCTTCACCTCGGCCAGCGCGTCGATGAAATAATTGGCGGTCGAGCCGGTGCCGACCCCGATGATGCCGCCGCGGGCATACTCCACCGCGGCACGCGCCACGGCTTGCTTCATTTCGTCTTGAGTCATGATGTCTTCGTCGATTTGGATTCAGCCGGCTAAGATAGCGGCATCGCCCCTTTTTATCAAACTACGCCCTTGCCGCCGCCATGAGCCAACCTGACGATTACCTCGAACGCATCCTCACTTCGCGCGTCTACGACGTGGCGGTGGAATCGCCGCTCGACGTGGCCCACAACCTGTCGCGGCGTCTCAACAACCAGATTCTGCTGAAGCGCGAAGACCTGCAGCCGGTGTTTTCCTTCAAGTGCCGTGGCGCCTACAACAAGATGGCGAAGCTGACGACGGCGCAGCTGGCGCGGGGCGTGGTGGCGGCCTCGGCCGGCAACCACGCTCAGGGCGTAGCGCTGGCGGCGCAAAAGCTGGGCGTGACGGCGATCATCGTGATGCCGGCAACCACCCCGAGGATCAAGGTCGACGCGGTGGCCGCGCGCGGCGCCCAGGTGATCCTGCACGGCGACAACTACGACGAGGCCTGCGCCCACGCGACCGAGTTGGCGAAAGAAGCGAAGGCGACCTTCGTTCACCCCTACGACGATCCCGATGTCATCGCCGGCCAGGGCACGGTGGCGATGGAGTTGTTGCGCCAGCACCCCGGCCCGATCCACTCGGTCTACATCCCGGTCGGCGGCGGAGGACTGATCGCCGGCATGGCGGCCTACATCAAGCGGCTGCGGCCGGACATCAAGATCGTCGGCGTCGAGCCCGAGGATGCCGATGCGATGGCGCGCTCGCTGTGCAAGGGCGAACGCATCACCTTGCCGCGCGTCGGCATCTTCGCCGACGGCGTGGCGGTGAAAAAGGTCGGCAAGGAAACCTTCCGGCTGGCGCAGCTGTACGTCGACGAAATCATCCGCGTCAACAACGACGCGATCTGCGCGGCGATCAAGGACGTGTTCGAGGATACCCGCTCGATCCTGGAGCCGGCCGGTGCGCTGTCGATCGCCGGCATGAAGGCCGCGATTGCCGGCGACAAGCTCAAGGGCAAGACGCTGGTGGCGGTGGCTTCCGGCGCCAACATGAATTTCGACCGGCTGCGGCACATCGCCGAGCGCGCCGAACTGGGCGAAAAGCGCGAAGCGGTGCTGGCGGTGACCATTCCGGAGACGCCGGGCAGCTTCAAGACCTTTTGCAGTTTGCTGGGCGCGCGCAATATCACCGAATTCAACTACCGCTATTCGGATCCCAGGATCGCACGCGTGTTCGTCGGGCTGTCGGTGCCGGGCGCGGGCGAGGGCGCGCGCGTGGTCGAGCTGCTGCAGCGCCACGGGCTCGAAGCCCTTGATCTCACCGACAACGAAATGGCCAAGCTGCACATCCGCCATCTGGTCGGCGGGCGTGCGCCCGACGCGGTCAACGAAGTGCTGTACCGCTTCGAATTTCCCGAGCGCCCCGGCGCGCTGATGCAGTTTCTGGAAAGCATGAGCCGCGGCTGGAACATCAGCCTGTTTCACTACCGCAACCACGGCGCGGACTACGGCCGCATCCTGGTCGGCATCCAGGTGCCGGCAAAGGAAAAGCCCAGCTTCCAGAAGTTTCTGGACGGGCTGGGCTACCGGTACTGGGACGAGACCCGCAATCCGGCCTACACGCTGTTTCTGGCCTGAGCGGGGCGGACTATTTTTTCATGCCGCAGGTGTTGATGCCGAGCAGGCTATAGGCCGGGCACACCTGCAGCAAGCCGGTGGCCAGCGGCAACACACCGATCCACGCCCACGGCGGGCCCTCGAAGAACGCGGCCCAGGCGAGCAGGGCCAGGCCTGCGACGATGCGGATGATGCGGTCGGTCGTGCCGATGTTGGCGGTCATGGGGGACTCCGGGTCGATTGAAGAGAATTTCACTATAGCGCGCCGCGGAACGCGGGACATGACGCCTGCGTGGTTTTCTCCCGGACGCGGCCGTCGGCGCGCATGTTAACCTCGCATCATGTACCGAATCGTCCTGTTTTTTCTGTTGAGTGGGGTGCTTGCCCCTGTCGTGTGGGCGGCGCCGGGCGATGATGCCGTGGTGGCGGCGCAGCAGGCGTTTGCCGCGCGCAAGCTCGCCAGTCTGGAGCAGGCGGCGCGTCGCGTGCCGGCCGATCATGTGCTGGCGCCCTATGTCGAGTTCTGGCGCCTGATGTTGAGCAGCCACACCGACGACGCGCGCATTGCCGATTTTCTGGCGCGCTACCCGGGCAGCCGCATGGCCGATGCGCTGCGTGCCGACTGGCTCAAATCGCTGGGCGCACGCGAGGCGTGGCCGCAGTATCTGCCCGAATATTCTCGTCTCGCCAAGCCCGATGCCGCGCACCAGTGCTATGCCTATCGCGCCGACCTGGCGCGGGGCAACCGCAGTTCGCTGCGTGATGCCGTCGCGCTGTGGTTTACCGGGCGCGACATGCCGTCGGCTTGCACGCCGCTGTTCGAGCAGCTGATGGCGGAGGGGTTGATCGCCGAGGCCGATGTCTGGCGCCGCCTGCGGCTGGCGCTGGAGGCGGGCAATCCCCATGTCGCACGGGTGATTGCCAATGCGCTGCCCGCTGGCGAGCGGCCGGCCGCTGCGCTGTTCGATCAGGCCCTGCGCGATCCGGCGGCGCTGCTGCGCGGGAACCGCCTGGACCCGGCGCGGCGCGGCGATCGCGAAATCGCGCTGTATGCGCTCGACCAGTTGGCCAAACGCAGTTCCGCGGACGCTGAACAGGCGTTGCGTGCGCGTGCCGTTCAGTTCAACGCCGAGGAACTGGGCACGGCGCGGGTGCGCCTCGCCACCTGGGCGGCCCGCCGGCATGAGCCCGCCGCGCTGGGCGGATTCGGGCAGGCAGGACCGGCCGAGATCAGCGATTTCCAGCGCGAGTGGTGGGCGCGCGCCGCATTGCGGGCCGGCGACTGGGCGGCCGTGCTGCGGGCGATCGACGGCATGAGCGAAACCAGTCGCGAGGAGCCCGCCTGGCGCTACTGGCGCGGCCGCGCGCTGCTGGCCGGCGGCCAGCGCGTCGCCGCGAATGCGCTGTTCGTGGCCTTGTCGCGCGAACACACGTATTACGGCCAATTGGCCCAGGAAGAGCTGGGCGCGGTGATGCAGGCGCCGGCCATCAACATCAAGATGGGCGGCGACGATATTGCCGAGATTGCGCGCCATCCCGGCATCGTGCGCGCGCAGACGCTGTATCGGCTCGGCCTGCGCCACGACGCGAACCTGGAATGGAACTGGGCGATCCGTACCTTCTCCGACCCGCAGCTGCTGGCGGCGGCTGAGCTGGCGCGGCGCATGGAATGGTACGACCGCGCTATCAACACCGCCGAACAGACCCGCGAACTGCACGATTTCGATTTGCGTTTTATCGCACCCTACCGTGAGCTCGCGCAACGTGCCGCCCGTGAAAACGATCTCGACGAAGCCTGGATCTTCGGCCTGATGCGGCAGGAAAGCCGCTTCATCAACGTTGCCCGCTCCAGCGTCGGCGCTGCCGGCCTGATGCAGATCATGCCCGCCACCGCGCGCTGGATCGCGCAGCGCCTCGGCATCAAGCGTTTCCACCCGAACGAGATGCAGGATCCGGCCCGTAACATCCAGTTCGGCGCCTATTACCTGAAGCATGTGCAGACCACGCTGGACGGCTCTCCGGTGCTGGCCACCGCCGCCTATAACGCCGGCCCGGGCCGTGCGCAGCGCTGGCGCGATGCCCGGCCGATGGAGGCCGCGGTCTACATCGAGTCGATCCCGTTCTCCGAAACGCGCGACTACGTCAAGAAAGTGATGAGCAACGCCATGTATTACGCCGTGCGCTTCGGTCAGCCTTCGGTGCTGCTGAAAGACCGGCTCGGCACGGTGCCGCCGCGTCGGACCGCCGCGGCCACGGACACGGAAACCGACGCCACCCGGCTTGCCGAATCGGCCGAAGAATCGCCCTGAGCGCAAATTTCGGGCGCATCCGGGATAAAATCAGCAACGCCTTATATTCTGAAACGAATCTCGACCATGAAGATTGAACGCATCTGCATCCTCGGCGGGTCCGGCTTTGTCGGCACCCATCTTGTAAGCCAGCTTGCCGCACGCGGCCTCAAGGTGCGCGTGCTGTCGCGCCGCCGTGAAATGGCCAGGGAGCTGATCCTGCTGCCCACGGTTGAAGTGGTCGAGGCCGATGTCCATGACCAGCAGGAGCTGATCCGCCAGTTTCGCGGCATGGATGCCGTCATCAATCTGGTCGGCATCCTGCACGAGCGCACCGTCGGGCGTGCGGATCTGCCGAGCGCGCGGCGCGGCGATTTCCAGCACACCCATATCGAACTGACGCGCAAGGTCATCCATGCGATGGGCGAGACCGGCGTGCATCGGCTGCTGCAGATGAGCGCGCTCGGCGCAGACCCCAATGCGCGCTCGGCCTACCAGCGTTCGAAGGGCATCGGCGAGGCGCTGGTGCACGAGGCGGGACGCCACCACATCGAACACGAGAACTGGTACCTCAATGGTCCCAAGTTCATTCACGGCTACGGCCTCAACGTCACCGTATTCCGGCCGTCGGTCATCTTCGGCCGCGGCGACTCCTTCCTGTCGATGTTCGCCTCGCTGCTCAAGGCCTTCCCGATCCTGCCGCTGGCCAGTGCCGGTGCGCGTTTTGCCCCGGTGCATGTCGAGGACGTTGCGCGCGCCTTCGCCGACAGCCTCGACAACCCGGCGACCTACGGCCACAGCTACGACCTGTGCGGCCCCCGGACGTATACCCTGCAGGAGCTGGTGCAGTATGTCGGCGACCTCATCGGCAAGCGCCGCAGCATCGTGCCGCTCGGCAAATGGATGTCGTATTTCCAGGCCTGGGCGATGGAATTCAAGCCCGGCAGCAAGCTGATGACGCGCGACAACTACTATGCCATGGCGACCGACAACGTCTGCGCCGGCGGCTGGCCGGCGGTGTTCGATTTCCAGCCGGCCACGCTCGAGGCCGTCGCGCCCGAATACCTGCGCGCCGGGACCCCGCGGGCGCGGTACGAGGGCTATCGCGAGAGCGCCCGCCGCTAAGCCCGCCGTGCCGCCATGAAAACCTACATCGTGGGCGGCGCAGTGCGTGACCGCTTGCTGGGCCTGCCGGTGGCCGACCGCGATTACGTCGTCGTCGGCGCCACGCCCGACGAAATGGTGGCGCAGGGCTACCAGCCGGTTGGCAAGGATTTCCCCGTTTTCCTTCATCCGCACACCCACGCGGAATACGCGCTCGCACGCACCGAGCGCAAGACCGGCCACGGCTACAAGGGCTTCACCGTCTATGCGACGCCGGACGTCACGCTCGAAGAGGACTTGCAGCGACGCGACCTCACCATCAACGCCATGGCCGAGGACGAGACCGGCGCGCTAATCGACCCCTACGGCGGCCAGCGCGACCTGGCGGCCCGGTACTTTCGCCATGTCAGCGACGCGTTTGCCGAAGACCCGGTGCGCATCTTGCGGGTCGCGCGCTTTGCCGCCCGTTTCACCGATTTTTCCGTGGCGCCGGAAACCAATGCGCTGATGCGGCAGATGGTCGACAACGGCGAAGTCGACGCGCTGGTGCCCGAGCGCGTGTGGCAGGAGGTCGCGCGCGGGCTGATGGAAGCACAGCCGTCGCGCATGTTTCACGCGCTGCGCGACTGCGGCGCGCTGGCGCGGCTGTTTCCCGAGATCGAGCGGCTGTTCGGCGTGCCGCAGCCGCCCGCGCATCATCCCGAAATCGATACCGGCGTGCACGTCATGCTGGTCGTCGACTGGGCGGCGCGGCAGGGCATGAGCTTGCCGGTGCGTTTCGCTGCCCTGACGCACGACCTCGGAAAAGGCGTCACGCCGCCCGAACAATGGCCCCGCCACATTGGCCACGAGGCCAGGAGCGTCGAGCTGGTGCGCGCGCTGAGCGATCGCATCCGCGTGCCCGCCGACTGTCGCGACCTCGCCGTCGCGGTGGCGCGCGAGCATGGCAATGTCCACCGCGCGCTGGAACTGCGCCCCGCTACGCTCGTCGAACTGCTGGAACGGGTCGATGCCTTTCGCCGCCCGGATCGGTTCGAGGCATTTTTGCAGGCCTGCGAATGCGATTTCCGCGGCCGTCCCGGATACGAGGACAAACCTTTTCCGCCGCCTGCCTACCTGCGGCAGGCGCTCGACGCGGCGCAGGCCATCGATGCGGCCGAAGTGGCGCGGACGGCCGACCCCGCACGGGTCCGGGCCGCGATCTTTCAGGCGCGCACGGCATCGGTTGCGGCGTGGCGCGCGCGCCGGGAAACTTAACGCCATGTAAGGATCCCGCTGACCAATCCTGGCAGGCTGCCCTCTATACTGAATAGAACAGGCGTGCAGACAGTCAGAGGGGAGAGATGCCGAATTCCGGCGCCTGTTCAATGGAGTGAACCATGCCTTACAGTGAACAAACGGTGCAGTCGGTCCGGCCGTGGTCGGACAAGACCTTCAGCTTTACGCTCAGTCGCCCGCCGGACTTTGCGTTCGAGAACGGCGAGTTCGTCACCATAGGCCTGAAGCGGGAGGGCAAGCTGCTGGCGCGCGCATATTCCATCGTTTCAACCGCGGATCGCGATCACCTCGAATTTCTCAGCATCCATGTGCCGGACGGACCGCTGACCAGCGAGCTGGCCCGGATCCGTCCCGGCGACAGCGTGTGGGTCAACAGCAAGACGACCGGCACCCTCACGCTCAACCATGTGCTGCCGGGCCGCGTCGTCTACATGCTGGCGACCGGAACCGGCCTCGCGCCGTTCATTAGCCTGATTCGCGATCCCACGCTCTATGCGCGTTTTGAACAGGCGGTGCTGGTGCATTCGGTGCGCACGGTAGCCGAGCTGGCCTATCGAGACGAGCTCGAGGCGCTCGATCAGCCGCAGCTGCATTACGTGCCCACCGTGACGCGCGAGGCTTTTCCCACGCCCGAACGCGGCGCCGACCTGTTCCGCTCCGGCGAACTGTCGCGGCGCCTTGGCCTGCCCGCGCCGGACCCGGAACAGGACCGCGTGATGATTTGCGGCAATCCGGCGATGACGCGCGAATTGACACGCCACCTCAAGGACGCTGGCTGGACCCTGACCAACCATCGCGGCGTTGGCAACTTCACCACTGAAGTTGCCTTTGTCGTGCACCACGAATAAGCCGGAATTGTAGGGCCGGCGAGATGGCTAGGGCGTAGCCCACGGGAAACGTGACTTTGCGTAGTAGTGGTGGCTCGAGTGGTGCGCTGCTCCCACCCTGCGCGCCGCAAATCAGCTCATGGCAATCCGGGTAATCGGGACCCAACCGCGGGCCAGATTACCCAGCCTGGGCGATCCTGGGCTCAATCGTCGTAATAACGGTCGTGGTCGCGATGGTGTTTGCGATAGTGTTTGCGATGATCGCGCCGGTCGTCGCGCCAGTGCTTGCGGTGATTGTCCCAGCCCCCGCGATCGTCATAGTGATGGTAGACGTGCTTCACCCGTTGATGCGGGGGTGGCAACACGATGACATGGCTGGGGCGATAGTCTGTATGCGTCCAGTAATGGCTGCCGCCGCTTTCGTACAGCACGCGGAAGCCGTCGTGATGACGGGTGCCGAACGACACGCTGAAGTGAGGTTCGACCGTCACCACGCGTCCATATTCGCGATCGTAGGCGAGGGCGCTCGCGGAAGCGGTCAGCAAGGCCGTTGCGATCAACAGTGTGCGTAACATGATGTGTCTCCTTTCGGTTGTGGATGGCATGCGCCCGGATACTTCAGCGCTTCCAGTTGTTGTGGCTGCTGTTCCAGCGCGTGTCGCGCGGATCCTCGGCCACGGTGAAGCTCACATTCAGGGTGAGCCACGGACCCGGGTCATACGGCAGGTAGGTGGTGTATTCGCGATTCTGGAAGCGATAGCGCACGTCGTAGCCGCTCACCACCTGGCGGAAATCGTCGTGGGTACGGCAACGCTCCACCTGCTGCGGCTGCGATTCGTAGCGGCTGTTGCCATTGTTCCAGCGGTTGCCCACCACGGCCCCGGTGGCGGCGCCGACGGCGGCTGCAGCCACGCGGCCGTCACCCTTGCCGACGGTGGAACCCAAGAGCCCTCCGGCGATGGCGCCGATGATGGTGCCGCCCGTGTTACCGCCGCTGCGGGTGTTCCGGGTTTCATATCCCACCGTTTCAACCCAGCATTCGCGGCGCGGTTCGTTGATCGTTTCGTAAACCGGGGTGCTGGCCAGTACCTTGGCGCGGGCGGTGAAACCGTCGCCCTGGCCGGGACCGGCGGAGGCGGCCCCGCTCGCGCCGAGCAGGGCGGCGATCAAGGTGGTATTAAGCGTGCGTGATTTCATGTTGCGCTCCTTGCTGATTCAGGTGAATCCGGTTCAGCGACGACCGCGCTGGCGGTCATCGTCCTCATATCGTTGCTGCTGGCGACGCTCATAGCCGTAGCCGTAGCCCCGCGATTCTTCGCGCCCGACGTCGCGCCGGGTATCGCGGCGATCGTCCTGGCGGGTGTCGCGGGTGTCGCGGCGGTCGTGGCGGCGCGCGTCGGTCCGGTCGCTCCGATCGCGCTGGACCACGATGAAGGCGCTTTCCATGAAGTCGGGCGCGGCGTGAACCGGCGCAGCCAGCGCCAGTCCCAGTGCAGCCAGTCCGATCAGTCCAAGTTGTCGTGCATTCATCGTCGTCTCCATTTCCGTGGTCGCCTTGTCTTGCTTCCACGCTTCGCAGTCTGGTTGAGGAAAGTAAGCGCACTGTTTCACGCAAGGGTGATTTTGTAACAGTGTGTAACCGGGTGGGTAAAGCGGGCATCCAGCCGCTGCTATAGTTGCCGCATGGAAAAAGAAACCATCTACATCACCGACGACGATCCCGGCATCCGCGAGCTGGTCGCCGAATACCTGACCAGCCAGGGCTATGCGGTCGAGACGGCGGAAGACGCGATCGCGCTCGACCGCCTGCTGGCCAGCCGGTTGCCCGATCTCCTGGTGCTGGACTGGATGATGCCGGGCGAGGACGGCCTGTCGGTGGCGCGGCGCCTGCGCGCGCAGCCGGGATTTCCGCCCATCATCATGCTGTCGGCCAAGGGCGAGGATATCGACCGCATCATCGGCCTCGAGGTCGGGGCCGACGACTACCTGCCCAAGCCCTTCAATCCGCGCGAACTGCTGGCGCGCATCCGCGCGGTGATGCGCCGCAACGGGGCGCCCGCCGCGTCGGCAGCAGGCGACACGGCACGGGCGGTGGGTTTCGGCCCATTCAGCGTCAACCTCGATGCCCGCACGTTGACCCGCGACGGCGCCGAAATCCCGCTCACCAGCGGCGAATACGAACTGCTGGAAATCTTTGCCACGCACGCCAACCGCGCGCTGTCGCGCGACTGGCTGATGGATCAGCTGCGCGGCTTCGAGCGCGATCCGTTCGACCGCAGCATCGACGTGCGGGTGAACCGCCTTCGCAAGAAAATCGAGGACGACCCGGCCAACCCCGCCTACATCCGCACCCAGCGCGGCCAGGGTTATCTGTTTGTGCCGCAGGGCAAAGGATCAGGGGTCAGGGATCAGGATTCAGGATCCAGAGAATGAGCAGACGAGGATTCAGGGGTCAGGATTCAGGGAATGAGCGGCCAAGGCCGCGCCCTATAATTTCCCTGACCCCTGACCCCTGACCCCTGACCCCTGACCCCTGACCCCTGACCCCTGACCCCTGAAATGCCCCTCACCCTCCAATTCGGCTACGCCACCGCCACCGGTCCGCGCGAGCGAAACGAAGATTACGGCGGTTTCGTCGAGCCGGATGCGCGGCTGGCGGCGACCAAGGGGATGCTCGCGGTGGTGGCCGACGGCGTGTCCGGCGGAACGCATGGCCGCGAGGCGGCCGAATCCGCGGTGCGCAACCTGCTGGCCGATTACTACGCCACGCCCGACACCTGGGAGATTCCGCGCGCGCTGGGAACGGTGCTGGGCGCGATCAACCGCTGGCTGCACGGGCAGGCTGCCTCGCGCGTCGCGCCGGGCGGTATGGCGACCACGCTCACCGCGCTGGTGCTGCGCGGCCGCCGCTATCACTACGCCCACGTCGGCGACAGCCGCCTGTATCGCCTGCGCGGCGAAACCCTCGACGCGCTGACCAGCGACCACGTGTGGGAGACGCCCGGCATGTCGCATGTGCTGAAGCGCGCGCTTGGGCTCGACACCCATGTGCTGCCGGATTTCGGCGAGGGCGAGCTGGCGGCCGGCGATGTCTTCCTGCTGGTGTGCGACGGCGTGTGGGAGCCGCTCGGCCAGCTCGAACTGCACCGCGTGCTGAAGCTGTACGATTCGCCGCAGCGCGCCGCCGATGCTCTGGTGGCGGCGGCCCATGCACGCGGCGGGCAGGACAACGCCAGCGCCCTGGTGACGCGCGTCGTCGCCGTCGGCGAGGCCGAGGCGCGGCTGGTCGACGCGCACGACCTGCCGTTGCCGGGCAGGCTGCAGCCCGGGGCGCGGCTCGACGATTTCATCATCGAAGACGAACTCCACAGCAGCCGCGAAACCCTGATTTACCGCGCGCGCCATGCCGATACCGGCCAGCGCTGGGCGCTCAAGACCCTGCAGCCTGCGCTCGCGGGCGACGCCGATGCCGCGTGCCGGCTGCTCGCCGAAGAGTGGTTCCTGAAGCGGGTGCACTCGCATTATGTTCCCGAGGTGCTGCCGCTGCCCGGGCGCAATTTCCTCTATCTCGCGGTGCGCTATTTCGACGGCGCCACGCTGCAGGACAAGCTCGACGCCGGCCAGCACTTTTCGCCGGTCGAGGCGGTCACGCTCGGTATCCGCATGCTGAAGGGCATCGCCGCGCTGCATCGGCTGGACATCGTCCACCGCGACCTCAAGCCCGCCAACCTGCACCTCGACGCCGAAGGCAAGCTGCGCATCCTCGACCTGGGCGTGGCGCGCTGCCCCACGCTCGACGCGCGCGAAGACCACGCCCAGCCCGGCACCCCCAGCTTCATGGCGCCCGAACTGTTCGGCGGCGCCGAGGCCAGTGCGCAAACCGACCTCTATGCGATCGGCGCCACCCTGTATCACCTGCTCACGCGCAAATACCCGTACGGCGAAATCGAGCCGTTCCAGCATCCCAGGTTCGGCGAGCCGGTGCCGCCCGCGCGCACCCGCCCCGACCTGCCGCCCTGGCTGGAAAACGTCATCCTGAAAGCCGTTGCGCGCGATCCCGCGCAGCGCTTCGAGACCGCCGAGGAAATGCTGCTCGCACTGGAGCGCGGCGAAGCCAGCCCGCTGCTGCGCCGCCGCGCGCCGCTGATCGAACGCTCGCCGGCCGGCGCCTGGCCGCTCGTCGCGGCCATTTCGATCACGCTGAATCTGCTGTTGCTGTTTCTGCTGCTGGCAAGCTGAGGTCCGTTCCCGACGCGATTCACTCGAGTTTCTGGTCCGCGCGCTTTGCTTCCTCCATCGCTTCGGGCTCCAGTTCTTCGGCGTAGCGATAGAGCCGGATGAAGACACCCCAGCCCGCTATCCGGACCCCGACCGAAAACACGATGCCTGCCGCGTACGGCAACTGGGCAGGATCCTCATGGAGTGCCTTGAACGTCGCAACGAGTCCCTCGATCGCGAGCGCGACGACGAATGCAACCAGCACATCTCCCTTACTACGACAGCGCGAATCCGGATTCCTGTTGCGAAAAATACGGCGAGGGTAGCGGCGGCCAGCTGGAAGTCAGCGTGGGGGATGAATACGATTTCGTCATGATGGATACGCAAGGCTTCGAAACCCTGGGCGAGATGCCCTGCGCAATCTGCCGGACGCGTCCTGTAATCCCTGCCTGTGCTTTACGCCATCCTGGGGCGGCACACCAAAACCCCCACCCCGGAGGCGTGCACCTATCTGGACGAGTGGACGGCCGATCAGTTCTGAGCCCATCGGCCCGGGGGGGCCTTCTACAACATGCCGGTCCATTCCTCGATCGGGACCGGCTTGCCGAACAGGTATCCCTGGTAGGCATTGCAGCCGTTCTCGAACAGGAAGTTGCGCTGTGCCTCGGTTTCCACGCCTTCGGCGATGACCTGCAGGCCGAGCGACTGGCTCATGGCGAGGATGGCGCGCACGATGGCGGCATCGTTGGGATCGCCCGGGATATCGCGGACGAAGGACTGGTCGATCTTGATCTGGTCCAGCGGCAGGCGCTTCAGGTATGACAGCGAGGAATAACCGGTGCCGAAGTCGTCCAGCGAGAAGCCCACGCCCAGCCGATCCAGTTCCTGCATCCGGCCGATGACGGTCTCGATGTTGTCGAGCACGACGCTCTCGGTCAGTTCCAGCTTCAGGCGGGTCGGATCGGCGCCGCTGGCGAGCAGGCCATGGCGCACCTGCTCGATGAAATCCGGCTGGTGGAATTGCCGGGCGCTGACGTTGACCGACAGCTGCAGGTCGCGCGTGCGCGGGTCGCGTTCCCACACCTTGAGCTGGGCGCACGCCGTATCGAGCACCCATTGTCCGATGGGCAGGATCAGACCCGACTCCTCGGCCAGCGGAATGAACTGCGCCGGCGCGACCGGCCCCTGGTCGGGGGGCAGCCAGCGGATCAGGGCTTCCGCACCGATCAGGCGGCCTTTCTGGTCAACCTGCGGCTGGTAGTAGAGGCAGAACTCGTTCTTGTCCAGGCCGCGCCGCAGGGCCCGTTCCAGGGCGGTGCGGGATTCGATGGCGGACTGCATCGCGGGGCTGAAGAAGCGCACGAGGTTGCGTCCCGCATCCTTCGCCTGATAGAGGGCCACTTCGGCCTGCTTGAGCAGAATTTCGGGCGAATCGTCCTGGCCGCGGAACAGCGTGAGGCCGATGCTGGTCGTGCTGAAATACTCGGCTTCGCTGCCGCCCAGGGCATACGGCAGATTGAGTGCGAAGCGGATCTTCTCTGCCATGGTTTCCGCCTGCGCCGCCGCCCGGCGTTCCGATCGCCCCAGGCCTTCCAGCACGACCACGTATTCGTCGCCGCCCGGGCGGGACACCGTATCCGCGTGGCGCAGGCTGGTGGCGAGCCGCCTGGCGACTTCGATCAGCAGGCGATCGCCGACCTCATGGCCCTGGGTTTCGTTGAGGCTCTTGAAATGGTCCAGGTCCAGGATCATCAGCGCGCCGAATTCGCGGCTGCGGCCGCTGGCGGTCAGGGCATGTCCCAGGCGGTCCATCAGCAGGCGCCGGTTGGGCAGGCTGGTCAGCGGGTCGTAGTAGGCCAGGTGGTGGATCTCTTCCTCGGACCGCCGGTGGCCGGTGATGTCCTCGACGATGGCAATCCCGCCCTCGCTGTGGCCGTCGGCGTCCCGCAGCGGCGTGCAGGACATGGCCATCCAGATCTGGGCGCCGCTCAGGGTCGAGACGTATTCGCCCTTGTAGGCGCCCCCGTGTCCCGCGATGGCCGCGCGCAGTGCGGGGAGCACGCGCTGGTCGTTGAGGGTCTTCATGTCGAGGCCGATGAGCCGCTCCAACGGGGCCTGGAGAATCTGCGCCAGACGGTCGTTGCAGTAGGTGATGACAAGGTCACGGTCGAAATGCAGGATGCCGGTGGGCGAGTGCTGGAGGATGAGACGGTAGCGTTCCTCGCTGGCCCGCAGGGTCGCTTCGGCCCCGCTTTTTTCCAGTCCTAGGCGGATCGCCACATCGAGGCTTTCATGCAGGCGGCGTGCGCTGACCAGCACCGCCGCCAGAAAAACGATCGACATGGCGCCGAACGCCCAGTGCAGCGGCGAGCTCGCCTGCAGCAGGATGACCGCGGACAGGGGCAGGCCGATCGTCAGGGCAAACACCCGGAACGCGGTGGGCACCGGCGCCAGAACCGGGACCGCGCCGGCCACCATGCCGGATAGCACGAGTCCGGTGAACAGACGCGCTTCGTCGGGCGCATTCCACATGAAGAGAACGCTTCCCGCCGCCCATGCGGCAGCGGCCAGGGCCGTGGCGCCGATGTAGCGATGCTGCCAGGTCCTCGCGGTGGCGGCACGCAGCCTGTCAGCCAGAAAGCGCCGTGCCAGCAGATGGCGTCCTGCGGCGATGGCGAAGACGAGGCACCACCAGGCGAATGCGACGCCGGCCGAAGCATGCAGCGTGGTCACGACATAAGCCAGGAGCGAAGCGTTGACGACATTGACCAGCTGCGCGACCCCCGCATTGCGGTACAGCAGGGCAGTTTTCTGGTGCTGCGTTTCGGCCTCGATATCTGCGGGGAGGTAAGGGGGCATGCGCGCGATTCTAGAGGAAATTCCATCGAGTCCGCATAGCCGGACGACGGTGATTTTCGAACTGTCTTTTTTTACCGACGAAGTGGAGGCGGGCAGATTTCTGTTACGGCGCGTGGGGTGCCGCGCCGCCATGGAATGCAGTGCCGCACGATGAGGGATCGGCTTCCGCACGAGCATGGTGCGGCGCGCCCATTTGCGAAACATGTCGGACCCGCGTGTTGATTGCTTTGCGCCTTCGCGTGCCGCCGCATGGTTGGCATGCTCACTGCTTGAACCTACAAGAGCGAGCCAACTTCAAAAGGAACACACACCATGACCCCCCAGCAAATCTCCCTCATCCAGGCCTCCTGGGCATCCGTCGTCCCCATCCAGGACACCGCCGCCGGACTGTTCTATCAGCGCCTGTTCGCGCTCGACCCCGCGGTCAAACCCATGTTCAAGGGCGACATGCAGTCGCAGGGCAAGAAGCTCATGCAGGCGCTCGGCTTCATCGTCAACAGCCTCACCCGGCTCGACGAACTCGTCCCCGTCGCGCAGGACATGGCCAAGCGCCACGTCGGCTACGGCGTCCAGGCCCAGCACTACGACATCGTCGGCACCGCGCTGCTGTGGACACTGGAACAAGGTCTGGGCCCGGCCTTCACCGACGAAGTGAAAACTGCTTGGGCGACGTCCTACAGCACGCTCGCGGGCGTGATGAAGGAGGCTGCCTACGCCCCGGCTTGAAGAGGTTGATTGTGCCGCGCGCGTCGCCGCTGCGGGTTGCCTGCAGCGGCGATTTTTTATCGGGAGGATGGGATGGTGAAAGGCCGCACATTCGAATGACTGCGCTGACCAGGATCCGTTGTTCCGGTTGATCAACGCGGCCGACCGGTTCTCGGCCGAAGCAGGCCTTCAGAATACTGGGTACGACAGTTGGTCTGGGTTGCGTTTCCGGTCATGAAAACAAATGTGAAGCTGAACTGACCCCTTTGATTTTTCAGATAAGCAGGAAGAAGCGACGGAGACCGTGGCGGAGTCGTTGTCACAGGATAGGGGGCAG
>DAHWJK010000020.1:0-2931 GCA_027344185.1 Thiobacillus sp.
CGCCTACCAGCGTCCCCTGCGCGCGCAGCCGGTTGAGCCGCCGGCAATCTATCCCGAAGACACCCTGAGCTATCTCGCCAACGTCTACAACCACAAGGCGCGCGACTTCTACGCAAAGCACGGGGTCCAGGTCATCGCCGCCGCATACGAAAGCCACGAGGAAACCGGCGAGGTCTCGCTGATGATCACCAAGCACTGCGTGCGATTTTCCTTGAGCCTGTGCCCCAAGCAGGCCAAGGGCGTCGTGGGCGTCTCGGGTACCGTGCGCGCCGCGCCGTTGACGCTGATCAACGGCAGCGAAAAGCTGACGCTGAGATTCGACTGCAAGGCGTGCGAGATGCACGTGGTGGGGAAACTGAAACCGGCGGTCGCCAAAGCGAGCGCGCCGCTCAATTTCTACAAGGCACGGCCCGTCGCCTGATTGCATGCAGCGTTTGGATTGGCCAACTGTTTGAATGAATCAAGCGGCATCGCGCCTGAAGGCCGCAAAGGCTGGTCTGGAAGTGCGATAGGGAGGGGTTTTCACACAGCCTCGCCGATAAGCGGCCGGCTCTGCCAGGCCAAACCCAAACGTCCCTATATATATTTTCACTACAGACCTTCAGTGAGTTTCTGCATGAATCCGGTGTGATGCGCTTCGGCTGTTTGGAACGCTGCGATCAGCTTCTCGGCATCCGCGGTCAGCCGACTGCCGGCAGGGCCGCTTTCCACCAGCGGCGACTGCCACGCAGTGTTCATCGCATCGACCGCGTCCCACGCGGCTTTGTAGCTCATCTTCATCGCCTTGGCGGCTTTCGAGATGGAGCCGGTTTCGCGGATGCGCTGCAGCAGCTCGACGCGGCCGCGGCCTAGAAAATTCCTGCCGTCGAGCGTCAGCCAGAAGCGGCCATCGGCCTTGAGTTGCGCTGCATTGTGCGGTTGGACCATGCGGGGAGTGTAGCAAAAGCCCATTGCCGTTTAGTCGCGACCGGTTGAAAATCAGGCTTTTCCACTCCGGATGACCGACATGAAAAAATTCATTGCCGCATGCGCGCTACTCTGCCTGCCCGTTGCAGCTCAGGCCGGTGAGAACTATGCCGTTACCTTCAAGTCCCAGGGCGCCTACCAGGACGTGCGCGACAATCTGCAGATGGCGATCGAGGGCAAGGGTCTGAAGATCACCAATACCAACCACATCGCCGACATGCTGGACCGGACAGGCAAGGACCTCGGCCGAACCAAAGTGGTATATGAGCACGCCGAACAATTCGAATTCTGCAGCGCCACCGTGTCGCGCAGTATGATGGAGGCTAATCCGCATTCGATCGTCATGTGCCCATACAGCATCGTGGTCTACAAGGTGCCGCGTGACAAGAACGTCTACCTGTCCTATCGCAAGCCGGCCGCCACCCATAATCCCGCGCTGAAAAAATCGCTGGCCGAGATGGAGAAACTACTCGGCGACATCATCAAGGACGCGATGTAATTTTTTGCATCGTCGATGCACCGGGTGGCACGCAGTCCCTTCCACAGGGGCTGTTTCATACTTCCGGCGGACGCGCCTGGGCAGACTGCTGCGCACATCGCGCGGGCCTCGGCTAGAATCTCCGCATGACTTCCGCCGCCTGCAACCCGCCATGACCGCCTTTCTAGCCATCGGCGTGGGCGCTGCGATCGGCGCCTGGCTGCGCTGGGGACTGGGGCTCTGGCTCAATCCGCTGTTTCCCTCGCTGCCGCTCGGCACGCTGGCCGCCAATCTGGTCGGCGGCTATTTCGTCGGCCTCGTGATCGCCTGGTTTGGCGAGCATCCGGGGGTGCCGCCGGAAGCGCGGCTATTTCTGATCACCGGCCTGCTCGGCGGGCTGACGACTTTTTCCACCTTCTCGGCCGAAGTCGTCACTGCGCTGATGCGCGGGCTGTGGCTGTCCGGCGGCCTGATTGCCGCCGCGCACATGACGGGTTCGTTTCTCGCCACCGGCCTGGGTTTTTATTCGATAAGGCTTTTCAAATGAACGCGATCTGCCTGCAGGTGTTTGTGTCCGAAGCCAGCCGCCATCACGGCAAGCTGACCTACGAATGGCTGCTCGATGCCGCGCAGACGCTTGGCGTCGGCGGGGGCTCGGCGTTTCGTGCGGTCGCCGGCTTCGGCCGTCACGGACGGCATGACGCGGGCTTCTTCGAACTGGCGGGCGAGCTGCCGGTGGTGGTGGAGTTTTTCGTGGAGGCGGAGATGGCCGACCGGCTGCTTCAGGTCATTGCCGAAGCCGGCCTGAAACTGGTCTACGCGAAACTGCCGGCGGAAATCGGCGTTACGGCCCGATAAACATGTTCGAGCAGCTGATCCTGTTCGCCGCCGCGCTGGCGGCGAATTTTTTTTCGGCCTTGTCGGGCGGCGGCGCCGGACTGATCCAGCTGCCCATCCTGATTTTTCTCGGGTTGCCGTTCGCGGTGGCGCTCGCCACCCACAAGGTCGCCAGCGTCGCGCTCGGGCTGGGCGCCACGCTCAGGCATCTGAAGGAATCGCATCTCGAGCGCCGCTTCTCGCTGATCATCCTGGGCGCCGGCCTGCCCGGCGTGGTGCTGGGTGCGGTGACCATCCTCCAGATTCCCGAGCGTGTCGCCACGCTGGCGCTCGGCGTGCTGACGCTGGGCCTCGGGCTGTATTCGGTGTTCAAGCCCAGGCTCGGCATGGAGCATGCGCCGCTCAACCGGCAGGGTTGGGGATTGGCCTGCGGCATGGCGGGGCTGTTCGCGGTCGGCTTTCTCAACGGCTCGATCGCCAGCGGCACGGGCCTCTTTCTGACGCTGTGGCTGATCCGCTGGTTCGGTCTCGACTACACCCGCGCGGTGGCCTACACGCTGATCCTGTGCGGTCTGGTGTGGAACGGTACCGGTGCGCTGGTGCTGGGCGTGATCGGCACGGTGGCGTGGGACTGGATGCCGGCGCTCTTG
>DAHWJK010000023.1:0-2212 GCA_027344185.1 Thiobacillus sp.
CCGCCATCGACTTGCAGTGCACCGGCCGGAACCAGCCAAGGCGCATCAGCTGCGCAATACCCGCGGCGTCCTTGCGATCCGTCTTCACCGGCATCGTCCTGAACGCCGCCCGCACGTGCCGCGTCTCCAGGAGTTCCACAGCAAATCCCGCCTCCCGCAGGTGCGCATGCAGCCATTGCGACAACGGCCCCGCCTCCAGGCCGATCCAAGCGAAATCAACGCCCGACCGTCGCAGCCAGGCAATCAGCGCCTCCGGCTCGCTCGCTACCTTGCCCTCGCGAACAACTCGGCCCGCCGTATCCATCACGCACACGCTCGAACTTTCCAATGACACGTCAATGCCCGCATATTGTTCCACAGCTGTCCCTCCACCGATGATGCTTGGAGCAGGACCATCCTGACTCCGTTCAAATGACACCATCATTCCGAGGGACAGCCACCCAATCCGTCATCTCCCAAACGCCCGGTCGGGGGCCGGCCCGTTACCCCATCTTCGTGTCTCCGTCCGTCTTCGCAAACGAACTGAGTCACAACCTACTGAAGTCGCTCAACTATCTTTTTCGATCCGGCTCTCGAATCCTATTACCAAATCAACAAATCCCCTTTTCACAGGTGACTTGGAATTACATCAAACCCGCCAGACCAGGGTGGCGGAGACCGCGTAGTTCCAGACGACACCAACCGCCGAGCCCGCAGCGCTGGCGGCAAGACCGTTGGCATCGGCGCCATGATAGAGCGCGCCGGCAATACCGATATTGGCGATCGCCCCGAGGCCGCAGACCAGCATGAACAGCACGAGCCCCTGCCAGTAGCGCGCACCGCGCAGCTTCATCGTGCGGTAGGTCAGGCGGTTGTTCAATTCGAAATTGGCGATCATGGCAACGACGGTGCCGAGCGTCTGCGCCGGGCCGAAATCGAGCCCGGCGGCGCGGCTCGCCTGCATCGCCGCAAGGTTCACGACAATGCCGAACAGGCCGACCAGGGCGAAGGCGATGAAACGCAGCGGCACCATGCCGCCCAGCGCGCGGTCGACGAACTGGCCGGCGAACTGGACCATTACCAGAATATCGAGCTTGCTCTCGCCGGCGGCGCGGGGGCGGAAGCGGTAGGGCAGTTCGGCGACCTTCAGCGGCGCCGGCGCGGAAAGCAGCAGGTCGAGCAGGATCTTGAAGCCCTGCCCGTTCAGCCGGTGCGCCAGATCCTCGAACAGCGACTGGCGGAGGAGGAAGAAGCCGCTCATCGGGTCGGAGATCGCAACACCGGCGAGTTTCTGGGCGAGGCCGATGCCGGCGGTGGAGAGGCGCTGGCGCAGCGGTGAGGCGAGGCCGGCGGCGTCGCCGCCGCCGACATGGCGGCTGCCCACCGCGATGTCCGCCCCCGCGCGCACCGCGTCGAGCATAGCGGGGAGGATGGTCTCGTCGTGCTGGAGGTCGCCGTCGATCACCGCGACGAAGGTGGCTGAACTGGACAGCGCCCCCTCGATCACGGCCGAGGACAGGCCGCGGCGGCCGATGCGGCGGAGGCAGCGGACACGGGTGTCGGTCCGCGCCAGAGCGCGGGCGGCGTTGGCCGTGCCGTCGGGGCTGTCGTCATCGACGAAGATCACCTCCCAGTCGATGCCGGCGAGCGCGGCATCGAGGGCGGCGACCATGGGGGCGACGTTCGGCTGCTCGCGATAGCAGGGAACGACGACGCTGAGGTCTGGAATCTTGTACAAATCAGCCTTATTCGTGTTGGTGATATAAGAGCCGGACCGAAAAAGACAGTTGAGCGATTTCAGTAGGTTGTGATTCAGTTCGTTTGCGAAGACGAACGGAGACACGATGGCCTGGACTGAAATCGCCCGGCAACGATATTGCCGGGCCGGATTGCGCTACGCAAGCGACCTCACCGACGCCGAATGGGGCTTGATTGAACCGTTCATGCCCATGCCGCCGCATCGATGCAGGCCCAGAATGGTGGCGCTGCGAAGGATTGTGGAGGCCATCTTCTACATGCTGGCGACTGGCTGCCAGTGGCGGCAAATCCCGAAGGAATTCGCGCCGTTCACGACCATACAGGGGTATTTCTACCGCTTCTGTCGCGACGGCACCTTCGATCGCATCAATCACGTCCTGGTCATGCAGGCGCGGGCAATAGCCGGACGCGAGGCTTCGCCGACAGCCGGCGCGATCGACAGTCAGTCGGTCAAGACCACCGAAGCCGGCGGGCC
>DAHWJK010000027.1:0-2432 GCA_027344185.1 Thiobacillus sp.
CGTCAGCTCGCGGATGGTCTCGACCAGCGAGCCGTCGAGTTCGCGCGGGTTGATGAAGTCGGTCGCGCCGAGCGCCTTGGCCATCTCGAACTTGTCGGGGTTGATGTCGATCGCGAGGATGCGGCCGGCTTGCGCCATCACTGCGCCCTGGATGCACGACAGGCCGATGCCGCCCAAGCCGAACACGGCGACGGTCGAACCGGGCTCGACCTTGGCGGTGTTGAGCACCGCGCCGATGCCCGTCGTCACGCCGCAACCGAGCAGGCACACCTTGTCCAGCGGTGCCGCCGGATTGATCTTGGCGAGCGCGATTTCCGGCACGACGGTGTATTCGGCAAAGGTCGAGCAGCCCATATAGTGGAAGATCGGCTTGCCATTCTTCGAGAAACGGCGGGTGCCGTCGGGCATGGTGCCGGTCCACACGGTGGACGCGATCGACTGGCACAGGTTGGTTTTGGGCGAGGCGCAGTATTCGCAGTGGCCGCATTCGGGGATATAGAGCGGGATCACATGGTCGCCCGGCTTCAGCGTTTTCACGCCCGGTCCGCACTCCACCACGATGCAGCCGCCTTCATGGCCGAGGATGCACGGAAAGGCGCCTTCCGGATCGTCGCCCGACAGCGTGAAGGCGTCGGTGTGGCAGATGCCGCTGGCAACGACTTGCAGCAGCACCTCGCCTTCGCGCGGGCCGTCGACGTCGACGTCCTCGATCGATAGCGGTTTCCGGGCTTCCCAGGCAACGGCGGCACGGGCTTTCATAAATGGGCTCCTTGGCGTGAATACGTGTGGCGGCGTCGATGATGCCGAACATCCCGGGAATCAACAACGCACGCAGGGTAGGGGTATCCGCTGCGGCTCAGCCGGTCTGCTGCAGCAGTTTCTGGTAGGCGTCCTCGAACGACTTGACGCCGTCGACCTGCAGGGTGTTGCCGACCGCATCCATGTCGATGCCCAGCCGTGCCAGTTCGGCCAGCTGCGCTTCGGCTTCGGCGACGCCCTCTGTCACCTGCAGCGCCGGCTTGCCGTGGTCGCGCAGCGCGGCGAGCGTCTTGTCGGGCAGGGTATTGATGGTTTCGGGACCAACCAGCGGCTCCACGTACAGCAGGTCGTGGTAGTCGGGGTTCTTGACGCCGCTGCTCGCCCACAGCAGGTATTGCGGCGTCGCGCCCTGACGCGCCAGGTCGGCGAAGGGCGCACCGTGGAAGGTTTGCAGATAGGCCTGGTAGGCAAGCTTGGCCATCGCCACCGCGGCCTTGCCGCGCAGCGACAGCGCTTCCTGGGTGCCGATCGCGGTCAGCTGCGCATCGATCATCGTGTCGACTCGCGACAGGAACAGGCTCGCCACCGCCTTGCTGCGGCGCACGTCGGCACCGGCGCCCGCGCGCGCGGCAAGGCCGCGGATATAGGCGTCGAACACCGCCTGTGTCTGCGCGATCGAAAACAGCAGGGTCACGTTGACGTTGATACCGAGCGTGGTCAGCGCCTCGAACGCGCTGACGCCTTCGGGCGTACCCGGCACCTTGATCAGCAGGTTGCGGCGATCGACCCGGCCCGAAAGCCGCTGCGCCTCGGCCACCGTACGGGCGGCGTCGTAGGCCCAGCGCGGCGCAACCTCGAGGCTGACGTAGCCGTCGTTGCCGCCGCTCGCCTCAAACACCGGCAGCAGCAGGTCGCACGCGGCCTGGATGTCTGGGATCGCCAGCGCCTCGTAGCGTCGCTCGGCATCCGGCTCGCGGCGCTTGAGGTTGGCGAGGTCGTCGGCGTAGTGCGGACTGTTGGCGAATGCGTTCTGGAAGATCGACGGATTCGAGGTCACGCCTGACACCCCGTCCTCGGCGATCAGCTTCGCCAGCGTGCCGTCGCGGAGCAGGTCGCGCGACAGGTTGTCCAGCCAGAGGCTCTGGCCGAGCGAGGTGACGTGTTGCGTGGCATTCATGGGCGGTCCTTTCGATTCATTGGTATTCAGGATAGAACACAGAATAGAACAATCCTGTGACGAGATGGTTTCGCCGCGCGCCGCGCCCGGCTGGGGAGGCCGCGCCTGTGCTAGACTTTCGCGCATTCCCACGGCTCTTTTCCGGCGCATTCCCATGTCAGGCAGCACACTCGGCAAACTTTTCTGTGTCACCGTGTTCGGCGAATCGCACGGGCCCGCGATCGGCTGCGTGGTCGACGGCTGCCCGCCCGGGATGGCGCTTGCCGAGGCCGACATCCAGCACGACCTCGACCGCCGCAAGCCCGGCACTTCGCGCCATGTGACGCAGCGCCGCGAATCCGACACGGTCGAGATTCTGTCCGGCCTGTATGAAGGCAAGACGACCGGTACCCCGCTCGCGCTCCTGATCCGCAACGAAGACCAGCGCAGCAAGGACTACGGCAACATCGGCGAGACTTTCCGTCCCGGCCACGCCGACTACACCTATACGCAGAAA
>DAHWJK010000033.1:0-15711 GCA_027344185.1 Thiobacillus sp.
TTGGTCCACTCGCGCAGGAAGGCCTCGCACGCGCCGAGCTTGAAGAAGTAATGCTCGGAATCCTTGTGCACCGGCGTCGCGCCCGACACTGCCGACACCGGGTTCTTCAGCTCGGTCGGGCTGTAGGTCGCACCGCACACCTCGCAGTTGTCGCCGTACTGATCCGCCGCGCCGCACTTCGGGCATTCGCCCTTGATGAAGCGGTCCGGCAGGAACAGATTCTTCACCGGGTCGTACAGCTGGGCGATGGTCTTCACCTCGATCAGCCCGGCCTCCTTCAGCGCGAGATAGATTTTCGAGGCGAGCGCGCGGTTCTCGTCCGAGTGCGTCGAGTAGTAGTGGTCGAAGCCGATGTGAAAACCCGCGAAGTCGCGCGTGTGCTCGTCCCACACCCGTCCGATCAGCGCCTCCGGCGTGATGCCTTCCTTTTCCGCGCGCAGCATGATCGCGGTGCCATGGGTGTCGTCGGCGCACATGTAGCGGCAGTCATGGCCCCGCATCTTCTGGAAGCGCACCCAGATGTCGGTCTGGATGTATTCGACCAGGTGGCCGAGGTGGATGCTGCCGTTGGCGTAGGGCAGGGCGGAAGTGACGAGGATCTGGCGGGACATGGAAAGGCCGGAAGGCGCAAAAGCGCCATTTTACCGGCTGGAGGCGCAGGCCGGGTTGTTTACGCGAGTTTGTGGGGGGCGTTATCGGAACGCAGTATCCACAAGGGCAGACACGGCACTTGTTCGCACGGTACGCCAGGGAGGCAGGCCATGGGATTAGGCCATGTAGTTTTAGAAAATATGATTTCCTGTGCTAGTTTAAAAAGCACTCCTCGCGCAGGCTCACTCAACGTATGGCCGCACCTGCAGACGAAGCAGCACTCATCAAACTCATGGATTCACTTGGCCGGATCAATACCGGAGACAAGCTGATTTCCTGGGTCCGCAAGGATCTTCAATCCATCTTTCCGCATGGCGCCTTCATTTGCGGCGTAGGACGCATTCATCCCGCAGGTGTCTCCCCTGTCAAGCTGTATGTTTCGAATTTCCCACTGGATTATCTGCAGTCCCTCAAGCAAGCAGACGGGCTCTATTTCTCTTCGGCCATACAAAACTGGCTCGCAACCGGCGAAGTGCAGTTGCTGGAACTCGGAAAAACGGACGATGCGGAACTTGACCCGGACTGGCTCGAGCGCTTCAAGGCCAGCAATCTGCAGAATCTTGCGGCCCATGGCGTCTACGACTTCACGCGCCAGCATGCATCCTATTTCAGTTTCCATCAGATACCCGGAACGCCGGGCGCGAGACATCGATTCTTGCTTCAGATGCTTGTCCCCCATATGCATGCCGCGTTGCTGCGCATCCTGCATAAAATCAAGAAGGACAAAAGCGCAGTGGGGGCAAACCGGGCGCTCACTACGCGTGAGCTCGAAGTGTTGACGTGGGTCTGCGAAGGCAAGACCAGTACCGAGATTGCAACCATTCTCAATATCTCCCCCAGCACGGTCAGGAATCAGATCCAGAGCATTCTCGTCAAGTTGCGTGTCAACACGCGTGCACAGGCGGCAGCCAAGGCGATCAAAAAGGGCCTGGTCATTTCTCGGCACCCCGATTCGCAGTTTGGCGGTTTTTGAAAATCAATCTCGACTGGCTGATTCGGCAGCGTCATGTGCTCGCCGCTCAATCCGTGCTTTTGCGTAACGCCTGTCGACACGCCCAGTCGACGATCTCCCGGACTCCAGAAGGGTGAAGGCAGAAGAGCAGATAGGCCATTACTACTACTGCTTTAGTCGTAGGGCACTTGCTCTATATCGCCGCCGGATTCAAACCCCTACTCTCGCCCCCAGAGATAACGCCCGATTTTTGCGTTGCTCAGCGTCCTGCTTGCACTGGTGGTGCAATTTTTGAGTCTTTATTGGGGAGTCGACATGAAATCCATGCTTCGTTCGCAACGGGGTCAGGGCATGACCGAATACATCATCATCGTCGCCATGATCGCCATCGCGGCAATCGCGGTTTACCAGTATTTCGGCCAGACCGTACGCAACCAAACCGCTGCCATCGCCCAGGAGCTGGCCGGCAATAACGGCACGACTGCCAAGGGCAATGCTCAGACCGCTTCGGGTCAGGCCGAAACCGTTGGCAACACGAAGAACACCCTGGACGACTACGTCAACCAGAAGGGCAAATAACAGTACTGTCATCCGCCCTCATCTCGGGGGCGGGAACAGGCCGCACTGTCTCCATGAGTCGACTTTACACCCTTCGTCAGTCAGGCCAGGCATTGCCTCTGGCGCTTGTCTTGCTGGCCGCCGTGGCCGCGATCATTTATTTCATGTTCAACAGCGGCCAACTGGTGCAGGAAAAAATCCGCCTGACCAATACGGCCGATGCGGTGGCCTACAGTGCAGGCGTTTACGAGGCGCGTGTCCTCAACTACGACGCGTATACCAATCGCGCCATCATTGCCAATGAAATCGCCATCGGCCATGCAGTGGGACTGGCCTCGTGGGCGAAATACGCCGGCATCACGGCGGATACCGTTGCGCCATATATGTATCTCATTCCTTACGCGGGTCCGGCCATCGCCAATGCGCTCTACGACGTAAGGGACGCCATGAATGTTTACACGCCTTTGCTCGCCTATACCGTCACCCTGCACGACGCGGCCATCAATGCGCTCGCCGCCTCGCAGCTGGCGGTGCACGGCCCTGGAAACACCGTTGCCTTGGCTAGCCGGAAAGTGCTGATGGACGAGGTGGCCCATAAAAACGACCCCAAGGTGACAGTCGACCTGCTCCCCGTTGCCGATGATTTCGCAGGATTCACGCAGCGCTATTCCAGCCGGGACGAGCGCAAGCACATGGGACAGCTTGTGCACGACAGCCGGGATGCATTCCTGCGCAGCCGCAACTGGAATTTCGGCCTGGTCATCTTGTGTACCGGTGTGCAGCTCAGAAAGCGGGGAAGCACGGAACTGATCGACATGGTCGACGGCTGGAAATCGATGGACACGCTCTCTGCACATCATTACCGCATCCGGCGTTTTCGTTGCAGGCGCTCCGAGAATCCGATCGGCTTTGGAACCGCGTACTCCGACGACAACCTGGCCGACTCCGCCTACAGCTACGCCGGATCGCGCAATACCAACCCGGAAGCGAGCTATCGGGCGGAATCGAAAGTGGCCGACGGTTTCGAGCCGCCTACGTTGACCGGCGGCGCCATCCCGGCTTTTCATGAACTTTCCGAGGGCGCGCTGAAGCGCGACGACCCGCGCACCACCTTGACGATCCGTGTCAGCAAGGCGCGCGCCGATCAAGTTTTTTCAGGGGGCAGTGGCCTAATCAAACCTGCCGGCAGCCTGGATCTGTACCAGGGGGCACTGGGCAAGAATGAAAGCGCGGCTGTTTCCAAGGTCGAGGTCTTTTTCGAGCGCCCAGATGGCAAGAACAAGCTCTTCAACAAAGAGGAAATCGGCAGCCTCTTCAACCCCTACTGGCAGGCAAGGCTCGCGCCAGTCTCGGTAGGTGAGCGTGCCCTGGCCCAACTCAGACAAGGTCTGCAATTGCCATGATGATCAACGCAAACCGATTGTCTTCGCCATGTTTCGTCTCCTTGCTCTTCGCGCTCCTTGCGGGAGCGGGTGTTTTGTTGCCAATGGATCATGGCCCGATCGATCACGCCGCGGCTGCGCCGGCCAATCCGAAATCTAACGGGCTTGTCCACGGCATTCACGTGCAGCGTACCGGCGACATGCCGGAGGCGCGGGCGCGCGCGAAAATGGTGATCAACGCACAGCAGGCTCAATGCGGCTCGGCCTTGATGAAGCAGGCCTGCCAGACCATCCTGTCCGATCCGGCCGCTTCGCCCAAAACCAAGTCGCGTTGCGTCGAGATGATGTCCAACTACAAGCTCATCGGCAATCTGAATAGCGTCGGGGAAACGGTCATCGACGAGTACTTTGCGCCGACCCTGAACAGGTCGGCGCGAGTTGTCAAAACAAACGTCCTGCGGCAAACCGGCGTGTGCTCGGCCGAGATCGAACAGAAAGAACAACATGTGATTGCCCATCATCGCCCCGATGGCTACGCACGCTACGAGCGCAAGCCGGACAAGCAAGGCCAGATGCAATGGGTTCAGTTCGCACATCGTTACATTCCCGGTCTGGCCAACATGCTCAAGACTTCGTTCGATGCGGCGCAACTGAGCGGCAAGGTGACGGTCACGGCTCCGCTCGGACACAAGATGCTTATACCCGGACGCACCTGCGAAACGAGACGGATCAGCGCGGGTGCCGTGGAATTCGTCGCGTGCATCCACGCCACCGGGCTCGATTTCCCTTCACACGTCACTTTTGAAAACGAAGTCGTCGCCAGTGGCAAGACGGAGCGCGTCGAGAAGTTTGTTTCCTATGCGCACAATGTGGCGCTGTCGCCCGACCTCTTTTTTCCCAAGCGTGGCGAGAAGGTGATATCCGAAAAGAACACCAGGTCTGATCCGGACAATCCGATGAGCCGCTGGTGCGCGGCCGAGAAAGCACGCACCGGAAACGACCCATGCAAGGGTGGCAATGAGTAGCATGTGCGCCAGCGCATCCGGGCCGTTGCGCCAGCGGGGACAGTCGACGGTGGAGTTTGTCGTGCTGGCCTTCGTGCTGGTTCCCCTGCTGCTGGCCGTGCCGCTGATCGGAAAATACATGGACATCGCGCAAACCGCTGCAGTCGCCAGCCGCTACACGGCGTTCGAAGGAACGGTCAGGCACTCGTCCGCCACGGACGGCTGGAAAACCGATGCCGGGCTTGCGATGGAAGTCAGGCGGCGTTTCTTCAGCAACAGCGACGCGCCGGTCAAGACCGGTGATGCAGCGGGCGACTTCGATGCGCACCGCAACACGCTATGGTTCGATCATCGGGGGCATCCCTTGCTTCCCAAGTTCGTAAGCAATGTCGGCGTCGAGACGACGCGCGCATCGACAACTCAGCCGTTTGGTGCGTTCTACGCGCCAGCGCTCGGCCTGCCGCAGGACAATCTCTACACCGGCCAGGTCACCGTCAATGTGGCGGATATCGCCGGTTTCCAGCCCTTCGACAAGCTGAAGCTGTCTATTAACCGTTCCACAACCGTGCTGGCTGATTCATGGGCAGCAAGCGGTCCTGGCATCATCGAAGAGAAGATCAAGAAAGACGGATTCAATCCGCTTGGCCCGTTCCCGTACAAGCCGCTCGAAGTCCTGGGTGGCAATCCCATCGTCGACCTGGCCTTTACCTTGTTCGAGTACGGTGCGCCGCCGCCCGACATCGGCCGCGTCGAGCCAGACCGCGTGCACGCAGACAGGCTCAAATGATCCGGACATTCCTTTTTTCTGTATGCATGGTGCTGGTGATGCCGTGCGCTGTCGCGTGGCCGCAATTGCCGGCACCGTCAAACGCGCGCGTGGAATCCGTCGGAGAACAGGTGCGCCTAAACGGCATTCCCATGCGCACGCAGCGGGTTTTGATCAAACGCCAGCCGGAGGATGTCGCGCGGCATTATCGCGATGCGCTCGGTCCGCGGCACGCGTCGGAACGCCTGCCCGACAGGTTGATTCTTTCGCAAGGGCGCGATGAGTACTTCATCTCCGTCAGCATCCGGCCGATCGAGCCAGGAGTGACCGAAGCGCTCATCTCCGTTGCCGATTCCCGCGAGGCCAAAAAGCTTGCAGGCCGGCCGCTGGGTTTTCGTCTACCTGTCGATTCTGCTCTGTTGTCTGACTTGGAGTCGGTGGATGCCGGCAAGCGTTCACGGCAGCTGGTGTTGAGCAATACCCACTCCATCCCGTCGAATCTCGTCGCCTTGTCGCGTGAGCTCGCCGCGCGCGGCATGCGGCCCGACGGGCCGCCGCTGCGACAGGGTACAGCCGAGCATGTGCAGATATTTAAAGGCGACAGGCGCGAGGCCAACTTAACCCTGGTTCACCGCGCAGGCGAGACCCGTATCGTCATGACCATGATTGAAATGCCATGAGCCTCCTTCACTCCCGATCCCGCCAGGGGGGTCAGTCCATGACCGAATACCTCGTTGCCATGCTGGTCGTCATGATGATGATCGGGATCAGCTTCACCGGCGAAACTTCGGTCATTGACCAGTTTCTCGGCGCGGTGAAAGCCGCTTTTGACAATCTCAGTAGCTTCATTTCACTCCCCCTGTAAGAAATTTCAAACCATGGCATACAGAATCAACAAAAACTGGATTGTTCTACTTGCTGCATTGGGCGTGGGCGGACTGGCAGCCTTGGGCGCCAAGAACTACCTGGGCGCCCAGATGGCCGAGATCGAGGCACGCGAAAAGAACAAGGCCATGGTGCAAATGGTCGTGGCGAAAACCGATCTCGAAAAGGGGAGCGCTCTGTCCGCAGACAATGTGGCCGTACGTCCCGTCCCTAAAGAATGGGCACATTCCGGTGCGATCACCCCCGACCAGTTCGGCCGGGCCGAAGGCGCTGTGCTTGCGTATCCCGCCAACTCAGGCGAGCCCTTGATCTGGTCACAGCTGGAAGGGCTGCGCACCCCCACTTTTTCCGCGCGGCTTGCCCAGGGCCGGCGCGCCGTGACGGTGCCCGTCGATGAGATCAGTTCGTTGTCCGGCATGGTGGAGCCGGGCGATTTGATCGATATCGTGGTCTCGCTGAAAAAAGACAGCAAGAACTTCACTTTCACGCTTTTGCAAAGCGTCACCGTGCTCGCCACGGGCACGAAAGCGTCACCGGACGATCAGGACCCGGGGGGGCAACGCACCTTCACCACCATTACGCTGGACACCACGCCCGAGGATGCAAAACGCGTCATTGCCGCACGCGAGGTCGGGCGGGTCACCGCGCTCTTGCGTGCGCCCAACGACGCCAGCAGCGTCTCGAGGGATCGCTCCGATGCCTTGAGCTTGCTGGGGCTTGCCAGTGGATTTTCCTCGGTGGGAAGTTCCGTTCCGGTGATCTACGGAGGAGGGCCGATTACCGAGGGCCAGCGCATGGGTGCTGCACAGGCAGGAGAAACGCTCGGCCTGCCGTAGGGAAGATAGAAAAAACCGTACGGCACTGCAAATCCATGCGCTGCCGTCCTGTCCGGGTTCCCGATGGATCGGGCACGGAGATAAAAAAGGGAGTTGAATGTTGAAGTGCATCATAAAAATTATCGGCCAGAGCCTGGCAATGCTTGTGCTGGCTGTGTCAGCGGCCCATGCGGCAGACCCGGCCGCGCCAGCAGGGGCCGCCGGCGGGGCGCAAGCCCAGTTCCCACATGAGACCCATCGTGGCATACGGCCCGCCATTTCCAGCGGGACCCTTGCAGGCGACGCTGCGGGGGCAGCGGCTGAAGCTGGCACGTCTTCGGCACGTCAACGGGCTGCACGGAAGGCGGGGCGCAACGTGCCCAGCGCCGTGCCCCAGGCAGGATTCGCCGGTGAAATCGAAATGTTCGTGGGCGAGACGCGTGTCATCGCCGAGCCCAATGCGGGACGCCTTGCCGTCGGCAACGGCAAGACGCTTTCTGCCGCGGTACTGGACGACAGGGAAATCCTGCTCATCGCCAACGAGGTCGGCGTCTCCTCCCTGCATATCTGGACGCGCAACGGACGAAGCCGTCGCATCAAGGTCAACGTCATGCCGAGCGATATCGCACGGGTCACCTGGGAGATCGCCGCATTTCTTGCCGCCATACCCAATGCCAGGTCTGCGGTCATCGGCGACAAAGTGATCGTCGAGGGCGACAGCCTCTCCGACCGCGATCTGGCCAAGATCGACGAGCTGGCCAAGCGCTACCCGCAGATCGTCAATTTCACCAACCGCATCGGCTGGGAAAAAATGATCGTGATGGACGTCAAGGTCGTCGAATTTCCCATCACCGCGCTCAAGGAAATCGGTCTTAAGTGGAACGCAACGGGCGGCGTTGCAATAGGCGGTATATGGATGCCATTCCGGCGCGGCAATGATGGTCCCTACCAGATCAATGTCCAGACCGGTTCGGACAACACCCCGCCCATCACCAATCCGGCGGGGGCAGGGCTCGGCATTCCGCTTACGTCCAGTCTCAATATCCTGTCCGCGCTCAACATGGGCCTTAACGCCCAGCTCAACCTGATGGAGCAAAACGGCACCGCGACCATCCTCGCCCAGCCCACGCTTTCCACACGCAGCGGTGCCAAGGCCACCTTCCTGGCCGGCGGCGAATTCCCTTATTCCGTCAGCAACATCAACGGCACCACCATCGTGTTCAAGCCTTATGGCATCCGCCTCGACATCGAGCCGCGCGTCGATCACAACGGTGTGATTCGCGCCAAGATCATGAGCGAAGTCAGCGACATCGACACCTCGATCAGTACCATCGGCGGGCCGGCCCTGCGCACCCGCAAGACCGAGACCGAGTTCAACGTGATGGAAGGCGGCACCATCGTGCTGTCCGGTCTGCTCAGACGGGACACCAGTACCTCGCTCGAGAAGGTGCCGTTCCTGGGCGACATTCCCGTGCTGGGCGCCTTGTTCCGTTCCAAGCGATTCCAGAACAACGAAACCGAACTGGTCGTCTTCGTCACGCCGGTCGCGGTGGACAACAACACGCTGGCGCAAGAGGCAAGCATGGCCCAGGCCAACGCCCGCCTGGAAAACACACCGCGCGTCGGCCCCCAGGATCTGGCTGCCGTGCCGGGTCTTCATCCGCCCGGGACTGACAGGGGAGGGCATGTCGCGTCCCCGTGGCTTGATCCCGAATAATGAGCACGCGTCCATGTTCCAGATCTACATCACCGATCCCGACAAAAAGCAGCGTGCCGAGCTGATCGAAGACACCGCCGCCATGATCGGCAAAAGCCGGGAGTGCCACATCAGGCTTTCGGGCTGGCGCATCGGGCGCGAACACGCGCGCATCTATCGCACCAAGCGTGGCCTGTTCATCCAGGATCTCGGCCAGTTTTCGGGTACCTGGGTCAACGGCAGCCGGGTTGAGCAGCACGGTCCCATCGCCCAGTCGGATGAGATCGTCATGGGCCCCTACATGATCCGGGTCGAGGACTGGCTGCAAGCCGAGTCCCATGGATCCGCGCCGGAGCAGGCATCCAGCCCTGTCCCACCCCAGTCGTCAGGGATCCGGTCGGTTGCACCCGCCTACACCGCCACGCCGCATCATTTCTGGCGACGCCGTACCCACGAGCAGCTGCTCGATGTCATCGACCTCCGCCGCCGCGATTTGATGCGCATGGAAGACGGCGAACTTCGCGCGGAAACCGAGTCGCTCGTTCGCGAAATCATCGACAAGGAATCTGCACTGCCCGACGCCATCGACCGCGAACGCCTGGTGCGCGATGTGCTTAACGAGGCGGTGGGCCTGGGGCCGCTGGAAGAATTGCTGGCCGACGACAGCATCACCGAAATCATGGTCAACCGCTTCGATGAAATCTATCTCGAACGCGAAGGCCGGCTTGTCCGTCATCCGACGGTCTTCACCAGCGATCGCGCCGTGCTGGGCGTCATCGAGCGCGTCGTTGCTCCCATCGGACGACGCATCGACGAATCCTCGCCCATGGTCGACGCCCGTCTCAAGGACGGCTCGCGGGTCAACGCCATCATCCCGCCGCTGGCGATCAAGGGGCCTGCGCTCACTATCCGAAAATTCTCGCGCCGCACGCTGACTGCAGATGACCTGATTGGCTTCGGCGCGCTGAGCCCTGACATGGCCGAATTCATGCGCCTGGCCGTATTGCACCGCAAGAACGTCGTCATTTCCGGCGGCACTGGATCGGGCAAGACCACGCTGCTCAACGTGCTGTCCAATTTCATTCCGGACTGCGAACGCATCATCACCATCGAAGATGCCGCCGAGCTGCGGCTGGCGCATTCCCATCTAATCAGCCTTGAAGCCCGTCCGGCCAATGCCGAAGGCCGCGGCCAGATCGCCATCCGCGACCTGGTCAAGAACGCGCTCCGGATGCGGCCCGACCGCATCGTTGTCGGCGAATGCCGTGGCGGCGAGGCGCTCGACATGCTCCAGGCCATGAATACCGGCCACGACGGTTCGCTCACCACCCTGCACGCCAACAGCCCGCGCGACGCGCTCGCTCGGCTGGAAACGCTGGTGCTGATGGCCGGCATGGACCTGCCGCTGACCGCCATCCGCGACCAGGTCGCCTCCGCCGTCGATCTTCTCATCCAGCAGGCACGACTCGCCGACGGCCGTCGCGTCATCACCGGCATCGTCGAAGTCACCGGCATCGAGTCCGGAAAAATCCAGTTGCAGGAACTGTTCCGTTTCGAGCAGCAGGGGCGAGACACGCAGGGTCGCGTCGTCGGCCGCTTCACCGGTTGCAACGCCGTGCCCGCTTTCTACGACAATTTGCGCGAGGCGGGCATCGAGCTCGACCTGTCGCTGTTCAACCGGCAGGGCGAGTCATGATCGCCACTGGATTCACCCTCGCCATTGCGGTTGCCGCCGCCTTGTTGGTGTGGGCCTCGTTCGACCTCGGCGGCAAGCTGCTCGTCGCCTATCGCACCCGCTTCACTCGCGACACCCACTTCAACCTGCGTGAGCTCTTTCTGTTCGCCGATCCGTCGCGGCTGTATGCAATCAACCTCGCCCTGATGCTGCTGGCCGCAGCCGCCACCTGGTTGGCGACCCACAGCCTGGTGCTGGCATTTATCGTCGCCGCGCTGCTGGCGTTTGCACCGCGTCTGATTTTTCGCTGGATGCGCCGCCGCCGCATCGAGCGCATCGAGGCGCAGTTGCCCGACGCGTTGCTGATGATCGCCGGCGGTGCCAAGGCCGGGCTGTCGCTGGCGACTGCCGTGCGCCATGTGTGCGCCGAACTGGCATCGCCGCTGTCGCAGGAATTCCAGCTCATGCAGCACGAACAGCGCCTCGGCGTGACGCTCGACGATACGCTGGAGAACCTCAGCCACCGCGTGCCCGTGCAGTCGGTCAAGCTCATGGTCTCGGCCATGCGCATCGCCGGCGAGACCGGCGGCGGACTGGCCGAAACGCTGGAGCGCACCGCCGCCACCCTGCGCAGCCAGCACGCCATGGAGCTCAAGATCCGCGCGCTGACCGCGCAGGGCAAGCTGCAGGCGTGGGTGGTCGGCCTGTTGCCCGTGTTCCTGCTGTGGGTGCTCAGCCGGATGGAACCCGACGCAATGTCGTTGCTGTGGACCACGCAAATGGGGTGGGGCGTGCTGGTGGCGGTCGCCATCATGGAATTCTTCGGCGTCTGGATCATCCGCCGCATCGTGGCCATCGACGTATGAGTCCGCCCGCATGACCCTGCCCGACCTGAATCCCCAGTGGGTCCTCTCTGGCTTTGCCCTGGCGGCGGGGCTGTCGTTCGCGCTGGTCGCCTGGGTCGTCTCGCGCCTCGCGGCAGCGGTGCCCGAGCAGGACCGTACCTGGTTCGACGCGCCGCCTGCCGGCTACCGCCTGCTGTGGTGGCCGGTGCAATGGCTGGCGCACTATATCGACCCCTGGCTGTCACCGGGGCGACAAGCCCTGCTCCTCATCCGGCTGCGCATTGCGGGGCTCGACTTTGCGTTGAGCCCCGCCCAATACCTGGCCGGTCGCCTGTGGTGGGGGCTTGCCTTCGGCGCCGTCGGCGTCTGGCTCGCAGCGAGCTTCCGTCTGCCTGGGTTGTGGCCCTTCCTCGTCGGCTTTCTGCTCGGCTTCGTTTATCCCGCGGTCTGGCTCAAGGACCGCATCGATGTCCGCCGCCGCCAGGCCCTGAAGTCGCTGCCCTTCATGCTCGACCTGATCACCCTGTGCATCGAATCGGGCCTCAATCTCACCGGCGCCATCCAGCAGGCCGTCGACAAGGGCCCGGCCGGTGCGTTGAAGGACGAATTCGCTCGCCTCTTGCGCGACGTCCGCGCCGGCAAGCCCCGCAGCGACGCCCTGCGTGAGATGGCCGCCCGCATGGACATGCCATCGGTCTCCAGCTTCGTCGCCAGCCTGATCCAGGCCGAGGCCACTGGCATGAGTCTCGGCCCGATACTCCGCGCCCAGGCCGACCAGCGCCGCACCGAACGCTTCGCCCGCGCCGAGAAGCTCGCCATGGAAGCCCCAGTCAAACTCCTGTTCCCGCTGCTGTTCTTCATCTTCCCCTGCGTGTTCGCCATCCTCATGTTCCCCATCGTCATGAAGTTCATTGCCTCGGGGTTTTAAGCGCCGCATGAAAACCTCCCCGCACAACCTCCCGCTTGCCATCCGCCGTGCAGACGGCTTTTTCAGCCGGCTGCGCGGCCTGTTGTTCGCCCCTGCGCTGAAACCCGGCGAAGGCCTCTTGCTCGTACCCTGCGCCTCGGTACACACCGCCTTCATGCGCGCCCCCATCGATGTCGTGTTTCTCGACCGCAGCGGCGTCATCCGCCGAATCGTCCCCCGACTCGCACCCTGGCGCGCCGCCGCCTATGTCGGCGCCTGGCAGACGCTGGAACTGGCGGCGGGGGAGGCTGCGCGGCTCGGTCTGCAGGCAGGCCAGTCGCTGGCGCCGAAACTGTCGAATAGCCCACAGGAGATCTACGCATGAAGCGCCTGCTTGTTTCGTTTGGATGGAGCCTGCTTGCGCTCACTCAATCTGCACTGGCCTGGGATCCACTCTCTACGTTTAACAACGCCGTGCAGGGCCAGGTCAACCGGCAAATCAACCGGGGCGTGGCCGAAGTGTTTCGCAGCATCGAAACCCCCAGCACCGGCGCGCGCCCCGCCGGCATCGACATCCGCGAAGCCCGACCCGGCGAAGTCGTCATCTACACCACCCCCACCTGCGGCTATTGCAAACGCGCACTGGCGCACATGCAAAGCCGTAACATTCCCTATCTGGAAAAGGACGTTTCCGCCAACGCTCAAGCCGAGTCCGAATGGCGCGCCATCGGCGGACGCGGCGTGCCGCTCGCGCTGTTCGGCAGCCAGAAACTCAACGGCTTCGCCGCTGCCAGCTACGACAAGGCCTGGGCCCGCTTCCAGACGGAGCAGGCCAGCGCGGCGCAAGCCGGAGCCGGCCAAGCCAGCATCTCCGCTCAGCAGACGGGTCACGTCGTCAATGGCTTCACCGCCGGCGACGTCCTGGTCGCCCGCATCGCCCGCGTCAAACTCTTGCACGATGCGCAGCCCCAGGCCAAGGTCCTCGGCCAGCTTGGCAAAAACGAAGAAGTCATCTACCTCGGCGAAACCCAGGGCCGCTACCTCAGGGTAAAAGGTGCCGACGCGGAAGGCTGGGCCGAGCAATCCCTGCTTGGCAAACCCTGATCTAGCACAGCCATGCGCCGCTCGCTTCCGCGTTTCCACTTTGTATCGCGCCCCCAGCGCGGCCTCTGCCTGAGCTGGCACAATCAGCGCGGCGCCACCCTCGTCGAATTCGTCGTTGTCGTCCCCATCGTCCTGTTCCTGTTGATGAACCTGATTCAATACGGCCTGCTCTACCACAGCAAGAGCCAGCTCAACTACGCCACCTTCGAAGCCGCCCGCGCCGGCACCACCAGCAACGCCAGCCCCGCCGCCATCCGCGCCGCGTTTACCCGCGCCATGACCGGCTATCACGGCGGCGGCACTAGCACCGCCCAGCTCGCCGCCTCTTATGCCAAGGCCGTGGCAGACACCCCCTACGTTCGCATCGAAATTCTCTCCCCCACCAAAGAGAGCTTCGACGACTACGCCAGCCCCGGCCTTGCCGCCAAGCTCAAGACCAGCTCGCGTGTCATCCCCAACAGCAACCTGGCCTTCATCAAGTGCCCGATCGACGTGCCCGGCTGCAACAACGACCCCCAGACCAATGCATCCGGCCAGACCCTGGCGGACGCCAACCTCTTGAAGCTGCGAATCACCTACGGCATCCCCGAGCGCAAACAGATTCCGCTTGCTGGCAAATTCATGAACTGGGCGCTCGGCATCCTCAACAGCGGCGACCCCGACGCTTTTCGCCAGGGGCTGGTTGCAGCCAAACGCATCCCGGTGGTCACTCACACCGTGATGCGCATGCAAAGCCCCGCAATAGAAAATGCCAACGCCAGCATCCCCGGCCCCGGCAACGCCGGCAAGCCCGAGGACCCCGGACCGGGTCCGGGCCCCGAGCCGGAAGACGGGCAATTGCCGAAGTGCCCGGTTACCGACCCGGCATGCACGTTCGAGCCCCAGCCCGTGTGCGATCCCACCACCGATCCCAACGGTTGCCTGCCGCCCGGCTGCACCCAGGGCAATGCTCGCTGCGATCCCGGCTGCGGCAAGAACTACTGCTGCCTGCTCGAGAAGGGTCTGATCAATCCCGATGGCAGTCCGGTCAATGCCAGTCCGGCGTCATCCGGCCTCCCATCGATCAACGGAAACCGCTGAACCATGCGCCTGATCAATCTTCTTGCCGTGCTGCTGCTCATCAGCCCGGCGGCCTACTCAGCCGACACCGTCCCGCCCGGCGGCGTCACCCCCACCCAGTGCGGCCCGGGTCCCGCCGGCTCCCCCTGCGACGGCGCCGGCCCCGCCAGCCTGGGCAACAGCTCGGAGACCAACCAGGGCGCCGGCAACCCCATCAACGTCATCACCGGCAACAAATACCAACAGGAAGTCGACCTGCCCGCACTGCCCGGCGTGCTCGGCCTCGAAATCGTCCGTCATTACAACAGCAGCCAGTCCGACCCCAAGACCCCGCCCGGCATCCTCGGCCGTGGCTGGCGCTTGAGTTATGAAACCGACTTGTATGTCATCGGCAATACTCTGCAGATCGTCCAGGCCGACGGCACTCGCATCATCTTCGTGCGTGATCCGAAGAACCCCAGCCAGTGCGCCACCCACAACCGCGCCCATGGCCGGCTCGCCCTCCACAAGACCGCACGCGGCGAGACTTACACCTGGACCTGGACCAGCGGCCGCACCCTCAGCTTCAACCCCCAGGGCAAGCTCACCCAGCTCAAGGCGGCCACCGGTGAATTCGTCAGCCTCACCCGCGACCCCGCCGGCGTGCTGGTCAAGGTCACCGACCCGCAGGGCAGAAGCCTCGTGCTGGGCTACCCCGGCAGGCGCGCCCCCGACCGCTTCAACGGCATCACCCACATCGACAGTCCCGTCGGCCGCTTCGGCTACGCCTACGGCAGTGCCCCTCCAAAAGGCACCCTCGGCGCTCCGCGTGAGCTTCTCGCCAACCTCGTCCGCGTCGACCTGCCCGGCGCTGTCGCTCGCCACTACCACTACGAAGACCCGGCCCACCCGACCCTGCTCACCGGGCTGAGCGTGGCAGGGCAGGGCGTGGCAGGAGAGAGCGCAGCAGGGCAGGGCAGTAAGCTCCAGCGCATCGCCACCTGGGCCTACGACACCCAGGGTCGCGGCATCCTCAGCGTCCGGGGCGAACCCAAACGTTTGGGCAAGGACGGCAAGCCCGCCCCCGGCACCGGCATCGAACAAGTCATGCTCGACTTCACTACCCCCGGCAAGACCCTTCTCACCAACAGCCTCAACCAGACCACCACCTACACCCACGCCATCGTCGGCAACGAATACCGCCTGCTGGAAGTGAAAGGCGCCGGCTGCGCCAGCTGCGGGGAAGCCAACATTCGATACGGCTACGACACACTCGGCCGGCTCACCGAGGAAACAAAGCTCAGCCCCACCGGCCAGCCGCTCGCCACCACCCGCACCGAGCGCGACCCCCAGGGCCGGCCTATTCGGATCAGCCGCCTCGTCTATAACAACGGTCAGGCGCAACCCGACCGCCTGCAGGTTCGCTACGAATA
>DAHWJK010000040.1:0-6989 GCA_027344185.1 Thiobacillus sp.
GGGCATCTCGAAGAAGATGGCGCCCAGGCCCGCGAGGAAAGCCACCAGGATGCCGACCATGAGGAAGCCGCCCATGAAGCTTAAGTCCTTGCGGGTGGTCATCACGTAGGCCGACAGGCCGAGGAAGATCGCGGCGGTGCCGCCCATCGCCATCATCACCACCTGCGAGCCGTTGGGCAGTGCCAGATAGGCGTTGAGGATCGGGCCGAGCGTATAGCCCATGAAACCGGTCAGCGCGAACACGAAGGCGATGCCGAGGCCGCTGTCACGGAATTTGCTGGTCAGGAACAGCAGGCCGAAGTAGCCGACCAGGGTGATGATCAGGCCGGGATGCGGCAGGTTCAGCGACATCGAGACGCCGGCGGTCAACGCGGCGAACGCCAGCGTCATCGACAGCAGCATGTAGGTGTTTCTGACGACCTTGTTGGTCGACATCGCCGCAGACTGGCTGCGGCCCAGGGTGGTGACTTGCGGGTTCATCTGACCTCCTCTAATGAATTGCGAAACAGTGTGCGGATACAGAGTGGACGCGTACCTCACAGGTTCCCGAATGCGTTCGGGATTGGCGCTGAGCATACCGTGATGCGGGCCGGCATGCCACCGTAACCTTGTATTTGGCGTGGTTTTTTCGGGCGGCTATTCGCCGGACTTGCCGTTGCGCATCATCAGGTTCATCAGTTCCCCCGGCATCGGGAAGACGATGGTGTTGGAGCGGTCGCCGGCGATGTTGGACAGCGTCTGCAGATAGCGCAACTGCATCGCTTGCGGCCGGCCGGCGAGGACATCGGCGGCGGCCAGCAGCTTTTCGGAAGCCTGCAGTTCGCCTTCGGCATGGATCACCTTGGCGCGCCGCTCGCGCTCGGCCTCGGCTTGCTTGGCGATCGCGCGCACCATGGTTTCGTCGATGTCGACGTGCTTGATTTCGACGTTGGACACCTTGATGCCCCAGGCGTCGGTTTGCGCGTCGAGCAGCTGCTGGATGTCCTGGTTCAGGCGCTCGCGCTCGGCCAGCATGTCGTCGAGCTCGTGCTTGCCCAGCACCGCGCGCAGCGTTGTCTGCGCCAGCTGACTGGTGGCGACGAGGTAATCCTCCACCTGCAGGATGGACTTGGCCGGATCGATGACGCGGAAATACACTACGGCATTGACCTTGACCGAGACGTTGTCGCGCGAAATCACGTCCTGGCTCGGCACGTCGAACACCACCGTGCGCAGGTCGACACGCACCATCTGCTGGATGCCGGGAATGATGATGATCAGCCCCGGCCCCTTCACCTTCCAGAAGCGACCGAGCATGAACACCACGCCGCGCTCGTATTCGCGCAGGATGCGGATGCTGGCGACCAGCAGCGCGATGATGACAAAGACGAGACTGATCCAGCCGAATTCAAACATGTCCGTTCTCCTTTTCCGCTTCCACGTCGAGTAACAGATCGTGCCGGGCGCGCACCCGCACCCGGCTGCCGCGCTTCAGCGGCACTGCGCTGCGCACCCGCCACTGCTCGCCGTGGATGCGTGCCCAGCCTTCATGCTCCAGGTCCTCCAGAATTTCGCCGGGGGCACCGATCATTTCCTCCGCGCCGGTGACCACCGGCCGCGCCCGCGCGCGGATCGCCATGCCGGCGACAAAGAAGCTGAACAACGCGCTGCCAAATGCCACCGGAACGATCAGCATCCAGGGAATGCCGTAGTCGGGGAGGTCGGTGTCGATCAGCATTACCGAGCCGATGACGAAAGCGATGATGCCGCCCAGCCCCAGCGCGCCGAAACTGGGGATGAAGGCTTCCGAAATCATCAGCACGATGCCGAGTATGATCAGCGCCAGCCCGGCATAGCTGATCGGCATGACCTGCAACGCGAACAGCGCGAGCAGCAGGCAGATGCCGCCGACCACGCCGGGAAACAGCATGCCGGGATTGGAGAATTCGTAGATCAGGCCGTAGATGCCGAGCAGCATCAGGATGTAGGCAATCCCGGGGTCGCCGATCACCGCCAGCAGGCGGCTGCGCCAGTCCGGCATCACGCGTTCGATTTCCGCCTGCGCGGTGTCGAGGGTGACGGTCCGGCCACCCGTCTGAGGGCCATCCATCGGCCGGCCCTCCATTGGGATGGCGCGGCCGTTGACCTGTCGCAGCAGGTCGCCGAGATCGGTCGCCACCACGTCCACCACCTTCAGCTTCAGTGCGTCGGACGCCTGCAGGCTGACGGCTTCGCGCACCGCCCGCTCGGCCCATTCGACGTTGCGTCCGCGCAGCTCGGCCAGCCCGCGGATGTAGGCAGCGGCGTCATGCACCGCCTTGCGCATTTTCGGCTCGCCCGGCGGTGTCGCAGCGGGCTTGTCCGCGGCCGGCTTGTCGCCGCCTCCCGGCGCCAGTTCGACCGGTGTCGCCGCGCCGAGGTTGGTGGCCGGCGCCATCGCCGCAATGTGGCTGGCATACAGGATGTAGGTGCCGGCGCTGGCGGCGCGGGCCCCCTGCGGCGAAACATAGGTCGCGACCGGAACCCGGGAAGCCAGAATGGCCTTGATGATGTCGCGCATCGAGGTGTCGAGTCCGCCTGGCGTGTCCATCTCGATCACGATCAGGTGCGCCTGATCGTCGTTCGCCTTGTTGATGCCGCGCAGCAGGTAGTCGGCGCTGGCCGGGCTGATCGCCCCCTGCACCGTCAGCACCCGCACCATCGCCGCACTCGCCGGGGCGGCCAACAGCAGCGTCAGGCAGGCAAACAGGGCAAGTCGGGACAGGTAGCGCAGCGGTTCGGCCATGGTCTCATGGTAGACCGAAAAAAATGATCCTGCCCCGGCTGTGAGGGTTGAAAGGCCGGTCGAAACCTGACCGCCTGCGAGGGTTTCCAGGGCGCGGCCGCGGCACGAATACGGATATACGTGCAGTCAGTCCGCCGGATCGCGCTGCAGCGCCGCGTCCGGCGCGCTCGAGGTGTCCTGCGCGGGGAGCGCCGCAAGCGACCTGAGCTTCAGGTGCAGCGCCGCCTTGGCCAACAGGTGCGCGGAAACCGGCGCGGTGATGAACAGGAAGAGCGTCACCAGCACCTCGTGCAGGCTGACGCCGTCCCCGTGCAGGCTGAAGAACAGCGCGGAGGCGATCAGCAGGCAGCCAACGCCCAGCGTGGTGGCCTTGGTTGGGCCGTGCAGACGGGTGTAGAAGTCTCGCAGGCGCATGAGCCCGAGCGAACCGACGAAGGTGAACAGGGCGCCGGTCAGGATCAGCAGGGAAAGCAGGATGTCGGTCATGGCGGTCCGGTCCTCATTCGATGATGTCCCCGCGCAGCAGGTATTTGCACAGCGCCACCGTGCCGACGAAGCCCATCATAGAGATCAGCAGCGCTGCCTCGAAATAGATCGCGCTGCCGAGGTGAATGCCGAGCAGAACCAAAAGCGCGATGGTGTTCACGTACAGCGTGTCGAGCGCAAGGATGCGGTCGGGCGCGTCGGGGCCCCTGAGCAGGCGCCAGAAACTCATCAGGAAGGCCAGGGCGACCAGGGCGTAGGCGATCGGAATGACGGTGCTCAGCATCATGCGCGCTCCTGTTCGAAAACCTGTTTCAGCGGCGTCTCGTAACGCTGCTTGATTTCGGCGATCAATGCCGCCGCGTCGGCGGTGTCGATCGTGTGCACGACCAGCGTGCGCTTGTCTGCGGCGAGACGTGCCGACACCGTGCCCGGCGTCAGCGAAATGGTGTTGGCCAGCAGGCTGATGGCGAGATCGGTTTCGAGCGCCAGTGGCACCTCGATAAAAGTCGGACGCAAGCCGGCCGGGCCTTTCAGGATCAGCCAGGCCACCTGGAAACTGCCGCGCACGATGTCGAGCATGAACACCGCAAAAAACCGCAGCAGCGTGAGCGGGCGGCGAATGCGGATCTGCTCCGGCCAGAAGGGCGAGGTGACGAAGGGAATCAGCCAGCCGAGCAGCACGCCCAGCACGACGTGCCCGGCGGAAAACCGGTTGACCAGCAGCAGCCACAGCAGAGCGAGCGACAGGCTCAGCAGCGGGTGCGGCATACAATCTTTCACGCGCTTCAGCGCGTAGAAAGCTGGAGTCCCCTTGTGGGGCAGCAAACGTCTCATGGTGTGCCCCTCAGCACGGCGCCGATGTATTGCTGCGGCTGCAGCAACTGCAGTGCCGTGGCGCTGGCGTAATCCGACAGCGGCCCGGCCCAGATCACCATGCCGATGAGCAGCAGCAGCAGGCCCGAGACCGGCGCCAGGGCGGCCAGGGTCGGCGGCGTCTGCGCGGCCGGGTCGTGCGATGTGTGGGTGCGGTAGAACAGCAGGCTGCCGCTCCGTGCCAGCGCGATCATGCCGACCAGCCCGCTGATCAGCACCACGCCCCACACCCAGGGCAGCAGCGGCGAATCGAGCGCGGCCTGCAGCAGCATGAACTTGCCGAGAAAACCCGACAGTGGGGGCAGACCTGCGATGGCGATGGCGACGACGAAGAACAGCCCGCCCAGCACGCGGGCGCCGGCCATCGTCGGACCGGGCTCGAAGCGGTCGGCGAGCGGGCCGCGCGCGCGGCCGAGGGTGTCGGCCAGCAGGAACAGCGCCCCGGCAGCGAATACGGAGTGAGGCAGGTAATACAGGCCGGCAGCGATGGCGCCGGCGCTGCCGAGGCCGAAGGCCAGCAGCAGGCTGCCGATCGAGGCCACCACCAGATAGGCTGCCTGCTGGCGCAGCGCGGTGCTGGCCACCACGCCGAGCGTGCCGAGCGCGAGGGTGACCAGCGCCAGCGGCGCCAGCCAGGCATCGAGCAGGCCAGTCACCGGCCCGGCACCGTCGCCGAACATCAGGGTGTAGACGCGCAGGATGCTGTAGGCGCCGACCTTGGTCATGATCGCGAACAGCGCTGCCACCGGCGCGCTGGTGTGGGTGTAGGCGGCGGGCAGCCACAGGTAGAGCGGCAGCAGCGCGGCTTTCAGTGCGAACACGCCGAACAGCAGCAGGCCGGCGGACTGCACCAGCGCGGCGTTTTCCGCCGGCGTCGCCGCGAGCTTCACCGCGAGGTCGGCCATATTGAGTGTGCCGGTCACGCCATACAGCGTGCCGACCGCGAACAGGAACAGCGTCGAGCCGACCAGGTTGATCACGACGTAATGCAGCCCCGCCTTCACCCGCTGGCGACCTCCGCCGTGCAGCAAGAGCCCATAGGAGGCCAGCAACAGGACCTCGAAGAAGACGAACAGGTTGAACAGGTCGCCGGTGAGAAAGGCGCCGTTCAGCCCGAACAGCTGCAGTTGGAACAGCACATGGAAGTGGCGGCCCTGGGTATCGATGCCGCGCATTGCGTAGAGCAGCGCAAACACCGCCAGAAGCGACGTCGTCAGCAGCATCCACGCGGCCAGCCGGTCGACCACCAGCACGATGCCATAGGGCGCGGCCCAGTTGCCGAGCGCATAGACGAGATGGGTGCCCTCGCTCGCCGTCTGCGCCAGCAGGATCGCCAGCGGAACCAGCGCCAGCGTGGCGACGAGACTGACGCCGCGCTGCAAGGCCAGGCTGCGGTTGCGCAGCAGGAGCAGCCCGATGCCGGCGATGAGCGGCAGCACCACCGGCAGGATGGGCAACTGGGCAAGACTCATCATTCGCGCCGGTCCTCCTCATCTTGCAGCCCGTCGACATGGTCGTTGCCGAGTTCGGCGCGCGACTTCAGCGCCAGCACGATGACGAAGGCGGTCATGCCGAAGCTGATGACGATGGCGGTGAGCACCAGCGCCTGCGGCAACGGGTCGGTGTAGCCCGTCGCCGTCTCGCTGATGACCGGCGGCACGCCGATCGCGAGGCGGCCCATGACGAACAGGAACAGGTTGACGGCGTAGGACATCAGTGTGAGGCCCAGCACCACCGGAAAGGTCTGGCCGCGCAGCGCGAGAAACACGCCGCCCGCGGTGAGCACGCCGATGACCCCTGCAATCAGCATTTCCATCAGCGTTTTTCCTTGTGGCCCGGCAGGGCGAGATGCAGGCCGCCCAGGTTGACCAGGATCATCAGCGTGGCGCCGACGACGACGAGGAAGACGCCGAGGTCGAAGGCCATCGCCGAGGCGAGCTCGAATTCGCCGACGAGGGGCCAGTCCATGTGGCCGTAGGTCGAGGTGAGGAAGGGGTAGCCGAACAGCCAGCGGGCCAGGCCGGTCACGGTGGCGATGCCGAGGCCCCAGGCCACCAGCGGGTGGCTGTCGGACGCCATGCGCTGGTGTGTCCACACCGCCCCGCTGGCGAGATACTGCACGATCAGCGCGACCGCGGTGATCAGGCCGGCGATGAAGCCGCCGCCCGGCTGGTTGTGGCCGCGCAGGAGGATGAACACCGCAACCAGCAGTGCCAGCGGCAGCAGGATGCGCGTCAGCGTCGCCATGATGGGCGGATAGGCATCGTTATCCCACGGGCGCCCGGCGGTGTCGCGCGTCGGCGCCGTCAACTGCAGGCCCTGCAGCATCGCCACGATGCCGAGTCCGGCCAGCGCCAGCACGGTGATTTCGCCGAGCGTGTCGAACCCGCGAAAGTCGACCAGGATGACGTTGACCACGTTGCTGCCGCCGCCGCCCGGCACACTGTTTTCGAGGTAGTAGCCGGCGATGGTGTCGTAGGGCCGGGTCAGCACCGCCCAGGCCAGCGCCGCGGTGCCGGCGCCCGCCGTGAGCGCGATCGCGCCGTCGCGCCAGAGTCGCGTGCGGTCCTTCTCCGGCGCGACCTGCTGCGGCAGGAAGTAGAGCGCCAGCAGCAACAGGACGATCGTGACGATCTCGACCGACAGCTGGGTCAGCGCCAGATCGGGCGCCGAGAACTTGATGAAGGCGAGCGACACCACCAGTCCCACCACGCCGAGGGTGATCAGCGCGACCAAGCGCTGCCGGTGCAGCCACACGGTGGCCAGCGTGGCGGCGATCAGCGTGGCGGCGGCAATCAGGCTGACGGCATCGAGCGGCAGGCCTTCGCGGCTGCCGGCCATCGGCGTGCCGCCCGCCAGCCACGGC
>DAHWJK010000214.1:0-15126 GCA_027344185.1 Thiobacillus sp.
TTTTCCTCGGGGAAGAAGTTGATGATGCGGTCGAGGGCCTGGTTGGCGCTGTTGGCGTGCAGCGTCGACAGGCACAGATGGCCGGTTTCGGCAAACGCGATCGCGTATTCCATGGTGTCGCGGTCGCGGATTTCGCCGATCAGGATGACGTCGGGCGCCTGCCGCAGGGTGTTCTTCAGCGCGGAGAACCAGTTGTCGGTGTCGATGCCGACCTCGCGCTGGGTGATGATGGATTTCTTGTGCTCGTGCACGTATTCGATCGGGTCTTCGACCGTGATGATGTGGTCGCAGGCGTTTTCGTTGCGGAAACCCACCATCGCCGCCAGCGACGTCGATTTGCCGGTGCCGGTGCCGCCGACGAAGATCACCAGGCCGCGCTTGATCATCGCGACGTCGCGCAGGATCGGCGGCAGGTTCAGTTCTTCCATCCTGGGGATCTTGGTGACGATGGTCCGCATCACGATGCCGACGCGGCCCTGCTGCACGAAGACGTTGACGCGGAAGCGGCCGATCTCGGGCGGACTGATCGCAAAGTTGGATTCGTTGCTCGCCTCGAAGTCCTTCCACTGTCGCTCGTTCATGATCGAACGCGCCAGTTCGCTGGTGTGCGCAGGCGTCAGGCTCTGGTTCGATACCGGGGTGATCTTGCCGTCGACCTTGATCGCGGGCGGGAAACCGGCGGTGATGAAGAGGTCGGACGCGTTCTTCGCCAGCATCAGGCGCAGCAGGTCGTGGATGGTTTTTTCAGCGTTCATTGATCAATCCTTGGCTCTGGTTGAGCTCAGCCCATGAAGGCATCTTTGTTTTGGGCGGCGTTGCGCGCCGTACCCGGTGCGATGACGTTGCGGCGAACCAGGTCCTGCAGGCACTGGTCGAGCGTCTGCATGCCGATGTTGCCGCCGGTCTGGATCGACGAATACATTTGCGCCACCTTGTTTTCGCGAATCAGGTTGCGGATGGCGGGGGTGCCGATCATGATCTCGTGCGCCGCCACGCGGCCGGTTCCATCCTTGGTTTTCAGCAGCGTCTGCGAGATCACCGCGCGCAGCGATTCGGACAGCATCGAGCGCACCATCTCCTTCTCGGCGGCCGGGAACACGTCGACCACGCGGTCGATGGTCTTGGCGGCCGACGAGGTGTGCAGGGTGCCGAATACCAGGTGGCCGGTTTCGGCCGCGGTCAACGCCAGGCGGATGGTTTCGAGGTCGCGCAGTTCGCCGACCAGAATCACGTCCGGGTCTTCGCGCAGCGCCGAGCGCAGCGCGTTGGAAAACGACAGCGTGTGCGGGCCGACTTCGCGCTGGTTGATCAGGCATTTCTTGCTTTGGTGGACGAATTCGATCGGGTCTTCCACCGTCAGGATGTGCGCATACTGGTTCTCGTTGACGTAGTCCATCATCGCCGCCAGCGTGGTGGACTTGCCCGAGCCGGTCGGACCGGTCACCAGCACGATGCCGCGCGGTTGGTCGGAAATCTCCTTGAAGATCGGCGGGCAGTTGAGCTCTTCCAGCGTCAGCACCTTGGACGGAATCGTCCGGAACACCGCGCCGGCGCCGTACTGCTGGTTGAAGGCATTGACCCGGAAGCGCGCCAGCGAGGGGATTTCGAACGAGAAGTCGATTTCCAGCGTTTCTTCGTACACCTTGCGCTGGCTGTCGTTCATGATGTCGTACACCATCCGGTGGACGTCCTTGTGATCCATCGGCGGCAGGTTGATGCGTCGGATGTCGCCGTTGACCCGGATCATCGGCGGCAGGCTGGCGGACAGGTGCAGGTCGGATGCCTTGTTCTTGACGGAGAATGCGAGCAGTTCGGAAATGTCCACGCGTGCCTCGTTCAGTATTGGGTGGGGTTTTGTCAGATAATAAGCGATATGGATAACGGCCCCGATGCGCGCAAACTTGAGCCTGACCCGAGCGGTGCCGCCGGCACGCCGTGTGAGCGTTTGCAGGCGGTGCAGGCGCGAATTGCAGCGGCTGTCGCCGAGGCGGGGCGCGACGCCGCGACGCTTCGGCTGCTGGCCGTCAGCAAGACCTTCGATGCCGCGGCGGTGCGCGATCTGGCCGCCTGCGGCCAGATCGCGTTCGGAGAAAACTACGTGCAGGAAGCGCTGGACAAACAGGCCGCACTGCACGACCTGCCGCTCGAATGGCACTTCATCGGGCCGATCCAGAGCAACAAGACGCGGGCGATCGCCGCGCATTTCAGTTGGGTGCACAGCGTCGACCGGCTGAAGATCGCCGAGCGCCTGTCGGCCCAGCGCCCGCCCGGCCTGCCGCCGCTGCAGGTCTGCATCGAGGTGAATGTCAGTGGCGAAGCCAGCAAGGGCGGCGTACCGCCGGCCGAGCTGGGTGGCCTGGCCGCGGCCGTGTCGAAGCTGTCCGGCGTGCAGTTGCGCGGCCTGATGGCGATTCCGGCGCCGACGCCGGAGGTTCCGGCGCAGCGCGCCGCCTTCCGGCAGGTTCGCGAACAGTTCGACGCGCTGCGCGCGCGCGGCCACGCGCTCGACACCCTGTCGATGGGCATGTCGGGCGACCTGGAAGCAGCGATTCTGGAGGGCGCGACCATCGTTCGGGTCGGCACCGCCGTGTTTGGCGAAAGGAAAACCTATGCATAAAGTGAGCTTCATCGGCGGCGGCAACATGGCGGCCGCGATCATCGGCGGCCTGATCGCCAGCGGCACCCAGCCTGCCGACATCGAAGTGGTCGAAATCAATGCCGATGCGCGGGCGCAGCTGTCCGCGCGCTTTGGCGTGGTGACCCATACGGATTTGTCGCAGGCGCGGCTGCACGGCCTGATCGTGCTGGCGGTCAAGCCGCAGACCCTGCCCGACGTGGCGGCTGCGCTGGCTTCAAGGCTGGCCGGCCAGCTGGTGGTGTCGATCGCCGCCGGGGTGCGGGTGGCCGACCTCGCCCGCTGGCTGGGCGGGCACAACCGGATCGTGCGCGCGATGCCGAACACCCCGGCCCTGGTGCAGGCCGGCATTGCCGGTTTGTACGCAGCGCCTGCCGTCGGCCAGGACGCGCGTTCGCAGGCCGAAGCGGTGCTGCGTGCCGTTGGCGGCGTGGTGTGGGTGGACGACGAGCCGCAACTGGACGCCGTCACTGCGGTGTCGGGCAGCGGCCCGGCCTATGTGTTTTATTTCATCGAGTCGCTCGAAGCCGCCGCCGCGGCGCAGGGCCTGGCGCCGGAAACCGCCCGCCAGCTGGCGCTGCAGACCTTCTTCGGCGCCGCCAAACTGGCGCTGGAATCGGGCGAGGAACCCGGCGTGCTGCGGCAGCGCGTCACCTCCCGAGGCGGCACCACCGAGCGCGGCATGGCCGTGCTGGAGGCGGCAGCGGTCAATCTGGCCATCAGCCAGGCGGTGGAGGCCGCCAGCCGTCGCAGCGCCGAGCTCGGCGATGAACTCGGGAGACTCGCATGATCCTGGAAACCTCGGTTGACCACTCATCGAATGTAAGGAGTCCGGTATGAATGCTGGTTTATATGCCTCCGATTGCATATATCCTTTAATTGAAACTCGTTACGTGCCCGCTGGCACGCCCGGTCGAGCGCCTGGCTTTGTCGCTCCTCCTGGCAGGCCCCGGCCTGCTGCGTCGTCGCTTCGTGCCAGACACTCGCCCAGACGCACCATCGGACGCGTCCAACCGGGGTTTCCAGGATGATCGAAGCTGCGCTGAAGTTCCTGATCCAGACGCTCGGCAACCTGTTCGTGATCGCCGTGCTGTTGCGTTTCATGATGCAGCTGTTCCGGGTGCCGTTCCGCAATCCGTTCGCGCAGTTCATCGTCGCCCTCACCGATTTCGCGATCAAGCCGTTGCGCCGCATGGTGCCGGGGCTGTTCGGCCTCGATCTGGCCTGCCTGCTGCTGGCATTTGTAGTCGAATTCGCGGTCGTCGTTGCCTCGTACTGGCTGGACGGCTTTCCGTTCGCGCTCGCCGGCGGCCGGGTGTGGCCGGTGATGCTGGGACTGGCGGCGGTGCGGCTGCTGAGCCTGACGGTATACCTGATCATCGGCCTGACGCTGGTGCGCGCGGTGCTGTCGTGGGTCAATTCGAACACGCCCTTGATGCCGGTGGTGTATGAGTTGTCCGAGCCTTTCCTGCGCCCGCTGCGGCGTGTCGTTCCGATGGTGGCCCAGATCGACCTGACGCCGCTGGTGCTGTTCATCCTGTGCCAGTTGGTGCTGATGGTGCCGATCCTGGCGATGGAACGCGCCCTGCTCGGCGCCCTTTGACGGCCGGGTGAACACGTTATCCCCGCCGGCCTGGGCACGGCGTGACGGCGCCGACTGGCTGCTCGACCTGCATGTTCAGCCAGGGGCCCGGCTCACCGCCGTGCTGGGCGAGCACGGTGGCCGGCTGAAGCTAAAGATTGCCGCCCCGGCGGTCGATAATAGAGCGAATGTGCATCTGCTGGGCTGGCTGGCCACGCAGCTGGGCGTGCCGAAAGCGTCGGTACGCCTGGTGCGGGGCGAGAGTTCGCGGCAGAAAACCGTGGCGGTGCGGGGGGTCGAGATGCCCTGGCTTGATATCGAGAACAGCAACAGAAAATGAGCATCCATCTGGAACAGGAAGTCGCCGATTTCAGCGAACGGCGCATGCGGCTGGCAGCCGCGATCGCAGACTATGCGGACTGGCTCGACCGCCGTCACGGCATCGACGCCGAGCGTACCCTGCGGCTGACCGACACGGCGTCGAACCTGCGCCAGGACAAGCTGGTAGTGGCCTTCGTCGCCGAGTTCTCGCGCGGCAAGAGCGAACTTATCAATGCCCTGTTTTTTGCCGACCATGGCCAGCGCCTGCTGCCTTCCGACGCCGGCCGCACCACGATGTGTCCGACCGAGCTGTTTTCCAACCCGGACGACAGTCCCTGCCTCAGCCTGCTGCCGATCGAAACGCGCCGCCGCGAGGATTCGCTTGCGCGCTTGAAGCATATGCCGATCGAGTGGGTCCGCGTTTCGCTCGACCCGAACGACCCGCGCCAGCTGCGGGACAGCCTGAAAAAACTCACCGAAACCCAGTTGCTGCCGGCGGTGGACGCGATCGAGCTCGGACTGTGGAATGGCGAGGACGAAAGCGAACGCCACCACCTGCGCGCCGACGGCACAGTGGAAGTGCCGGCCTGGCGCTACGCCATGATCAATTATCCCCACCCGCTGCTGCAGGCCGGACTGACGATCCTGGACACGCCGGGACTCAACGCACTGGGCACCGAGCCGGAGCTGACGCTGTCGGTCATTCCCAATGCGCATGCGGTGATGTTTCTGCTGGCGACCGACACCGGCGTCACCCGTTCCGATCTCGAAATCTGGCAGAAACACGTGCATCGGCATGCCAACTACCATGTGGCGGTGCTGAACAAGATCGACATGCTGTGGGACGAGCTGAAAAGCGAGGCCGAGGTCCAGGCCACCATCGAACGCCAGGCGGAGGAAGCCGCGCGCGTGTTGAAGCTGCCGCGCAGCCGGGTGTTCACCGTGTCGGCGCAGAAGGCGCTGGCCGCCACCATCCGCGGCGACGCGGCGCTGCGCGTGCGCTCGGGCATCGAATCGCTGGAATATCTGCTGGCGCATCAGGTGATTCCGGCGCGGCGCGACATGCTGTATCACGCGGTCAGCCACGATGTGATCGCGCAACTGGATGAGAGCCGCATCGACCTGTCCGCGCAGATCAAGCGCCGCAGCGACGAGCTGATCCAGCTCAACCAGCTGTCGGGCAAGAACCGCGAGATGATCGAGCAGTCGCGCGCCGCCCTGCAAAAGGAAAAAGACAGCTACGACGCCACCGCCGACCAGTTCCGTGCCACCCGCAGAATGATGCAGACGCAGGGCCAGCATCTGCTGTCCAGCCTGTCGGAAGAGACGCTGGGCGAAATCTGCAAGGCCGGACGCGAAGCGCTGGAAGGCAGCTGGACCACGCGCGGCCTGACCAGCGGCATCCGCCAGCTGAGCGAGCAGATGAGCGAACGCATCCAGCAAGCAAGCCAGCTGGCGGACAACATGCTGGATGTGCTGGACCAGGCCTACACCCGCTTCCACCGTCAGCACCAGCTGCCGAAAATGCAGGTGCCGCGCCTCGACCTGGGCGCCTATCGCAACCGGCTCAACGGGCTGATGCGCGAGACCGAAGCCTTTTGCAAGGACCCTGCCAACCTGATGCTGGAAAAGCGTTTCATGATCCGGCGCTTTTATGCCGGCCTCGCCGAAGAAGCCCGCAAAGCCTTCAACCTGGCGCGTACCGAAGCCGAACGCTGGCTGCGCATTGCGCTGGATCCGATCATGACGCGGATCCGCGAGCACAAGCAGTACCTCGACATGCGCCTGGCCAGCCTGCAGAAGATTCTGGAAAACATGGGCACGCTGCATACCCGCATGGCCCAGATCAAGCAGGAAATCGGCACGCTGCGTCGCGAGAAAACGGAACTCGAGCGCATCGCCGCGCAGCTGACCGCCTGATCCGGCGGGTTCAGCCGCCGTTCAGCCGGGCGAGCAGCGACGCTGTCTTGTCGGGATCGGTGTTCCGCAACAGCCGTTGCGCGGCCGGCGTCAGTTCTTCCAGATGCGATTTCAGCACCTGCTGCTTCACCTGCAGCAGGCTGGCCGGATGCATCGAGAACGTCCGCAGTCCCAGTCCCAGCAGCAGTCGCGTCAGCAGCGGGTCGCCCGCCATTTCTCCGCACACCGACACCGGCTTGCCCGCCTTGGCGCCTGCGCGCAGCGTGTGCTGGACGAGGCCGAGCACGGCCGGATGCAGGGGGTCGTACAGATGGGCCACGCTGTCGTCGGCGCGGTCGATCGCCAGCGTGTACTGGATCAGGTCGTTGGTTCCGATCGACAGGAAATCCAGCTGTTCGGCAAAAAATGCAGCCGACAGCGCGGCGGCCGGCACCTCGATCATGCCGCCGATGGGGATGCCTTCGTCGAATTTCAGCCCGTCGCGGCGCAGCGAGGCCTTGGCTTCGACGATGCGCTGCAGCGTCTGCCGCAGTTCCATGAAGCTCACCAGCATCGGGATCAGCATGCGCACCTGACCGTGCGCCGACGCGCGTAGGATCGCGCGCAACTGGGTATGGAACAGGCCCGGTTCGGCCAAACACAGGCGAATTGCGCGCAGGCCGAGCGCCGGGTTGTCGGCCACGGTGTGGCCCCACGGCGCCTGCTTGTCTGCGCCGAGGTCGAGCGTCCGGATGGTGACCGGCTTGCCGTCGAGCGCCTCGGCCACCGCGCGGTAGGAGGCGTATTGCTCGTCCTCGTCCGGCAGATCGCTGCGATTGAGGAAGAGGAACTCGCTCCGGAACAGGCCGATGCCATGCGCGCCCGAGGTTTTCACCGCGGCGATGTCGTCCAGCAGTTCGATGTTGGCCATCAGTTCGATCGGCACGCCGTCGAGCGTGGCCGATTTGCTGGTCTTCAGCCGCTTCAGCTTGTCGGTGTCGATGCGCCACTGGTTTTGGCGCAGCCGGTATTCGGCCAGCACTGCTTCGTCCGGGTTGACGATCACCACGCCGTCGCGGCCGTCGACGATCAGCAGGTCGTGGTCGCGAATCAGGCCGCGCGCATTGTGCAATGCCATCACCGAAGGCATGCCCATGCTGCGCGCAAGAATCGCGGTATGCGAGGTGGTGCCGCCGAGATCGGTGATGAAGGCGGCAAAGTGCACGCTCTTGAAAATAACCATGTCGGCCGGCGACAATTCGTGCGCGACAAGAATGCGCTCGCTGTCGAAGTCGACGTCCAGCGGCAGGTGGCTGGGGTGGCCCATCAGCGCCTTCAGCACGCGCTGCACCACTTGTACCACGTCTTCCTGGCGGCTTCTGAGGTAGGCATCGTCGATTTCGTCGAAGCGCGCGACCAATGCTTCCATCTGCTGCGCCAGCGCCCATTCGGCGTTGCACTGGGTTTCGCGGATCAGGCGTTTGGGCTCCTCGGCAATCATCGAATCGCCAAGGAACATCAGGTGCATGTCGAGGAAGGCCGACAGCTCCGCGGGCGCCCCAGGCGGGATGTGGCTGCGCAGGACCTCGAGTTCGGCGCGGGTGGCGAAAATGGCTTCGTCGAAGCGCGCCAGCTCATCCTTGATGTACTTGCGGTCGAGCATGTACTGGGGCACTTCCACGCGCGCATGCGACGTGAGGTGCGCATAGCCGATGGCAATCCCCCCGGAGACGCCGATGCCGTGCAGGCTGAAGCTCATGCAAGCTCCTCCCCGAAGCCGCTGGTGATGAGGTCGGCCAGCGTATCGATCGCTTCGACTTCGTCCTCGCCGTCGGTTTCCAGCGTAATGGTGCTGCCCTTGGCGGCGGCCAGCATCATCACGCCCATGATGCTTTTGGCGTTGACACGGCGGCCGTTGCGCGACATGAAGACCTGGCTCTTGAAGCTGGAGGCCAGCTGGGTCAGGCGTGCCGACGGCCGCGCGTGCAGCCCCAGCTTGTTGACGACTTCAACGTCCCGTCGCTGCATGGCACATGGTCTCGGAAATATGGTTGATGCTGTTGCGGCCGCCGTCGACGATGCGCTCGATCAGCTGCGGCAGCGCGAGCGTATCGCGGTAGTTCAGTGCCTTCAGCAGCATCGGCAGGTTGACGCCGGTGACGCCCTCGATGTGCGCGGGCTCGAGCAGACGACATAGCGTGTTGCTGGGCGTGGCGCCGTACATGTCGGTCAGCACCAGGATGCCGTCGCCCTGGTCGAGTTCGGCGAGCCGCGCCTGCAACGCCTTCTGGCGCTCGTCGGGATCGGCGTGGCCAATGAAGTCCAGCGTGGCGAGCCCGAGCGGTGACTGGCCCAGGACGTGGGTAGCGCACTCGACCAGACTGTCGCCGAGCGAACCGTGTGCGACGATGAGGATGCCTATCATTGCGTGGAGGTCGGGCTAAAAGTCCTATTCTAGCGAAGCCGGGCCCGCATCGTCGTTGAGATGTGGGTTTTGCCGGTGCGATCTACCGCGACATAGTCTGAAATACCCAGCCGCGCCGCATGGTCGGCCAGCCCTGCCGCCCCTGCGATGAACAGCGGCTTCGACAGCGCATCCGAACGCGTGCCGGCGTGCGCGCCGCGCACCAGAACGGTCACCGATTGCATGCCGGATGCCGGCAAGCCGCTGCGCGGGTCGATCAGATGGCAATAGCGGCGGCCATTCGCTTCAAAATATCGTTGATAGTCGCCCGAGGTGCCGATCGCCTCGCCGTCGTGCAGATCAAGCGTGGCCAGTGTGCCCGGCTGGCGCGGGTGCTGGATGCCGACACGCCATGGGCGCTCGCCGTGGCGGCCGAGCGCGATCACGTTGCCGCCGATATTCACCAGGGCGTTGCGGATGCCATGCGCATGCAGAATGGCTACGGCGTCGTCGAGCGCGCGGCCCTTGGCATAGCCACCGAGGTCCAGCTGCACCGCCGGGTTTGGGCTCGATACCGACTTGGCGTCGATGACGAGGTCGGCCATGCGAGGCCGTGCCGCCACCTGCGCCTGGATCGCGGCAGCCGCGGGCACCTGCGCCTGCGGCGTGTCGGCGTGGAAGCCCCACAGCGCGACCAGGCCGCCGATGGCCGGATTGAACAGCTCGCCGGATTGCGCGGCGAGCGCCTGCGCTTCCGCCAGCATGGCCGCGAGTTCGGGCGTCACCGTGGCGGCCTCGCCCTGGGCCAGCGCGGAGTTGAGCTGCGACAGCGCGCTGGGTTGCCAGGCATGCAACTGCCGGTGGAGCGCGTCGAAGCGCGCCAGCACCGCGACGGTCGCCTGCTGCGCCTGCGCTGCGGGTGCACCGTACACACTGACCTCGACCAGCGTGCCGAAGACATAGGCCTGTTGCGTGTACAGCGGCGGCGGACTGCAGGCGGCGAGCGCCCACACCAGCAGCAGCCATAGCGCAAGGCGCGCAGGCCTCATGCGCGCTGCGGGCTCACGGACGCACCGCGGTGGCGTAATGGCGCTCGATCGCGGTGATGAATTGGGCGGCCACGTCGTGCCCCGCCTGCGCCATGATTTCCTGGAAGCCGGTGGGGCTGGTGACGTTGATTTCGGTGAGACAATTTCCGATCACGTCGAGGCCGGCAAGAAAGAGGCCGTGGTCGCGTGCCCACGGCGCCACGGTGTTGGCAATGATGCGGTCGCGCGCCGACAGCGGCTGCACGCGCGCGATGCCGCCGGCGGCAAGGTTGCCGCGCGTCTCGCCGGGCTGCGGGATGCGGGCCAGCGCCCACGGCACCACGTCGCCGTCGATCAAGAGGATGCGCTTGTCGCCGTCCCGGATCTCCGGCAGATAGCGCTGCGCCATGATGGCGCGCCCACCCTGCCGGGTCAGCGTCTCCAGGATGGCGTTGCGGTTGGGATCGGCAAGCGTCAGGCGGAAGATGCCGCTGCCGCCCATTTCGGTCAGCGGCTTGACGATGATGTCCTGCTGCTCGGCGAGAAAAGCGCCGATTTCCGTCGCGTCGGCGGACACCAAGGTGGGCGCGACGAACTGCGGGAAATTGAGAATCGCCAGCTTCTCGTTGAGATCGCGCAGGCTGGCCGGGCGATTCAGCACCTGCGCGCCGTTGCGTTCGGCCACGCCGAGCAGATGGGTGGCGAGCAGGTAATCCGTGTCCACCGGCGGATCGGTACGCATCAGCACGGCGTTGAAATCCTTCAGCAGCAAGGTCTCGCTGTGGGCGACGCGATACCAGTCGTCGTCGCTGCCCACGTCGAGCGCAGCGCAGGCGGCCCGTACGAAGCCGTCGCGGATGAACAGATGGCGCGTCTCGCAGGCAAACACGGCATGGCCACGCGCGGTGGCCGCGCGCATCATCGCCACCGAGCTGTCCTTGTAGGCCTTGAGGCCGGCAAGCGGATCGACGATGAACAGCAGTTTCATGCGGAGGCCACGTGTTCGGTCTCGTTGAGGGCTTCGTCGAGTTCGATGCTGGCGGCCAGCATCGCCAGCCGCGCGATCACGCCATAGGCATAGAAGCGGTTGGGAGCGGCGTCCGGATTGGCGCTGCGGTCCGGCGTCAGGCAGGTTTCGTCGAACGCCAGCGGCACGAAGTGCATGCCCGGACTGTTGAGGTTTTCGTCCGAGCCGCGCCCGGTATGCACGCGGTAGAAACCACCGACGACGAAGTGGTCGAGCATGTAGACCACCGGCTCGGCGACTGCGCCGTTGATGCTTTCGAAGGTGTAGACGCCTTCCTGGATCAGCACCTCGCTCACCGCCATGCCTTCCTTGCCGACTGCCATCTTGTTGCGCTGCTTGCGGTTGAGCTCGCGCACGTCTTCCGGGGATTTCACCGTCATGATGCCCATGCCGTAGGTGCCGGCGTCGGCCTTGACGATGACGAAGGGCGGCTGGTCGATGCCGTATTCCGTGTATTTGATGCGGATCCTGTCCAGCATGTCGCCGACTTTTTCAGCCAGGCAGTCTTCGCCCTGCCGCACCTGGAAGTCGATCTTGCCGCAGTGGTTGAAGTAGGGATCGATCAGCCATGGGTCGATGCCGACCAGCCGCGCGAATTCGACAGCGATATGCTGGTAGGCGGCAAAGTGGCGCGACTTGCGGCGCGTCGACCAGCCGGCGTGCAGCGGCGGCATGATGGTTTGCTCGATGTCCTTCAGAATCTCCGGCACTCCGGCCGACAGGTCATTGTTGAGCAGCACCGCGCAGGGGTCGAAGCCCTCCAGCCCGATGCGGTCGCCGCGGCGCACCAGCGGCTCCAGCGTGATCCGCCCGCCTCCCGGCAGTTCCAGTGCGGTCGGTTGGACGATCTCGGGGATCAGCGTGCCGATGCGCACGATGAGGCCCGTCTGCCGCAGGATATGCGCCAGCACCGCCACGTTCTGCAGGTAGAACACATTGCGCGTGTGGCTCTCGGGGACCAGCAGCAAACGTTGCGCATCGGGACAGATCTTTTCCACCGCGCCCATCGCCGCGTGGATCGACAGCGACATGAACGCCGGATTGAGATTGTTGAACCCGCCGGGAAACAGGTTGGTATCCACCGGCGCCAACTTGAAGCCGGCGTTGCGGATGTCGACCGAGGTGTAGAACGGTGCCGACTGCTCCTTCCATTGCTGGCGAAACCAGTGCTCGATGGTCGGCTGGGCGTCGAGCAGGCGTTTTTCGAGTTCCAGCAGCGGGCCGGTGAGTGCAGTCGTGAGGTAAGGGACCATAAAATAGAGACTCCAGGAATTTGCTCATTTTAGGCCAAGCCGGATGTTTGACATCGTTTTGTACCAGCCCGAAATCCCGCCCAATACCGGCAACCTGATCCGGCTGGCGGCCAATACCGGCAGCCGGCTGCATCTGGTCGCACCGCTGGGCTTCGATTTGTCCGACAAGCAGGTGGCGCGCGCCGGCCTCGACTACCACGACATGGCCTGCGTGACCGTGCACCCCAACTGGGATGCGGTGCGCGCAGGGCTCTCCGGCCGACGCTGGTTTGCGCTCACCACCAAAGGCAGCGCATGCTATGCCGACAGCGCATTCCGCGCCGGCGACGTGCTGCTGTTCGGCCCCGAGTCGCGCGGCCTGCCGGCCGACGTGCTGGCGCAGTTCGACGAGGCGCACCGCCTGCGCTTGCCGATGCTGCCCGATTCGCGCAGCATGAACCTGTCCAACGCCGTCAGCGTGGTCGTGTTCGAAGCGTGGCGGCAGAACGGTTTTGCGGGAGGGATGTGAATGAGCGGACTCGAATGGCTGGAAGCGTTGAGTTATATCGTCACCATCGTCGGCCTGCCGCTGGCGATCGGCGTCTATGTCCATGACCGCCGCCGCGAACAGCAGACCGACGAAGAGGAAATCTTCCTGCGGCTGTCGGACGAATACGCCGACTTCATGCGGCTGGTGATCGAGAATGCCGACCTGCATCTGCTGTCGCCGGCCGCGAAGGGCGCGCTCAGCGAGGATCAGCAGGAACGCAAGCAGGCGCTGTTCGCCATCCTCGTCGCCCTGTTCGAGCGCGCCTACGTGCTGGTGTACGAGGACGACATGAGCCGGCAGCAGGCGCGCCTGTGGCAGTCGTGGGAGGACTACATGCACGAGTGGTGCGCGCGCGAGGATTTCCGCGCAGCGCTGCCGCCGCTGCTGACCGGCGAAGACTCCGGATTCGTCGCCACCATCGAGCGCATCGCGGCGTCGGCCGCGCACCCGGCCGCCGCCTAGGCTGCGCGCTGCAATAGCGTGTAGCCGGCACGCCGCCTTGAAACTGAAGACCGGCGCCGCGTGTCTCTGTGCGCGCGGATTTCGCAGCGGCAGTTTTCTCGCTCCGGCGTCAGAATTCGGCCTTGATTTCCCGCTTCAGCAGCGCATTGACGGCCTGCGCGGCGGGCAGGCCGTCGAACAGCATCTGGCAGACGGCGCGCGTGATGGGCATGTCGACGCCGCGCGCGTCGGCCAGTGCGGCCACTTCGCGCGCAGTGGTGACCCCCTCGGCAACGTGGCCGAGCTCGGCCAGGATGGCGTCGAGCGACTGGCCGCGCGCGAGACGCAGGCCAACCTGGCGGTTGCGCGAGAGGTCGCCGGTGGTGGTGAGGATGAGGTCGCCCAGGCCGGACAGGCCCATGAAGGTTTCGACGCGGCCGCCGAGCTGGACGCCGAGCCGGGTCATTTCGGCCAGGCCGCGGGTGATCAGTGCGGCGCGTGCATTGTGGCCGTACTGCAGGCCGTCGCAGATGCCGGCGGCGATGGCCATGACGTTCTTCAGCGCGCCGCCGATTTCGACGCCGATGACGTCGTCGTGCGCGTACAGACGCAGACGGTGACCCGACAGCACCTCGGCCAGGTGCTGGGCCAGCGCGCTGTCGTGCGAGGCCAGCGTGAGCGCGGTGGGATAGCCCTGCGCGACTTCCTGCGCAAAGCTGGGGCCGGACAGCACGCCGGTGTGCGCATGGCCGGGCAGCAGCTCGGCGACCAGCTGGTGCGGCAGCTTGCGGCTGCCGGGCTCGAAGCCCTTGCAGACCCAGATGACGGGCGGCAGCGCCTGCTGCCGGGCGAGCGCGCTCAGGGTGGCGCGCAGGCCGTGGCTGGGAACGGCGATGACGATGAGTTCGGCGGCACGCGCGACCGCGTCGAAATCCGGATTGAATTCGAGGCTGTCGGGCAGCGGGCAGCCGGGCAGGTAGCGGGCATTCACGCGATCGGCGCGCATCGCGTCGAGTTCCGCCGTATCGCGCCCCCACAGGGTGACGTCGTGGTGCGGTGCCCAGCTGGCGGCCAGCGCGGTGCCCCAGGCGCCCGCGCCGAGCACCGCCAGTTTCATCGTCCCCATGCTTCGTGCGCCGGCAGCCAGCCGGTCTGGCCGTTCGCGTGTTTCACCGGCAGCCAGCCAAACGGGTCGATCGCCCCGGTGACCTCGAGCAGCACCCCTTGCGCCGCGCGGAAGGCAATCTCGGCATCGGGCCGCGGCTGCTGGCGGACCAGGCCGACTTCGGCCTTGACCATGACGCTGCGGGCGCCGCCGAGCGCGGTTTTCTCAATCCAGGCGAGGCGGCCGCTGTGGTCGCGCACCTTGACCCAGGTGTCGGTGTCGACGATGACTTCGAGCGGCAGGCCGCTGCCGGCGATGGCCACCTTGCCGGCAGCCGTCGAGGGTGCGTCGTAGAGCAGGGCGGGGCGGCTGGTGCTGCGGTATTCCAGCGCGCTGGCCGGGGTGGATAGCGCGAGCAGCAGCCCGCCAATGAACAGTGCGGGTTTCAATGCGTTTGCGGCGTAGCCTGCTGTTGCTGGGCCTGTTGTTGTTGCAGGAACAAGGCCTCGAAGTTGACCGGATTCAGCAGCAGCGGCGGGAAGCCGGCGCGGATGATGACGTCGGATACGGTTTCCCGCAAATAGGGGAAGACGATGTTGGGGCAGCCAATGCCGAGCACCATCGCCATCTGGTCCTGTGGCACGTTCTGGATGCGGAAGATGCCGGCCTGGGTGCACTCGACCAGGAACATGACCTTGTCGCCGATCTTCGAGGTGACGGTCACGGTGATGCTGGTGTGGTACAGGTCCTCGCCCAGCGCACGGCTTTCGGTCGACATGTTGACGTCGATCTGCGGTGCTTCGCGTTCGAGATAAATGGCGGGGGCATTGGGGACCTCGAGCGACAGATCCTTGACGAAAAGCTTTTCGATGTTGAATACCGGTTGTGCGTCGGACATGGGG
>DAHWJK010000072.1:0-8697 GCA_027344185.1 Thiobacillus sp.
ACCTTTCCCTCATCAAGAAGCGCAAGGTCGCGATTATCGGCTATGGCTCGCAGGGCCACGCTCACGCCAACAACCTGAAGGATTCCGGCGTGAAAGTCACCGTCGGTCTGCGCAAGGGCGGCGCCTCGTGGGACAAGGCCAGGAAGGCCAAGCTCGACGTCAAGGAAATCGCCGACGCGGTGAAGGCCGCCGACTTCGTGATGATCCTGATCCCCGACGAGCTGATGGCGGGCACCTACTACAACGATATCGAGCCAAACCTGAAGAAGGGCGCGACGCTCGCCTTCGCCCACGGCTTCAACGTGCACTACAACCAGATCACCCCGCGTGCCGACCTCGACGTCGTGATGGTCGCCCCCAAGGGCCCCGGCCACCTGGTGCGCTCGACCTACACCCAGGGCGGCGGCGTGCCCTCGCTGATCGCGGTGTACCAAGACAAGTCCGGCAAGGCGCGCGACCTTGCGCTGTCCTACGCGGCGGCCAACGGCGGCACCAAGGGCGGCGGGATCGAAACCAGCTTCCGCGAAGAGACCGAAACCGACCTGTTCGGCGAACAGGCCGTGCTGTGCGGCGGCTGCGTCGACCTGGTCAAGGCCGGCTTCGAAACGCTGACCGAAGCGGGCTACGCGCCCGAGATGGCCTACTTCGAGTGCCTGCACGAGCTGAAGCTGATCGTCGACCTGATGTACGAAGGCGGCATCGCCAACATGAACTACTCGATTTCCAACAACGCCGAATACGGCGAATACGTGACCGGCCCCAAGGTCATCAACGCCCAGTCCAAAGCCGCGATGAAGGAATGTCTCGACAACATCCAGAACGGCAACTACGCCAAGCAGTTCATCCTCGAAGGCCGCACCAACTACCCCGAGATGACCGCCCGCCGCCGCCTGAACGCCGAGCATCCGATCGAGGTCGTCGGCGCCAAGCTGCGCGCGATGATGCCGTGGATCAGCAAGAACAAGCTGGTCGATCAATCTAAAAACTGAGGATTCAGGGGCTAGGATTCAGGATTCAGGGGGTTTTGTGCGGCTGCGCCGCGCTTCCTCATTTCCCTAGCCCCTAGCTCCTAGATCCTGGCTCCTATATGAAACACGCTCTTATCGCCCGCGAGGGCTGGCTGATTCTTCTGGCCGCTTTTGTCGCCGCCCTGATTGCGACCTGGCTGGTCGGCTGGTGGTCGGTTCCATTCTGGATCTGGGCAGTGTTCGCACTGCAGTTCTTCCGCGATCCGACGCGGGTGCCGCCGATGGATGCCGACGCGGTGATCGCGCCGGCCGACGGCCGCATCGTCGTGGTGGAAAAAGTGCGCGACCTCTATCTGGATCGCGAGGCGCTGAAGATCAGCGTGTTCATGAACGTGTTCAACGTGCACTCGAACAAGAGCCCGGTCGACGGCGAGATCAAGGGCCTCTGGTATACGCCGGGCAGCTTCGTCAACGCCGACCTCGACAAGGCCTCCAGCGAAAACGAGCGCAACGCACTCCACATCGTCACCGCGCGTGGCGACGTCACCTGCGTGCAGATCGCCGGCCTGATTGCGCGCCGCATCCTGTGCTACGTCAAGCCGGGCGACCGGCTGACGCGCGGGCAGCGCTACGGCTTCATCCGTTTCGCTTCGCGGGTCGATGTCTTCCTGCCGGCCACGGCGCGCGCCGAAGTCTCGATTGGGCAGAAGGTCACCGGGGGGCGTACCATACTGGCTCGCTGGTAACACAGACACCTTGTAGCCCATGCTGGATTTCGAACACCGCAAACCCGAACTGAAGCGCCCGCGGATGCGTGACCGCGGCATCTACCTGCTGCCCAACCTGTTCACCACCGGTGCGCTGTTTGCCGGCTTCTACGCCATCGTGCAGGCGATGAACGACCGCTACGAGTATGCAGCGGTGGCGATCTTCATCGCGATGGTGCTCGACGGCCTCGATGGCCGGGTGGCCCGCATGACGCACACCCAGAGCGCCTTCGGCGCCGAGTACGACAGCCTGTCCGACATGGTGTCGTTCGGCGTCGCGCCCGCGCTGGTGATCTACGAATTCGCGCTGCAGGAGATGGGCAAGTTCGGCTGGATCGCCGCCTTCATCTATTGCGCCGGCGCCGCACTCAGGCTGGCGCGCTTCAACACCCAGCTCGACACCGTTACCGACAAGCGTTTCTTCCAGGGCCTGCCCAGCCCGGCGGCGGCGGCGCTGATCGCCGGCTTCGTCTGGGTCATGGTCGAGTACGGCCTCACCGGCGACGATGCGCGCTGGCTGGCCGCGGCGATCGCGCTGTTCGGCGGCCTCTCCATGGTCAGCAACTTCCGCTTCTACAGCGGCAAGGAAATCAACCTCAGGAAGAGCGTGCCCTTCTTCGTCATTCTGCTGATCGTGCTGGCCTTCATCCTGGTCTCGACCAGCCCGCCCGAAGTGCTGTTCGGCGCGTTCGTGCTGTATGGCCTGTCGGGCTATGCCGACGCGGTGTGGCGGCTGATGCAGCGCAGAAAACAGGCTGCCGCGAGCGCCCCCTTGCCGGATCGCAAAAAATAGATACAATTTGGGCCATGTCTACCTGGCCGCAACCGTCCTTCCTTTCCTGCCTGTCGAGCGTTCTGTTCGGCAGCCTGCTGCTGCGCGTCCCGCGCACACATTAAACCCCCCTCCCTGCAGTACCCGCGCCGCCAGCTTCACGCGGCAACCCCGATATAATGCGTCGGCCCGGATCGACTGAATCCTTGGCCCGACCCACCATGGAGCCTGCCATGAACGACCGTTTGTTTATTTTCGACACCACCTTGCGCGACGGCGAGCAAAGCCCGGGCGCGTCGATGACCAAGGAAGAGAAGCTCCGCATCGCGCGCCAACTCGAAAAGCTCGGCGTCGACGTCATCGAGGCCGGCTTTGCCGCCGCCAGTCCGGGCGACGCCGAAGCGATCCGCACCATTGCCGAAACCATCAAGCACTCGACCGTCTGCTCGCTGGCGCGCGCCAACGAGCGCGACATCCACGCGGCGGGCGGCGCCATCAAGCCGGCGAAATCGGGGCGCATCCACACCTTCATCGCCACCAGCCCGATCCACATGGAAAAGAAGCTGCGCATGCAGCCCGACCAGGTGGTCGAGGCCGCGGTCAAGGCGGTCAAGCTCGCGCTCGAATACACCGACGACGTCGAGTTCTCGGCCGAAGACGCGGTGCGCTCCGAAATGGATTTTCTGGTGCGCGTGTTCGACGCGGTGATCAAGGCCGGCGCCAAGACCATCAACGTGCCCGACACCGTCGGCTACAGCATTCCGGCGCTGTGGGGCGAGCGCATGAAGCAGCTGATCGAGCGCGTGCCGAATTCCGACAAGGTGATCTGGTCGACCCACTGCCACAACGACCTCGGCATGGCCGTCGCCAACTCGCTCGCCGCGGTGATGAACGGCGCGCGCCAGGTCGAGTGCACCATCAACGGCCTGGGCGAGCGCGCCGGCAACGCCTCGCTGGAAGAGATCGTGATGGCGGTGCGTACCCGCAAGGACGTGTTCAACTGCGACACCCGCATCGACGCGACGCAAATCGTCCCGGCCTCGAAGCTCGTCTCCACCATCACCGGCTACCCGGTGCAGCCGAACAAGGCCATCGTCGGCGCCAACGCCTTCGCGCACGAATCCGGCATCCACCAGGACGGCGTCCTCAAGCACCGCGAGACCTACGAAATCATGCGGGCCGAGGACGTCGGCTGGAACGCCAACCGGCTGACGCTCGGCAAGCTCTCGGGCCGCAACGCATTCAAGACCAAGCTCGCCGAACTCGGCATCGTGCTCGACAGCGAGGAGGCGCTCAACACCGCGTTCGCCCGCTTCAAGGACCTGGCCGACAAGAAGCGCGAAATCTTCGACGAGGACCTGCAGGCGCTGGTGTCCGACGAAGGCTACGCGACCGAGCACGAGCGCTTCAAGCTGGTGTCGATGAAAGTGTGTTCGGAAACCGGCGAAGTGCCGCATGCCAGGCTGGTATTCACCGACGACGGTGCCGAATGGCAGGCCGACGGCCGCGGCTCGGGCCCGGTCGATGCCGCCTTCAAGGCGCTCGAATCGGTGGTCAACAGCGGCGCCGACCTGCTGCTGTATTCGGTCAACAACATCACCAGCGGCACCGACGCGCAGGGTGAGGTTACCGTGCGGCTGGCGCAGGACGGCCGCGTGGTCAACGGGCAGGGCGCCGACACCGACATCGTCGTGGCCTCGGCCAAGGCCTACCTGCACGCGCTGAACAAGCTGCACAGCAAGCGCGAGCGGGCGCATCCGCAGGTGTGAGCGTCTTCGGTTCAGGAACCCAAAAAAGGGGGAAGCCAGGCTTCCCCCTTTTTTATGTGCGCCGACGGGTGGGCGAAACCCTAACCAGGCAGCCGCGACGGCGCGCTCAGCTTGGCGTAGTAGATCGCGGCGAAGAAGAACACCACCGACAGCAGAACCTCGACGCCGGCGAGCCAGGCCGACAGGCCGCTGTCGGACCAGGCGCGCACCACGCCCTCGGTGAAATAGGCGAGGATCAGCATCGGTGCCCATTGATAGGTATAGCGGCGGCCCTTGAGGATGCCCATCAGCGGCAACAGCAAGGGCAGCGCCTTGAACGCGAGCGAGGAGCCGCCCGGGCGGATCGGCGCCAGCCACAGCTCCCATGCCAGGCACAGGAAGATCAGCGCGATCAGGCTCGCGCTCGCGGTGTGTTGCAGCGCCTTCATCAGGAAAGTTTGCTCGCGGTTTCTGCCAGCCGGCGGCCGAGCGCGATGCACAGCGTGCGCTCGTCGTCGGTCAGCGGGCGCTCGTCGGCGGCGCCGGCCCAGTGGCTGGCGCCGTAGGGGGTGCCGCCGCTGGCGGTATGGTTCACTTCGGCGAGCGTGTAGGGCAGGCCGACGATCAGCATGCCGTGGTGCAAGAGCGGCAGCATCATGCTGACGAGCGTGGTTTCCTGGCCGCCGTGCAGGCTGGCGGCGGAGGTGAACACGGCGGCCGGCTTGCCCGCCAGCGTGCCCTTCGCCCACAGCGCGCCGGTGGTGTCGAGAAAATACTTCAGCGGCGCCGCCATGTTGCCGAAGCGGGTCGGCGAACCGAGCGCGACGCCGGCGCACTGCTCGAGGTCGGCCAGTTCGACGTAGGGCGCGCCCGCGTCGGGCACCGGCGGCTCGGCCACCTGGGTGCGCGGCGCCACCGGCGGCACGGTGCGGATGCGGGCGGCGGCGCCGGCCACCTGGTTGACGCCGCGCGCCACCAGCTGCGCCATGTCGCGTACGCTGCCGCCGGCGCTGTAGTAGAGGACAAGAATCTCGGTCATGGGGCCTCGTCGTCAAAAACGCTGAATTCGATCAGGTCGAAGCTTGGAGTCTGTTCCACCCGTCGACCAAAGGTGAGCGCGTAGTGGCGGGGCGCGTGCCAGACGTCGGCATCCAGCCCCGCCTGATACAGATGGCGCGGCAGCAGCAGGCGGTCATGCTGCTGCAGCGCGGCGATGCCGGGCACGAACAGCGCCGCCTCGGGCGCGGCCTTGCGGCGGCCGCGCAGAGGCTGCACCCACACCGGCTCGATCTGCGGCGACAGGCGCTCGACGCCGAGTTCGACCTGGCGCGCATCGCGCATCACGACCCAGCGGATCACGCCCAGCGCCCAGTCTCCGGCGTCGCTGCCGCCCAGGGCCAGCGGGTCGCCCACCTTCAGGTTCAGCGGGGCGTCGGGCGTGCCGGAGAGCGCCAGGCCGGCGGCGCTGTCGTTGCTGACGGTCCAGTGGGTGGCGTTGACCGTGACCGGCATCGCCTGCGTGCTGCCGACATCGCCGATCGACAGGCTGTCGCTGTCGCCGGGCGGGGCGCTGTCCTGCTGCAGCGACTGCTCCAGCAGGCGATGGATCGCACTGACGCCGGCCACCATCTGAAGGGTGCTGCCCGACGTGGCAAAGCGCCGGAACGCGCGCTGCACGCCGCTGCTCCACAGCTTGAGCAGGCGCTGGAACAGCCGCCGGGCGAGGTCGACATTGATGTCGGCCGGCAGACCGATACGGCGCGGCGACTCGCCGGCGCGCAGGCGCGCCGCGCTGTCGTGCAGGCGATGGCACAGCGCATCGGTGTCGAGCCAGCGTTGCGGCAGGCGCTCCGGCGGCAGGTGGCTGGGCGGCACGTCGCCCGCGACCGGGATGGCAAAGCCATGGTGGCCGGGCACCGGCGCCGGCCCCAGCGTGGCCAGCGCGGCAAAGCGGTCCAGGTACTGGCGCATCTGCAGCAGTTCGGGCGGCGTCATGCGCAGCGGGTCGGCCAGCGCGATCAGCAGCGCCTGGCGGTAGGGCAGGCTGGGTGGTGGCGTGTCGTCCGTTGCCGTGTCGGCCAGGCCCGCTTCCTGTACATGGGCCTGGACCTGGTGCAGGTCCTGCCACAGGCCGGCGGGATGCGGCGTATGGGTCAGCGCGCATGCCACCTGCAGGTCGCGCAGCGCGGCCTGCAGGTGGCTGGCGGCCTCGGCCACGTGCCGCGCGGGGGCGCGGCCGAAGCGGCGCTGCGTCAGCCCCAGCAGCACCTGCTTGTAGCCGAGGCTGTGCTCGATGTGCAGTTCGCGCAGCAGCGCGCCGGCCTGGCGCAGTTGCGCGTGCGGCGGTACGCCGGCTTCGACGAGCCGGGCTTCCAGGCCCACGGCGGCGCGCTGCACCGCCGGCCGGTACAGCGCCAGCAACGCGGCGCGATCGTCCTCGGCCAGCGGGTGGCGGTTGAGCGTGTACAGCGCCATCACCAGTTGTTGCGCCACGTCGGTCGGGCTGGCAAAAGGCAGGCGGTCGAGCCATTGCGCCACCGCTTTGGGGCGCGTTTCCACGGTCTGCTTCAGCACCGAATCGGTGCCGGGAAGGTTGAATGTCAGCATGGGGTCAATCGAATACCACGGTCTTGTTGGCGTACACCAGCACCCGGTTGTCGAGGTGCCATTTCACGGCGCGCGACAGCACCACCTTTTCCAGGTCGGCGCCCTTGGTGATCAGATCGTCGAGGCTGTCGCGGTGCGAAATGCGCGCCACGTCCTGTTCGATGATCGGCCCGTCGTCGAGCGTTTCGGTGACGTAGTGCGCGGTCGCGCCGATCAGCTTGACCCCGCGTTCGAACGCCCGGTGATACGGCTTGGCGCCGTGGAAGGCCGGCAGGAAGGAATGGTGGATATTGATGATGCGGTTGGGAAAGTGGCGGATGAACTCCGGCGACAGCACCTGCATGTAGCGCGCCAGCACGATGAAGTCGATTTTCTGGTCGCGCAGGATCGCCATCTGGATCTGCTCGGCCTCGTGCCTGGCGTCCTTGTGCACCACCAGGTGCTGGTAGGGCACCCGGTAGGCGTCGGCCAGCCAGCGCGTGTCCTCGTGGTTGCTGAGGATGATCGGCAGCTCGCAATGCAGCTCGCCGCTCTGGTAGCGGTACAGGAGGTCGGCCAGGCAATGGTCGAACTTGGAGACGAACACGGCGAGTCGCGGCTTGCGGCTCGATTCGGCCAACCGCCATGTCATCCCGAAGCGCTCGGCGATCGGGCCGAAGGCGGTGGCGAACTCGGCCAGGTCGAGGCTGAACTCCGCCAGTTCCCATTCCACCCGCATCAGAAACAGCTTCAGCTCGGCGTCCTGGTGCTGGTCCGCATGCAGGATGTTGGCGTTGTGCTGCAGCAGGAAATCGGCGATGGCGGCAACCAGTCCCTTCTGGTCGGGGCAGGAAATCAGCAATACGGCGGTATGACGCATGGATGTTCCCGGCAATTCCGGGGCGGTTTTTTTCACCATCATAACCAAATCCCCTGCATTCCCGCAGGCAAATACGTGCCATGTCAGGGGTTCGACACCTTTACGCGCAAGGATTCAGCAGTCTTTGCGCAGCGCATTCCCGATTCGTGCCGGCGGAGCCATCCAACGCTGACGCATTCATCGGGCTGGCCGCTCGTTTCTCGGCGCCAGGGCGCATCCAGCCATTCCGCTGTGCAAATTTTAGGCATGCCGTCCGGCAAAAACTTTGATTTGCCATGGGATTTTCAGAGCCCCGAAAAAACCCTGCATGCGGACGCAATTCCGGGTTGACATGCCCGGCCGGACACCTAGAATTTGTACCTGCCCTCCGTCAGCACCACAATATGTTGTGAATAGAACTGTGCACGGGGGCTGGGAAAGCTGTGCATAAGTAGGGATAAGTTGTGGATCAACGCCCGCGCAGCGCCTGGTTTTATGTCATCGCCACCAAGGAGCCCCCTCGATGTTGAACGTCGCCACCGAATCCGCTGCATCCCCGCCCATCCCCCCGCTCGAAACCGCCGAACCCACCCTGACCGACACGCGCTACGCCGACTACAAGATCATCCGCCGCAACGGCTCGGTGGTCGGTTTTGCGCCCAACAAGATCGCGATTGCCGTCACCAAGGCCTTCATCGCGGTGCAGGGCGGGCAGGCGGCAGCGTCGGCGCGCATCCGCGAACTGGTCGAGTCGATCACCAGCCAGGTGACTGCGGCGCTCATGCGGCGCACCCCCAACGGCGGCACCTTCCACATCGAAGACATCCAGGACCAGGTCGAACTGGCGCTGATGCGCTCGGGCGAACACGAAGTCGCCCGCGCTTACGTGCTGTACCGCGAAAAGCGCACCCAGGAGCGCGCCGCGCAAAAGGCCGCCGGCGTGCCCGAAGCCCAGCTGCACGTGATCGAGGACGGCGTCAAGAAGCCGCTCGACACC
>DAHWJK010000101.1:0-7209 GCA_027344185.1 Thiobacillus sp.
AAATATCCCGGCCTATTGAGCCGGTAAGGGAGATACCATGTACTTGGGGAGCCTGACAATTTCACGTTTCCGATCTTGCGACAATGTGACCGTCAGTCTCCGCCCCGATCTGACCGTCTTGGTCGGTGAGAACAATGGCGGCAAGTCCAACGTCGTAGACGCGATCCGGCTGCTCACCTTGCCGCTGAGCGGACGCCGGGAGCGGTACCCGGAAGACGAGGATGTACGGCGCCACGCGACCGTCCCGAACTTCCAGATCGAAGGTGTTTTCAAGGGGCTCGGCGATACGCTGAAAGGGTTGCTGATCTCGGCAGTTCCAGACCCAACCCAGGATGAAGCAGTCTTCGGCTATCGGTACGAGTCGCGGTCCGCACGCTCGCCGCGCGGCAAGACTACCGTCTGGGCCGGGCGCTTTGACACCAATGAGCCGGAGGCTGGCTCCACCGATCTGATCCGACACGTCTACCTACCGCCGCTGCGCGATGCGCATCAGGCGCTTGGCACTGGAAGCGGCGCGCGGGTCATGGCACTGTTGCGCCACTTCCTGCCGAAGGATCAAGAGCCGAATTTCCTTGCCGGTGTCAGGCGCGCGGACGACAGGCCAGACGTCCTGACGACGATGAACGCGGAGATCGATACTGCCCTGGGGATGCTGACCAATGGGGTCCGTCCGCAAACGGCGGCCCTGGACTTCGGTGCCGAAACCCTGCTCGATGTCGCCCGCGATCTGAGGTTTCGCTTGGCCGATACCGGCCTCGTGCCCGAGGACATCCGGGCTTCCGGTCTGGGCTACTCCAATCTGCTCTATATGGCTACGGTCGTCGTCGAACTGGCGAAAGCCAAGGAAGCGGACCTCACGATCTTTCTCGTGGAAGAGCCGGAAGCTCACTTGCATCCGCAGTTGCAAGTGTTGGTGCTCGAATTCCTACTGGAACAGGCTCGCCAATCGGCAGCGCGGGCCATCGAGCCCGGCAAGCCGGAAGGCCGTATCCAGATCGTTGTGACGACCCATTCGCCAAACCTGACGGCATGGGTCTCTCCACTGCATCTGGTGGTTATGCGCTCACGTCGCGGCGAAGCGAATGGAGTCATAGTGTCGGAATCGGTCAGCGTGCCCATCGCCGAACTCGGGCTCAAGCCGAAGACGCTGGACAAGATCAACCGCTATCTGGATGTGACCCGCTCCGCACTGCTGTTCGGCAACAGAGCTATCCTGGTCGAAGGGATTGCCGAGGCACTACTGTTGCCGGTGCTGGCGCAAAAGATTGTCTTGGTCGACGATGCCGACGGATGGCTCCGGTTCAAGGGAACCGTCATCGTACCGATCGAGGGTGTGGACTTCCGCCCCTATGTCGAGGTACTGCTGCGGCCGGTTGACGGCGCATGCATCGCCGACCGGCTGATCGTGATCACCGACGCTGATCCGACAGTGTTGGGGAATCGGAAGGTCGATCTTGAAAACCTCGCCGCGACCCATGGCGCGCCGCAAGCGCTGACGGTGCTGACCAATCAGCACACGTTGGAGCATGAGATTTTCGGAGCGGGTAACGAGGCCTTCTTGAAGAGTGTGTTTCTTCGGCTGCACCGCAACTCGCGTCAGGACTGGACGAACCGGATAGAGGGCGTCGCGGTTCAGGAGCGTTCCGACGCGTTCCTTAAGCTGATCGAGGCGAAGAAAACCCGCAAGGGCGATTTGGCCCAGGCCATCGCTGCACGTATTGCCGCAGGCGAACCATTTGTCGTGCCGCACTATCTTGCCGATGCGATTCGTGGTGCTGCGCAGGCATGATTGGCATTCACGGCCTGACGGCTGAGCAGGAAGCATTCGCCACGCACGTCGGCGGTGCCTTCGTACATGCCTGCCCCGGTGCCGGAAAGACCCGTACGATCATCGCGCGCCTGGCTAAGATTGCCGCCACGTTGCCGCCTCGTCGCGGCGTTGCGGTACTCTCCTTCACGAACTCTGCCGTCGATGAGTTTCGAGAGCGCTGCCGGGTTGCAGGACTCGGCCCACTCTTGAAGCATCCCAGCTTCATGGGAACGCTCGATGCATTTGTCCGGCATTTCGTGGTGCTCCCAGGCAGTGCGGCAACAAGCACGATGCGGCCGATCATCCTCGATAGTTGGGACACTCTCGGCATAGAGGTTCGGTTGTCGGGGCAATTCGCCTTCCGAGGTGATGCGGTGAGCCTGGACCTGTTCGACGCGGAAACCAACGTCATTGATCCAGCGAGAATTGGGCATGCAGGACTACGAAACCATGTGCGCCAGCATCAAGCCAGGTATCAACAGGCTGCGGCACAACGGCGACGTGGCTTGCTGCAGGCCGGCTATCTAAGCGCTGGCGATGCTCGCGTTCAGACGCTGCAGCTGATTCGTGATCCAGTGAATGGCGGTGCGCTTGGTCGCGCACTGGCGGCACGTTTCCACGAAGTCATGGTGGACGAAGGCCAGGATTGCAATCCGCTTGATCTGCAGATCCTATCGTGGCTCAGAGAGCACGGGGTGCATGTCATTTTCGTGTGTGACCCGGATCAGGCGATCTATGAATTCCGCAACGGCAATCCTGCTGGTGTTCAGATATTCAAGGAGACGTACCCCGTTGAATCACATCGAGGGCTGACAGGGAATTTTCGCAGCAGCCCTGCGGTTTGTCGGTTGGCCGCCACGCTTAGAAGCGCGGGCCACGTGGATCAGTCCGTCGGCGACACTGCGAATGTTGCGCACCCGATTTTGCTTCTCTCATACGGCGGCCGAGGACCGAGTGCGACGATCGGCCGGGCCTTCCTGGATCGGGTCGCTGAACTTGGTTTGGATTCAACTGACGCGATCGTTCTGGCGCATTCGGGCAAAGTCGCGCAGCGTGCCGCTGGTGGAGTGGTTTCCAGCGATTCGAACGGAAGCTCGCGGGTTGAGTCGCTGGCCCGAAAAGTGGCGGAGTTCTGGTCACCTGCCGCAACGGCCCGATCAAAGGAATCAGCGATCCAAGCAGTGGAGACGTTGTTGTTGGACCTCATGGGATTGCGTCAGGACAATGAGCATCTGTTACGTGCAGTCGAGCGCGGTGGAATGGATCGGCGAACGCATCGACGATGTGCGTTGAGTTTACTCATGAGCCTTCCAAAGGTGTGTGGGAATGCCGACGCTGATCGGCTCGCCTGGATTGCCTGTGTGCAGGCAGAGACGGAACGGCTGAATCTGCCTTTGCCGGCCAGAGTGACCGTGCGTAACTTCTTTAGGCGGCCAACTAACGTGCAATGGTCGCACCACCTCCAAGTCCCGGTCGAGCTCGGCCTGACATGCGCCAAGATTCACGAGGCGAAAGGCCGCGAGTACGGTGCTGTGTGCGTCGTGATTCCGCCCAATCGGGCTCCTGAAAACCGGGGTGAAGCTCTATTTGACTCGTGGGAGACCCGCACCGATGCCGAGGCCAAGCGTGTGCTCTACGTTGGCTTGACGCGCGCCCAGCATCTGAGCGCGCTTGCGGTGCCAGTCGCTTTCGCTGATCGTTGTGTCGCAGTACTGGTCGCTGGTCAAGTGCCCTACACAAGAAGGGACTTATGAGGCTCCGCGGATTGCCTGTCAATCGTCAATCTGCGTCGCCTCCGCGTCAATCGACAGCGAGTGTTTAACGCGCTGCGACCGCGAAGAAACGTTGGCTGAGGTCGACCTGAATCCTGAGGGACTGACCGCCGAGATCACCCGGCTGGTGAAAAAACGTAGGCTGGCCAACCCTCGCCATGGCTTCTATTTGATTCTGCGTACCGAAGACCCGATGGCTGGTGCTCAGATCCAGTTCCCTGATCGTCCATTGAGAAATACAAGGGAATCGATGCACGTCTTGCAGCAGCTCAGAATCGAGGATTTCAGAAGCATATAGAGCGCTGATCTGACGTTTGACAGATCGTACGCGACGGAGCCATCGGTCCCGTGTGTGCTGGTCCATCAATCCGCTTGCATTTGGTCAAGCCGTTCCTTGACCTCGCGCTTGCCCATCTTCCGGACGGCCGCAAAGACTGCGAGCTGCTCGGCTTTCGGGCGCGACGTGCCGGCTTCCCAGTTGTAGATGGTTTGGGCGGAGACGCCCACCAGCGCTCCCATCTCCCGCGCCGACAGTTCGAGCCGCGTCCGCTGCGCACGCACACCCTGCGGTTTGAACCTCAGTTTCGTTTCGGATTCCTTGTCGGCGGTAGGGGCGACATTCTTCGGCACCATTTTTTCGAGGCGTGATATTTTCTTTTCCAAGGGCTCGATGCGCCGTTTTAATGCCGCGATATCTGTGCGGTAGCGGCTCGATGCCTTCTTGAGGGTTTCGGTTTCGCTGCGAAACTGCCTGCGGACGAGTCTAGCGATTTCTTCCTTGAGCACGGATGCGATGTTCGACAATTGGGGGGGCCTCATAGCGTACTGGTAAAGGCAAATGGTACAGGGATCGGCCTCACTCAACCGCGCTGATCGACGGCTATCGCAAATTGGACGCTGACTCCTCGGCCTTTGCTACCGCCGCTGACACTGGGGACTAATGAGCGGTCGGTGTGGAGCAGCTTGCCGACTCCGGCACGAAGTTCGGGCTAAATGGCTGCCTTCGACAACGACGAGGGGCAGCACCGACCCGGAAGAGTCGCTCGGCAAGCAGCGTCATGGGGGCCGGTTCCCGGGGTTGAACCGCCGTCAAAAAAATGAGTTGGGTGCCTGGTCCTCGGCCAGAGCCGCCCCTGGAGTGCTGCTTCACCAAGGTCGGATATGCATCGCACACCGGCCATGGGCTAGAAGAGCCGCTGAACGGCCGCTTGTACGGCTGGGGTGGGCTGCCATCCCAGCCGAAATCGTGTTCATGCAGTTGATGCACGTCGATCTCACAGCAGGCGGATCGCGGCGAGGCCGACGCGGCTGCCCAGATAGAGCACGATGGCGGTCCACCAAGGGTTCATTCATACCTTGGCGCTCCGCGTGTACTCAACCGGCGCAGCGTCTGCGTTGCACTGGCTTCGAAATACCTGGATGACATGGCGCTTCGCCTGCTGGGCGTCAGGCTCGTGGTTCACCCCGGCCTGGGCCGACAGCCGTCTATCCGCTGCTGCGGGGGATATTCTTCATTGGCGGCTTTTCCTGGGGCGGCGCATCAGCTGGTACGCCGCCGGCACGACAAACAGCGACAGCAACGGCGCGCTCAGCATGCCGCCCACCATGGGCGCGGCGATGCGGCTCATCACCTCGCTGCCGGTGCCGCTGCCCAGCAGGATGGGCAGCAGGCCGGCGACGATCACCGCCACTGTCATCGCCTTGGGGCGCACGCGTTGCACCGCGCCTTCGCGGATGGCGTCGACAAGGTCGGCTTCGCCGGTTTGGCCGGCGGCTTTCTTCGCTTCCCAGGCGTTTTTCAGATAGAGCAGCATGATGACGCCGAACTCGGCCGACACCCCGGCCAGCGCGATGAAGCCGACGCCAGTGGCGATCGACAGCTGGTAGTCCAGAGCGTAGAGAAACCACACGCCGCCGGTCAGCGCGAACGGCAGCGTGGCCATGATGAGTACGGCCTCGTCGAAGCGGCTGAAGGTGAGATAGAGCAGCACGAAGATGATGAGCAGCGTGGCCGGCACGACGAGCTTGAGCCGGGCGTTGGCGCGCTCCATGAACTCGAACTGGCCGGAATAGGCCAGGCTCATGCCGGGTTCGAGCCTGACCTGGGCGGACACCGCAGTCTGCAGGTCGGCCACGGTGGACGCCAGATCGCGCCCGCGCACGTCGACATACACCCAGCCCGAAGGCCGCGCATTCTCGCTTTTGAGCATGGGCGGGCCGTCGGTGACCTTGACGGTGGCCACCGTGCCCAGCGTGATCTGGCTGCCGCTCGGCGTGAGGATGGGCAGCGCGGCGAGCTTGGCGGGTGTGTCGCGCCATTCGCGCGGGTAGCGCACGTTGATCGGATAGCGCGCCAGACCTTCGACCGTTTCGCCGATGTTTTCGCCACCGATGAGGTTGGCCACCGCCGACTGCACGTCACCGATGTTCATGCCATAGCGCGCCGCGGTGGCACGATCGATGTCGACGTCGATGTAGCGGCCGCCGGTGAGCCGCTCGGCCAGCGCAGACGACACGCCGGGCACGGTCCTGGCGATGCGCTCGACGTCCTGGGCGATGCGGTCGATATCGGCCAGATTGCTCCCCGCGACCTTGACCCCGACCGGGCTCTTGATGCCGGTAGCGAGCATGTCGATACGGTTGCGGATGGGGGGAATCCAGATGTTGGCGAGTCCCGGCACCCTGACCGCGCGATCGAGTTCCTCGACCAGCTTGTCCGCCGTCATGCCCGGCCGCCATTCTTCACGCGGCTTGAACTGGATGATGGTCTCGAACATTTCCAGCGGCGCCGGATCGGTGGCGGTTTCGGCGCGCCCGGCCTTGCCGTGGACGCTGGCTACCTCGGGCACGCTGCGGATCAGCCGGTTGGTCTGCTGCAGCAGTTCGGACGCCTTTTGCGCCGACAGCCCCGGCAAGGCCGACGGCATGTAGAGCAGGTCGCCCTCGTCCAGCGGCGGCAGGAATTCGCCGCCGAGGCGGCTCACAGGCCATAGCGCGGTGAGGAAAATCAACACGGCCGCAGCCATCGTGAGCTTCGGATGCCTGAGTACGGCGTCCAGCAGCGGCTGGTAGGCGCGAATCAGCCAACGGTTGAGCGGATTCTTCGTCTCGTCGGGAATCCGGCCGCGGATCCAGTAGCCCATCAGCACCGGAACCAGCGTCACCGAGAGGCCGGCGGCAGCCGCCATGGCGTAGGTCTTGGTGAAGGCCAGCGGGCCGAACAAACGCCCCTCCTGCGCTTCCAGCGTGAACACCGGAATGAAGGACAGCGTGATGATCAAGAGCGAGAAGAACAGCGCCGGGCCGACCTCGCTGGCGGCGTCGGTTACCACGTTCCAGCGCGTCTCGCCTTCCAGCGTTGCACCGGGATGCGCGTGGTTCCAGAGCTCGATTTTCTTGTGGGCGTTTTCGATCATCACCACCGCCGCGTCGACCATGGCGCCGATGGCGATGGCAATGCCGCCGAGCGACATGATGTTGGCGTTGACGCCCTGCTGACGCATGATGATGAAGGCGATCAGCACACCCAACGGCAGCGAAACGATCGCCACCAGCGACGAGCGCAGATGCCACAGGAACACCACGCACACCAGCGCCACGACGATGAATTCCTCGATCAGCTTGTGG
>DAHWJK010000117.1:0-9782 GCA_027344185.1 Thiobacillus sp.
CTGGTATTCCTTGTCGGTCAGCGTCTGCGCCGGCGCGACTGTGATCGAGTCGCCGGTGTGCACGCCCATCGGATCGAAGTTCTCGATGGAACAGATGATGATGCAGTTGTCCTTGCGGTCGCGCACCACCTCCATCTCGTATTCTTTCCAGCCGAGCAGCGATTCCTCGATCAGCAGTTCGTGCGTGGGCGAGGCTTCGAGGCCGCGCTCGCAGATGGCGATGAATTCGTCCTTGTTGTAGGCGATGCCGCCACCCGAGCCGCCCATCGTGAACGAGGGCCGGATGATAGCCGGGAAGCCGAGCGCGGCCTGCACCTGCAGCGCCTCTTCCAGGCTGTGGGCGATCGACGAACGCGCCGAGCCCAATCCGATCTTGGTCATCGCGGCCTTGAACTTTTCGCGGTCTTCCGCCTTGTCGATCGCTTCCTTCGACGCGCCGATCATCTCGACGCCGTATTTTTCCAACACGCCGTGCTTGGCCAGATCGAGCGCGCAGTTGAGCGCGGTTTGTCCGCCCATCGTCGGCAGCAGCGCATCGGGACGTTCCTTCTCGATGATCTTCTCGACCACCTGCCAGGAAATCGGCTCGATGTAGGTGACGTCGGCCATGTCCGGGTCGGTCATGATCGTCGCCGGGTTGCTGTTGACGAGGATGACCTTGTAGCCCTCCTCGCGCAGCGCCTTGCACGCCTGCGCGCCGGAGTAATCGAATTCGCACGCCTGCCCGATGACGATGGGGCCGGCGCCGATGATGAGAATGCTTTGTAGGTCAGTGCGCTTGGGCATGGTCGGCCATCAGCTTGATAAATCGGTCGAACAAATAGCTCACGTCGTGCGGGCCGGGGCTGGCTTCAGGGTGGCCCTGGAAGCTGAATGCGGGGGCGTCGGTGCGCGCGATGCCCTGCAGCGAACCGTCGAACAGCGAGACATGGGTGCTGCGGACAGTGGCGGGCAGCGTCGCCGCGTCAACCGCGAAGCCGTGGTTCTGGCTGGTGATCGCCACGCGGCCGCTGTCGAGGTCCTTCACCGGATGGTTGGCGCCGTGGTGGCCGAACTTCATCTTGACGGTCCTGGCGCCCGAGGCGAGCGCCAGCAGCTGGTGGCCGAGGCAGATGCCGAAGGTCGGGATCTTCGCTGCCACCAGGGTTTCGATCGCACGGATCGCATATTCGCAGGGCTCCGGATCGCCGGGGCCGTTGGACAGAAAAATGCCGTCCGGCTTCAGCGCCATCGCCTCGTCTGCCGTGGCGGTCGCGGGCAGCACGGTGAGGCGACAGCCGCGTTCGGCCAGCATGCGCAGGATGTTGCGCTTGACGCCGTAATCGTAGGCCACCACATGGAAGCGCGGTTCGGTTTGCCGGCCATAGCCGCGCCCCAGCTTCCATTCGGTCTCGGTCCATTCGTAGGACGCAGGCGCGCTCACCACCTTGGCGAGATCCATGCCGGCGAGCCCGGGGAAGGCATGCGCGGCCTCGAGCGCCTTTGCCTCGTCCACCGCGCCGGCCATGATGCAGCCGCTCTGCGCACCCTTCTCGCGCAGGATGCGGGTCAACCGGCGCGTGTCGATGTCGGCGATCGCCACGATGTTCTGGCTTTTGAGGTAATTGGGCAGGGACTGCTCGGCGCGAAAATTCGAATGCAGGCGCGGCACGTCGCGTACCACCAGGCCGGCTGCGTGGATGCGGTCCGCCTCGACGTCCTCGGCATTGATGCCGGTGTTGCCGACATGGGGGTAGGTCAGCGTGACGATCTGGCGCGAGTATGAGGGATCGGTGAGGATTTCCTGGTAACCGGTCAGCGCGGTATTGAATACCACCTCACCGGTCGCAATGCCGTCGGCGCCGATGGACAGGCCGCGAAAGATCGAACCGTCAGCGAGAACAAGGATGGCGGGCTGGGCACGTGACAAGGAATACTCCGCTGGGCAAGAAATCGGGCGTGGCGCAGGTGACAAAATTCAGGCGAGCCGCTCGCGCGAACCCGCCTGAATTTGAATGCCCGAATTGTAGCCGAAGCGGGCGTTCGCTTCAATGCCCGATTAGCGGTTTTGCGCCCGGTTCAAGGCTGGAGATGGTCGAGGCCGCCGTCCATGTCGAGCTCGGTCAGTTCAGTGAAACCGCCGATGCAGGTGCCGTCGACTACGATCTGCGGCACGGTGCGCGCGCCGTGGGTGACGACGGCAAATTCCTTCATCGCCTCGCGGTCGAGATCGATGCGGACTTCATCGTAGCCGATTCCGCGCTTGTCGAGAAAGGCCTTGGCCTTGACGCAGATGGGGCAGGTGCCGGTGCTGTAGACCTTGACGGCGTTCATGGTGGATTCCTGTTGATTTCGGATTACTTCAGACTCAATACGTCGCGCATGTCGTACAGGCCCGGCGCGCGGCCCTGCAACCATTTGGCAGCGCGCAAGGCGCCCTGGGCGAAGGTGGCGCGGCTGCTGGCCTTGTGGGTCAGTTCGACGCGCTCGCCGATGCCGGCGAACAGCAGCGTGTGGTCGCCGACGATGTCGCCGCCGCGCACGGTGGCAAAGCCGATGGTGCCGGGATCGCGCTCGCCAGTGACGCCTTCGCGGCCATAGACCGCACAGCTCGCCAGATCGCGATTGATCGCGCGGGCCACCGCCTGCCCGAGGCCCAGCGCGGTGCCGGACGGCGCATCGACCTTGTGGCGGTGGTGCGCCTCGATGATTTCGATGTCGTAGCCGTCTTCCAGCACCCGGGCGGCGAGTTCGGCCAGCTTCATCAGGAGGTTCACGCCCACGCTCATGTTGGGCGCGAACACGATCGGGATCTGCTGCGCCGCCGCGGCAATGCGGCCGCGCCCCGCCTCGTCGAAGCCAGTGGTGCCGATGACCAGCGGCACGCTGGCGGCCGCGCAGGCGTCGAGGTAGCCGAAGGTGGCCTCGGGACGGGTGAAGTCGATCAAGACCTGCGCGCCCGGCAAGGCGGCAGCGGGCTGATCGCTCACCTTGATCCCGCTGGCTGCGCCCCAGGCGGCGCCGGCATCCTGCCCCAGCAGCGGACTGCCGGGGCGGTCGAGGGCGGCATGCAGCGCACACCCGGCATCGGCGGCCACCGCTTCGAGCAGGGTCCGTCCCATGCGGCCGGACACGCCGGCGATTGCGGTCTGCATGTGCATCACGGAATTCCGCGCAGGATCGATACCACTTTTTCCTCGGCGATCAGCCAGCGGCCGTCGCGCTCGACCATTCGCAACTGCTTGACGACGGCATCGCGGTGGCCGCCGGACTGGTAGAACTGGTTGAAGGTCACCGTTACGCCGTCGGCACCCGAGCGATCGACCACGGGCGAATCGACCCTGAGATCAATGTTCTTGGCCACGCCCAGCAGCAGACGGCGGCGCTTCTCCCATTCGGCGCGGCTGACGCCGCCCGGTGGGACGAAGCTGGCGTCGTAGGCGGCGAGGTAGGCGTCTTCGTCGCGCCGCGACCAGGCGGCCGCCCAATCATTCACGGCCTTCAGCACGGGTTCGTTGGCGGCTGATCCTGCGTTGGGATCCGGAAACGCGGGCACGACGTCCGGCTGGATTTGCGCCACATTCGTTTCAGGCCGCAGGCTCAGCTCGGCCCGCGGCCGGGGGTCGACATAGGCCGGCACATTTTTCGGGCTGGGCAGCGGCTGCACAATGCTGGAACCGGTCGGCGCTTCCTGCGGCGTCGCGTCTGCGGCGCGGGGCGCGGGGGCAGGCGTGGCCGGGGCCGGGGCAGCCGGCGCGGCAACCGGTGCCGGCGCAGGGGTTGCGTCAGGGGGCACCGGTTCGGCCACCGGTGCCGGAGCGGGTGTCACGGCAGCTGACTCCGCTGCGGCGGGGGGTGCGGCAGGCGCCGGTTCCACCGGGGTTGCAACCGGTGCCGGCTCGGCGGCGAGCGCCATCGGCTGCACTGTCGGCTCGGGCGGGGGCGCGGCGGCGACCGCGGGCTGCGGGGCGGCCGAGACCGGTTGGGGCTCGGGCGCCGGCACTGGCGGGGGCGGCAGGTCGCCCTCGATGCGCGCCAGCGTATCGCCGTCGAAAAACAGCGTGATGCGTTTCTGCTCGGCAAGCTTGCCGGCCTTGTAGAAGACGTAGACGTAGTCCCAGCGATCGGTGCGGAACGGGTCGACCACCAGCGGCGTGCCGAGCAGGAAACGCACCTGCGAACGGTTAAGGCCGGGCTTCAGGCGCGAAACATTCTCCTGATCGAGGGCATTGCCCTGCTGCACATCGATGCGATGGGGACCGATTCTGGGGCTGGAACAGCCGGCAACCAGGCCCACGAGCAAAACGGAAATCAGGATATGACGCATAGCCGGGGAGTCGGAAAGGTTGGGGCGATTGGGAAAAAACGTATCATAACGTATTCGCGTTTCCATTCTGGAGCCTCATTTGAGCAATCCATCCGACCTCAAGAATATCGGCCTGAAAGCCACGCTGCCGCGCCTGAAAATCCTGGATCTGTTCGAACAGAGCGAGAAGCGCCACATGACGGCTGAAGAGATCTATCGCCTGCTGTCCGACGAAGGCCAGGACATTGGGCTGGCCACGGTCTATCGCGTGCTTACCCAGTTCGAGCAGGCGGGACTGCTGATGCGCCACCACTTCGATAGCGACAAGGCGGTGTTCGAGCTCAACCAGGGCGACCACCACGACCATCTGGTCTGCATACAGTGCGGCAAGGTCGAGGAATTCTTCGACGCCGAAATCGAAAAGCGCCAGAACCGCATCGCCAAGGAACGCGGCTTCGCGATTCACGACCACTCGCTGCAGATCTACGCCGACTGCATCAAGGAAAACTGCCCCAACCGCAAACCTGCCGACCTGCGTCACCGGTAGGCATCCACCGCCGCGCACAGTTCCCGCACGCCCTCGACCAGGCGCGGCGTCAGCCGGTGCAGCCGGTCCGCATCCACCTGCACGAATGCCGCGTTTTTCACTGCCGGCAGGCGGCTGAAAGGCAGCCAGGCGCGCCGCAGATCGCGCGCGTCGTTGCTGCCCACGACCAGTTGCGGCGCGCGCCCGAGCACGGCCTCGCGCGACACCGTCGGCGCCAGCGCCTGCAGATCGGCGAACACATTGTGCGCGCCGCAGCGCGTCAAGGCATCGCTGATCCAGTGCGTGCCGCCCACCGTCATCAGCGGCCGATCCCACACCTGATAGAACACGCGCAACGGCGGCCCCGCCCGCCCCCGCACCCTGGCCAGTCGTGCGGAATACGCCGCGGCAGCCGACTCGCCGGCTATCGCATGTCCGCTGGCCCGGCCCAGCAGGCGGAGCAGGCGCGCCATGTCGTCGAGCCGGGTGGCCTGGGTGTGCAGCACCGGAAAGCCCAGCTGCTGCAAGGCATGGATGTCCACCGGGCGGTTGCCGCCAACCCAGACGACGATCAGGTCCGGCTGCAGCGCAAGAATGCGTTCGAAATGAATCCGGCTGTAGTCGCCCACGCGCGGCAGCGTGCGCGCCGGCGCGGGATAATCGCTGGCGCTGTCGACCCCCGCGATCTGCGCGCCGGCGCCGAGGGCGAACAGCAGTTCGGTCAGATGCGGCGACAGCGAAATGATGCGTTGCGGAGGCTGCGGCAGTTCGAGCACGTGGCCGACGTCGTCGACCAGCCGGATGGCAGCGGCCTGCGCCGGCGCCACCAGCAGCAGGCACAGCCCGAGTACGAGCCGACGGATCACCGCTCGATGCGCGCGTTGCCGTGAAAGATCAGGCTGGCGTGGCCGCCGTCGAATCTCAGGCGCGTGAGCGTTGCCGTCGCCACCTCGATGCGATAGGCGTGCTCCAGCGGTATATGCAGCGCCCACGCCAGCGCCATGCGCATCACGCCAGCGTGCCCCACCAGCAGCACGTCCTGGCCGGCGTGCTGGGCGAGCAGGTCGTCGAGCGCCGTCGCCACCCGCGCATAAAAACTGGCCAGCGGCTCGGCGCCGGTCGGGCGCGCATGGATCGGATCGGCCTTGAAGCGCGCCAGCGTGCCGGGCGCCTCCTGCTCGATCTCGGCGGCGGTCTTGCCTTCCCAGGTACCGAAACCGACTTCCTTCAAGCGCTCGTCGAAAGACAACGGCAGCGCATGCCGCGCCGCCAGCGTCTCGGCAAAGGCGCGGCAGCGCGCGAGCGGCGACGACACGATGCGCGTCCACGGCGCCGCATCGCCCACGGCCGCGCGCATCTGCGCCCAGCCCGTGTCCGACAGCGGATCGTCGATCTGGCCGCGGTATTTGCGACCGCCTACAGGTTCGCCATGGCGCATCAGGTCCAGCGTGGTTGCCGTTCGCATGGGCACCGATACTTTGTCGATTGCGCCTTGCCGCGCTTCTGCACTGTCGACGGCGTGTGCTGGCGGCTCGCCGCCGTTGCAAACGGGAATATCGCTCACACCAGCACCAGGTTGTCGCGGTGGATCAGTTCCGGCTCGTCGATATAGCCGAGTTCGGCTTCGATCGCGCTGCTCGGTTTGCCGGCAATGCGGCGCGCCTCGCTCGCGCTGTAGTTGATCAGGCCGCGCGCGACTTCGCGACCCGCGGCATCGACCACGGCCACCACTTCGCCGCGCTCGAATTCCCCGGTGACGCCCCGGACGCCGACCGGCAGCAGGCTCTTGCCGGCCTCGCGCAGCGCATGCACCGCGCCGTCGTCGAGCACGACGCCGCCGCGCAACTGCAGGTGGTCGGCCAGCCATTGCCGGCGGGCAGCGAGCGGCGCCTGGCGCGCCACCAGCTGGGTGCCGATGGCTTCGCCCGATGCCAGCCGCAGCAGCACGTTCTCCTCGCGCCCGCTGCAGATCACCGTATGCGCGCCGCTCCTCGCCGCGCGCCTGGCGGCCAGAATCTTGGTCAGCATGCCGCCAGTGCCGACGCGGCTGCCCGCGCCACCGGCCATGCGCTCGAGCTCGGGGTCGCCGGCATGGGCATCGATCACCAGCGTCGCCTGCGGGTCCCTGCGCGGGTCGGCGGTGTAGAGACCCGTCTGGTCGGTCAGAATGATCAGGCAATCGGCTTCGATCAGGTTGGTCACCAGCGCGCCCAGCGTGTCGTTGTCGCCGAGACGGATTTCATCGGTGGCGACGGTGTCGTTTTCATTGATGATCGGAACAACCTTCAATCCAAGCAGCGTGCGCAGGGTCGAGCGCGCATTCAGATAGCGGGTTCGGTCGGCAAGGTCTTCGTGGGTCAGCAGCACCTGCGCGGCATGCAGGCCATGGGTGCGGAATATCGATTCGTAGGCCTGCACCAGGCCCATCTGGCCGACGGCGGCGGCGGCCTGCAGTTCGTTCACCGCCTTCGGCCGCGCTTTCCAGCCCAGCCGGGCGATGCCCTCGGCAATGGCGCCGGACGATACCAGAACGACTTCCCTGCCCTGCCCGGCCAGCGCCGCGATCTGCCCGGCCCAGCGCGACAGCGCGGCATGATCGAGGCCGCGGCCTTCGGCGGTGACCAGGCTCGAGCCGACCTTGACGACGATGCGCCGGGCGTGTTTCATCACGGAATGCATCAGTGGTAGTCCACGATCTGCCGCGGGTTGCGCAGGTAGAACACGGCTTCGCGCGCGTCCTTGACCGTGATGTCGTCGAAGCAGAAATGATCCTCGAACAGTGCCTTGCGGTGCGACAGCAGCGAGCGCAGCTTGATGCTCTCCCAGCCGGACTTGCGCGCCCGCGTCCAGCTGCCGTCGGGTTGGCCGTAGGCATAGATACGGTGCTCGGCGGTGGTACAGCGCATGCCTTCGAACAGGACGTTGCGGGCGCCGCCTGCGGCATCGATCACCACGGTGTAACGCACCACGTCGTCCTCGCCCACGCTGATCGAGGCGGCATCGATGAAATGCCGGTTGCGCGTGGCCGAGGAGACATTGAACTCGATCAGGTTTTCCGCCTTGGGCGCGGCCGGCAGCTGCGCGGCCAGCTCCACCCAGGGCCTTTCATTGGCGTAGTCGAAATCGAACTTGCCCCAGTCGGCGTGGACGGCAAGCGGCAGGCACAGCAGCAGAACGGAGAGGATTTTCATGCCCGGCATTTTATGGCTTCGGCCCCGCGATGTCTGCAGGAATATGGGCGTGCGTTTCCGTGACCTGTATCCCGTGACCTACTGGCGCTCCGAATAGATCGGCAGCGAGATGCGGTACGCCATCGCCAGCAGGCGCACCCCCAATACGCTCGCCATCCCCGACCACGCCGCAATCACCGGCGACACGCCGAGCGCCTGCAGGCCCACCAGCGCCAGGGCGCCGGCCCAGGCGGCCGAGGCATAGAGCTCGCCCTTCACGAAAACCAGCGGAACCTCGTTGCACAGTACGTCGCGTAGCACGCCGCCGACGACACCGGTGATCACGCCGAGCAGGCTCGCCACCAGCCACGAAGCATGCCATTCCAGCGCGATCTGGGTACCGACGATGGTGAACAGCGCCAGGCCGAGCGCGTCGGGGACCAGGAACAGCCGCGGCGGCAGGCGCAGGCCGCGCACCGCAAAGAAGATGATCAGCGTGGTCGCCAGCGCGACGACCAGGTAGACCTGGTCGCTGATCCAGAACACCGGTCGGCCCAGCAGCACGTCGCGCACCGTGCCCCCGCCCAGTGCGGTGGCGGCGCCCACCATCACCACGCCGATCAGGTCCATGCGTTTGCGGCCGGCGTCGAGCACGCCGGTCAGGGCGTTCACGGCGACGGCCGACATGCCGGCCCAGTACAACAGGTTTTCCATGGTTGGATCGTCCGAAAAAGCGTGGGTGACGCCAGCTTGATTGATTCCAGGTCTCTCGGCAACCACCGCCGCAGGCGGCGTGAACACTTCGCCTGCACCGCATGCAGGTGGGGCCGAAAAACAGGTGCCGCGATACAATCGACCCGACTTTCTGGGCCCTGCGAACCATCGGATGTTGTCCCCTTCCCTCAAACGCTACGCTTGGCTCTCCATCGCGGCGGCCGTGGCCACCATCCTGCTCAAGGGCTGGGCCTGGTGGATCACCGGATCGGTCGGCCTGCTCTCCGACGCGCTGGAATCCTTCGTCAATCTGGCGGGCGCGATGATGGCGCTGGCCATGCTGACGCTGGCGGCGATGCCGGCAGACGGCAACCACGCGCACGGACACGGCAAGGCGGAGTATTTCTCCAGCGCGTTCGAAGGCTTCCTGATCCTCATCGCCGCGGTCGCCATCAGCTACACAGCGATCGAACGCCTGCTCAATCCGCAACCGATCGAAGCCGTGGGAATCGGCTTGGCGGTGTCGGTGGTCGCCTCGATCATCAACCTGGCCACCTCGCAGATCCTGATGGGGGTGGGCAAGAAGTACAGATCCATTACGCTCGAAGCCGATGCCCATCACCTGCGCACCGACGTCTGGACGTCGGCGGGCGTCATTCTCGGCGTCGGGCTGGTGTGGGCGACCGGCTGGCTGTGGCTCGACCCGGTGATCGCGCTGCTGGTGGCGATGAATATCCTGTGGACCGGCTGGCAGCTCTTGCAGCGCTCCGCCGCTGGCCTGATGGACGTTTCCATCCCGCAGGATGAAATCAGCGCGATTGAGGATATGCTGGACCGCTACCGCCAACAGGGCCTCGCGTTCCACGCCTTGCGCACGCGTCAGGCAGGCAGCCGAGCCTTCATTTCCCTGCACGTGCTGGTGCCCGGCGCCTGGACCGTCCAACAAGGGCATGACTGGTCGGAGCGCATCGAGGCCGACCTCCGCCAAGCCGTGCCCTACGCCCACCTCACCACGCACCTGGAACCGCTGGAAGATCCGCTGTCCATGGCGGACCAGGAACTGGACCGGTTCCCGGAATAGACGCGT
>DAHWJK010000222.1:0-19303 GCA_027344185.1 Thiobacillus sp.
GGTCGATCGCGCGGCGGATGGCAGCCACGAATTCGGCCACGTCCGGGCGGTCGAACATGAAGCCGTTGGCGCTGCCGTCCTCGAGGGTGGCCGCGTTGGCATCGATCACGGTGTCGGCCAGCCCGCCGGTCTTGTAGACGACGGGCGGCGTGCCGTAGCGCAGGCTGTACATCTGGTTGAGCCCGCACGGCTCGAATCGCGAAGGCATCAGGAACATGTCGGCGCCCGCCTCGATCAGGTGCGCCAGCGGCTCGTCATAACCGATTTCGACGAATACCCGATTGGGATACTGGCGCGCCAGCCGCATCAGTTTCTGCTCATAGAGCGTCTGGCCGCTGCCCAGCAGCACGAAACGTGCGTCGGTTTCGGCCAGCAGCACGGGAATCGCCGCCAGCACCCAGTCGATGCCCTTCTGCTCGACCAGGCGTCCGATCAGGCCCAAGAGCGGCGCCTGCATCGCCGCGTCGTCGGCCTGCGTCAGAAAACGTTCGAGCAGGGCCTGCTTGTTGCGGCGTTTGCCCGGCAGGATGCGACTCATCGAAAAATGCGCAGGCAGGTGGGGGTCGGTGGACGGATTCCACAGGCGGGTGTCGATGCCGTTGAGAATGCCGTGCAGCTTGTGCTGCCGCGACAGCAGCAGGCCGTCGAGACCATAGCCGAATTCAGGGGTGCAGATTTCGGCGGCATAGGTGGGGCTCACCGTGGTGACGGCGTCGGCGTAGACGATGCCCGCCTTCAGCATGGAAAAGCCGCCGTGGAATTCCACGCCTTCGGAACTCCACCATGGACCCGGCAACTGCAGCCGCACGAAATCGCCGTGCGAGAAATAGCCGCCATAGGCGAGGTTGTGGATGGTGAAAATGGTCTTCGGCCGCAGCGGCTGTTCGGCCAGAAACGCGGCGACCAGGCCGGTCTGCCAATCGTGCGTGTGCACCACATGGGGCTGCCAGCCGATGTCCAGCGCATCCTGCGCCAGCAAGGCCGCCACCCGCGCAAATACGGTGAAGCGCTCGGCATTGTCCGGCCAGTCCTGCCCGCTGGCATTGACGTAGGGATTGCCGGCGCGGTCGAACAGCGGCGGGCAGTCGACGATCCACAGCGGGAATGCAAAATCGGAATGGCGCGTTTCCAGGATGCGCGCGCTGACGACGCCTTCGGCGCCGCGCACGTCGAGCCAGCCGATAATGCGCACCTGCTCCAGCTGGCGCAGCAGCGCGCGATAGCCGGGCAGCACCAGGCGAATGTCGGCGCCGCGTTCATGCAGCGCGTGCGGCAGGCTGTAGGCCACGTCGCCCAGCCCGCCGGTCTTCACCAGCGGGTACGCCTCGCTGGCCACTAACAGTATTTTTTTAGCTCCGCGTTTCATTATTTTTTTAGGGGTCAGGATTCAGGGGCCAGGGGTCAGGGGGTCTTGTGCAGCGCACGTTTGAATAGGCGCGGCCAAGGCCGCACCTCCTCTGATCCCTGATCCCTGATCCCTGAATCCTGACCCCTTCCTTCTCAACATGGTTTCAGAAAAATGGCGCCCAGCGGCGGCAGCGTCACCTCCACGGAATGGTTGTAGCCCATCCACGGCAGGTTCTGCGGCTGCAGCGGGCGGCCGTTGCCGAGGTTGCTGCCGCCGTAATACATCGAATCGGTGTTGAGCACCTCGCACCACGCTGCGCCCGAAGGCACACCGATGCGGTAGGCCGTGCGCGGCACCGGGGTGAAGTTGAACAGCGCCACCAGCGGGGCCGTCCCTTCGCCGCCCTGGCGCACGAAGCTCAGCACCGACTGGTCGGCGTCGTGGCAGTCGATCCAGCGGAAGCCGCGCGGATCGAAATCGAATGCGTGCAGCGCCGGCTCGTCCCGGTACAGCCGGTTGAGGTCGCGCAGCACGGCGCGAATGCTGTCGTGCGCAGGAAACTTGAGCAGCGCCCAGTCCAGCTCGCCGGCTTCCTTCCATTCGTTCCACTGGCCGAATTCGCCGCCCATGAACAGCAGCTTCTTGCCCGGGTGCGCATACTGCCAGGCATAGAACAGCCGCAGGTTGGCAAAGCGCTGCCAGGTGTCGCCCGGCATCTTGTCGAGCAGGCTTTTCTTCATGTGCACCACTTCGTCGTGCGACAGCGGCAGCACGAAGTTTTCGGTCCACGCATACATCTGGCTGAAGGTCAGCTGGTTGTGCTGGTACTTGCGATAGATCGGCTCCTTTTCGATGTAGTCGAGGCTGTCGTTCATCCAGCCCATGTTCCATTTCATCGAAAAGCCCAGTCCGCCGAGTTCGACCGGGCGCGACACCGCCGGCCACGCGGTCGATTCCTCGGCGATGGTGAGCACGCCGGGGAAGCGGCCGTGCACTTCGATGTTCATCTCGCGCAGGAACTGCACCGCCTCGATGTTTTCGCGCCCGCCGTACTGGTTCGGCACCCACTCGCCCGGATTGCGCGAGTAGTCGAGGTAGAGCATCGAGGCCACCGCGTCGACGCGCAGGCCGTCGATGTGGAATTCCTCCAGCCAGTACAGCGCGTTGGCGACCAGGAAATTGCGCACCTCGTTGCGGCCGAAGTCGAACACCAGCGTGCCCCACTCCTGGTGCTCGCCGCGGCGCGGGTCGGCGTGCTCGTACACCGGCTCGCCGGTGAAGCGCGCCAGCGCGAACTCGTCTTTCGGAAAATGCGCCGGCACCCAGTCGAGCAGCACGCCGATGCCGGCCTGGTGACAGGCGTCGACAAAGGCACGGAAATCGTCCGGCGAGCCGAAGCGCGCGGTCGGCGCGTAATAGCCCGACACCTGGTAGCCCCACGAGGCATCGAGCGGATGCTCGGCCACCGGCATCAGTTCGATATGGGTGTAGCCGAGGTCCTGCACATACGGAATCAGCTCGGCCGCGAGTTGGCTCCAGCTGTAGAAGCTGCCGTCGGCATGGCGCCGCCACGAACCGGGATGCAGTTCATAGATGCTGATCGGACGATGCTGCCAGTCGAACTGCGCGCGCGCGGCGATCCAGTCGCCGTCGGCCCAGGCGTACGCCGTTTCGGCAGGCACGCAGCTGGTGGTTTCGGGGCGCGGAAACATCTGCCGCGCGTAGGGATCGGTTTTTTTCACCAGCTGCCCGTGGCTGCCGAGGATCTCGTATTTGTATGCATGGCCGGCGTCCAGTCCGGGGATGAACAGCTCCCAGATGCCCGAGCTGCCGCGGCAGCGCATCGGGTGGCGACGGCCATCCCAGGCGTTGAAGTCGCCGATCACGCTGACGCGCTGGACGGCAGGTGCCCACACCGCGAACAGGCAGCCGTCGACGCCGTCGATGGTCTTGAGCCGCGCACCGAGCACTTTCCAGGCCTGGAAATGACGGCCTTCGCCGAGCAGGTACAAATCCATTTCGCCCAGTTGCGGGGCAAAGCTGTAGGGGCATTGCGTGGCATGCCAGTGGCCCGCGCCCTTGTCCTGCCAGCGCAGCACCGGGTGAGGCTCGACCGCGCTGCCGGCGGGCAGCAGACGCTCGAAGCAGTCGGTACCGGGCACGCGCCTCATGGCGCCGCCGGCCGACTCGACCGCTTCGGCGGCGGGCAGGAAGGCACGGATCAGCGTGCTGCCGTCGGGCTGGGCGTGCACCCCCAGCACCTCGAACGGATCGTGGTGGGTGCCGAGCTGCACGCGCAGGATCGGCGGGCTGATCGCAGGCAACGTGGCCGGCAGGGGGGGTGTCATGGGAGGTGCGGCGTCTCGCATCGATGGGCTTTCTGTAATTGTTGTAGCAAACGGGGGGCCAGCTCAGGCGGCAGCGCATCCCATTCGAAGCGCCAGCTCCAGTTGCCGCTGCTGGTGCCGGGCGTGTTCATGCGCGCGGCGCTGCCAAGATGAAGCACGTCCTGCAACGGCAGCATGGCCAGCGCGGCGCGGCTGTGCAGCACGGTGTCGATCATCGCGTCCGGCAGCGCGGCGGGGTCCTCGATCCCCATCTGCTGCATCACCTGGTGGCGCACCGCGTCGGGCAGCGAACTCCACCAGCCCGCGGTGGTGTCGTTGTCGTGGGTGCCGGTGTAGTAAACGGTGTCGGGCTGGACATTCTCGGGCTTGTGCGGATTGTCGGCGTGCGCGTCGAATGCGAACTGCAGCACCGACATGCCGGGCAGGCCAAACTGATGACGCAGCGCGGTGACCTCGGGCGTGATGATGCCGAGGTCCTCGGCCACCAGCGGCAGCTCGCCCATTTCGTCGACGATGGCCTGCAGCAGCGCCGCGCCCGGTGCCGGGATCCACGTGCCGTGGATTGCGGTGGGCTCCTGCGCGGGGATCTCCCAGGCCGCGACCAGGCCGCGAAAGTGATCGATGCGCACCAGGTCGAACCATTCGAAATGCGCGGCCAATCGCGCCCGCCACCAGGCAAAGCCGTCGGCCTGCATGGCCGGCCAGTTGTAATGCGGGTTGCCCCAGCGCTGCCCGGTCGCGGAAAAATAATCCGGCGGCACCCCGGCCACCACGGTGGGATGGCCTTCGGCATCGAGCAGGAACAGGTGGCGCTGCGCCCACACGTCGGCGCTGTCGTGGGCAACGAATATCGGCATGTCGCCAAACAACTGGATGCCGCGCACGGCGGCGGCCGCGCGGATGCGCTGCCAGTGCATCGCGGCACGGTACTGGTCGACCATCACGATCTTCAATGCGACCGCATGGGCGGCATCGAATGCGGCGAGCGCCTGCGGGTCGCGATCGCGCAAGGGCACTGGCCAGTCGGGCCAGGACGCGCCGCCATGCGCTGCCTTGATGATGATGAAACGCGCGTAGTCGTCGAGCCAGTGGCGCTGCCGGTTGCGCCAGCCGACGAAGCGTCGCATGTCGATGCGCGGACTGTGTTTATCCTTCAGCGGGAACAGCGCGGGATTGACCGCGAAGGCCGAAGCGCACTGATACGGCGACAGACCCACCAGTGGCAGTCCGAGCGGCAGCATCTGCCAGACGCTGAAGCCGGCGTCGCGCAGAAAATCCAGCCAGCGCTCGGCGTCGGCCAGCGTGCCGGACGGCAGCGAGGTCGGGTGCAGCAGGATGCCGGCGCGGTGGGTGTCGAAATTCATCAGGCATTCCGGCGCATGGTGCCGGCGTTCTCCGCCCAGCCGCCGCCGGAGGACAGCGGCACGTCGAGCATGGCCGGCGGCGCGATGCCGAGCAGGCGGTACAGCTCGCGCAGCTGGGTGCGATAGAGCTGCTCGAAGTCGCTGACGCTGCCCGCCGGATTGTAGTCGCCGAACCACCAGAACCAGTCGGAGCCTTCGCACACGGCGAGCTGGCGGGTGGCGAGCGCAAGCTGGTCGGCGTTGAGCTTGCCGGCGGCGACGGCGCCGTCGTAGGCCTCCTTGGCGGCCACCAGGTAATCCCAGCCGCGGTTCTTGTCTTCCGACCCGATCCAGGTCGAGAAGCTGCCGTAGACCCAGCTGCCGGCCGCCAGCCGCTTCATCGCCTTGTCCGGCGCGCGTCCGGCCTGCTCGGCAAAGGTGCTGACCGTGAGCGTGGGATGCTCGGACAGCGTGGTGTAGAGCGCATCCAGGAAGTGATGGCCGTTGTCCGGGTAGTACTCCCAGGCGTTTTCGCCGTCGAGGATCACCGAGACCACATGGTTGCCGGCGTCCTTGCCGAAAAAGGTGGCGATGTTTTCCAGATGCTGGACGAAATCGGCCACCGCGTCGTCGGCGTGCCAGTCGCTGTACTTGAAGCCGATCAGGTCCGACAGGCCGTCGTCGCGGAAAAACACCCGCGTCTTGTAGCCGTCGATGCGCGTCGGCGAAAACAGCGAGCGCTTGTGATCGAGGTCGGCCTCGGGGGCGCCCGACTTGATACCGCTGTTGCGCCACACGCCTTCGCCCGATGCGGTCCACGCAAAGCCGAAGTCGTCGAGCTGGGCCAGCGCATCCTCGCTGACGCCGCCCTCGGACAGCCACACGCCGGCAGGCTTTCTGCCGAAATAGCGCTCGAACACCTCGGCCCCGTGCTGCAGATGCCAGCGCGACCGCTCGGCGCCGCCTGGATAGGCAGGCGCCTCGGGAACCGGCACGTCGGGCAGGACGTCGCGCAGGTTGGAAAAATCGTTCAGCAACGGCACGATGGGGTGGCCGTAGGGCGTCATCGACAGCTCGACCTGGCCGCGGTCGGCGAGCGCGCGGTAACGCGGAATCAGCCCGGCCAGGCAGTGCTGCATCAGGTGCAGCAGTTCGTGGCGGTCGGCCGCAGTGAAACCCCGTTCCTGCGCCATCAGTCGCTGAACCAGCGGCAGGGTCCGCAGCGAATGGCCCAGCCAGGCCAGGTGATACCAGGTCATCAGGTCGAGGAAATACTGCTCGGACAGATAGCCCATGTGCCATTGCAGGCCGGTGCTGCCGACCCCGGCGCTGTCGGTGGCGCCGATCATCCGCAACAGGCGATGAAAGGCCGGATACGGATGGATCATGCGCGGCGCGTGGCAACGCTGGCAGTCCTGCACGATGCGCATGCGGCTGGCGACATCCGACGGAATGCGTTCGGCGCCGGACAGCAGGTTCAGCATGTGGTCCTGGGTCGGCTTGCCCTGCTTGAGCAACGCGTCGAGTTGACGTCCGTAGTCGTCCAGCTGTTCCAGCAGCACCGGCGCAAAATTGACCACGGCGCGCATCGCGGGATGCCGTTCCAGGTGCGCCGCCATGTCGCTGTAGTCCTTGATGCCGTGCAGATAGACCCAGGGTAGATGGTAAGCGCCCTTGAGGCCTTCGCGGTAATACGGCTGGTGCATGTGCCAGCACAGCACCACGTTGAGCGATTCAGCCGTCATATTCGTCCTGCCATCTGGCGTACAGGTTCTGGCCGAGCATGGCCGGCGTCACCAGCACGATGCCTTCCGGGGTCACGTGGAAACGCTTGGCGTCCTCGACGTGGTCCTCGCCGATGACGGTGCCGTCCGGGATCACCGTGCCCTTGTCGATGATCGCGCGGGTGATGCGGCAGTTTTTGCCGATGGCGACCTTGGGCAGGATGACGCTGTCCTTGATGAGGCTGTAGCTTTCGGCCGTGGTGGCGAAAAACAGCACCGAGCGCTTGACCCGCGCGCCCGACAGGATGCAGCCGCCGGCAATCAGCGAATCGATTGCCTCGCCGCGCCGGCCTTCGTCGTCGAAAATGAACTTGGCCGGCGGATACTGCGGCTGGTAGGTCCAGATCGGCCATTCGCGGTTGTACAGGTTGAGCTCGGGCTCGACCGAGCACAGCTCCATATTGGTCTGCCAGTAGGAATGCAGGGTGCCGACATCGCGCCAGTAGGCCGGCAGGCCGTTCTTGTCGCGGAAGGGGAAGGCCATCGCGCGCGCCTCGCCGATCTTGGCCGGAATGATGTCCTTGCCGAAGTCGTGCGAGGAATGCGTATCGCCGGCGTCGTCGATCAGCGTCTTGTACAGGAAGTCCTTGGAAAAAATATAGATCCCCATCGAGACCAGTGCGGTGCCAGGCTTGCCGGGGATGCTGTCGGGATGCCGGGGCTTCTCGGAAAAGCGGGTGATGCGCATGTCGGGGTCCACCGACATGACGCCGAAGGGGCTGGCCTCTTCTACCGGCATCTCGATGCTGCCGACGGTGAAGTCGGCGCCGGTCTGCACGTGGTAGAGCAGCATCTCGGCGTAGTCCATGGTGTAGACGTGATCGCCGCCCAGCACCAGCACGTATTCGGGGTGGTGGCGCTGCATGATGTCGATGTTCTGGAACAGCGCATCGGCGGTGCCCTGGTACCACTCCTTCTTGTGGGTGCGCTGCTGCGCCGGCAGGATTTCCACGAACTCGCCGATCTCGGCGCGCATGAAGCCCCAGGCCCGCTGCAGGTGCCGGATCAGCGAATGCGACTTGTACTGGGTCAGCACGCCGATGCGGCGGATGCCGGAATTGACGCAGTTGGACAGCGGAAAATCGATGATGCGGTACTTGCCGCCGATCGGCACGGCCGGCTTGGCGCGCCACGCGGTCAGGTCCTTCAGCCGCGAACCCTCGCCGCCGGCCAGCACCAGCGCCAGCGTCTTGCGGGTCAGCTCGGTCACCATTTTCGGCTCGGTGTAATAACGATACAGCCGCTCCTGCTCGTCCTTCGAAATCGTCATGTCACGCTCCGGTGTGCTGCGGATTGAAGATGTATTGTCGTTGGAATTGTGTCACGGGCGAAGGCGTGCGCGGTCGCAATCGCGCCCTGCAGTCCCAGCCTGTCATTGACGACCAGGAAGATCGGCGTGCGTTCGACCAGGCTGCGCATGCGGCCCTTGTCGGCGGCCGATTGCATGAAACGCGGCGACAGCATGCGCGCGCGCAGATGGCCGGCGACGCCGCCGGCCACATACAGCCCGCCGACGGGCTTGGTCAGCATGGCGACATTGCCGACCCAGGCGCCGTAGAGGTCGATGAACAGATCGAGCGCGGCCGCGGCGGCCGGCTCGCCCGCCGCATCGCGCGCGACCAGCGCCGCGCCGTCGACTGGCACATCGGGCAAGGCCGTCCCCAGCTCGGCGCAGCAGAAGCGGTAGAGGTCGTTCATCGCCAACCCCGACGCCACGCGCTCCCAAGACACATGACCATAGGTGGCGCGCAGTCGCTGCAGCAGGCGGTCCTGCATCGGATTGGCCGGCGCGAAATCGAGGTGGCCGCCCTCGCTGGGATAGCAGCGCGCGCGCCCGTCGGCATCGGCGATCAGGAAAGCGAGGCCGAGCCCGGTGCCCGCACCGGTGATCGCGCGCAGGCCGCCCGCCTCCACCGGCTGCGGGTTGAGCGCGACGACATCCGCTGCGTCCAGCGTGGCGACGCCGGCGGCAGCGGCCTGGAAATCGTTGATGAAATGCACGCTGGGTACCCCGAGCGCGGCCTCCAAGGCGGCGGCGTCGAGCGTCCAGTCGAGGTTGGTGAGCCGGACCTGCTGCGCATTCAGCGGGCCCGGCAAGGCCAGCATCAGGCCGTCCGGCTGCCGCGGCAGCTGCGCATCGGCAAAGAACTGGCGCAACAGGTCGTCTGCCGTTGCAAACGCCGCGCTGGTGTATTCGCGCTCGATGCGCAGGCGGCTAGCGTCGGCGCCGTCCGTCACCCAGGCCAGCCTGCTGCGCGTTCCCCCGATGTCGCCTGCAATCCATTCCCCCATGCCTTATGCGCCCGTCACACGATGATTGGTGCGGCGATAATAATTGATCAGCGCATTGGTCGAGGCATCGTGGCCGCCGGCCGGGGCATCGGCGTGCAGCTCGGCCAGGATCTGGCGGGCCAGCTGCTTGCCCAGTTCCACCCCCCACTGGTCGTAGGAATTCAGGTTCCAGATCACGCCCTGCACGAAGATTTTGTGTTCGTAGAGCGCGATCAACATGCCGAGTGCGTGCGGGGTGAGCTTCTGCAGCAGGATCGCATTGCTCGGGTGGTTGCCGTCGAACACCTTGTGCGACACGAACTGGCCGCCCGGTGCCGCCCCGCCTTCTTGGGCGCCCATTTCGCGCTGCGTTTCCTCGCGCGTGCGGCCGCGCATCAGCGCCTCGGTCTGCGCCAGGAAATTGGCGACGAGGATGTCATGGTGTTCCTGCAGCTCGGTGTGCGGCTCGACCGAGACGATGAAATCGGCCGGGATCATCTTGGTGCCCTGGTGCAGCAGCTGGTAGAAGGCATGCTGGCCGTTGATGCCGGTGGCGCCCCAGACAATGGCGCCGGTGGCGTAATCGACCGCGTTGCCGTCGCGGTCCACCGACTTGCCGTTCGATTCCATGTCGGCCTGCTCCAGGTAGGCGGGCAGGCTGCGCAGATAGTGGTCGTAGGGCAGGATGGCGTGCGACTCGGCGCCAAAGAAGTTGTTGTACCAGACGCCGAGCAGCGCCAGGATCGCCGGCATGTTCTTCGCCAGCGGCGCATGGCGAAAGTGCTCGTCCATCTCGTGCGCGCCCTCAAGCAGTTCAACAAAACGCTCCGCGCCCACCGCCAGCACGATCGACAGGCCGATCGCCGACCACAGCGAATAGCGGCCGCCGACCCAGTCCCAGAATTCGAACATGTTGGCCGGATCGATGCCGAACTCGGCGACCGCTTCGCCGTTGGTCGAGACTGCCACGAAATGCCGCGCGATGTGCGCTTCGGCCTGCGCCTGCGCCAGGAACCAGGCGCGCGCGTAGTGCGCATTGGTCATGGTTTCCTGCGTGGTGAAGGTCTTGGACGACACGATGAACAGCGTCGTTTCCGGATTCAGCGCCTCCAGCGCTTCCTTCACATGGGCGCCGTCGATGTTGGAAATGAAATGCAGCTTGAGATCGGGATGGCGGTAGGGCTTCAGCGCCTGCACCACCATCTGCGGCCCAAGATCGGAGCCGCCGATGCCGATGTTCACCACATCGGTGATGCGCGCGCCGGTATAGCCGCGCCAGTCGCCGCTGCGCACCTTCTCGGCGAACGCCGCCATGCGCTCGATCACCGCATTCACTTTCGGCATCACGTCCTCGCCGTCGACGATGACCGGCCGATTGCTGCGGTTGCGCAGCGCCACGTGGAGCACGGCACGGTTTTCGGTGTTGTTGATCTTCTCGCCGCCGAACATGCGCTCGCGCCAGCCGGTGACATCGGCCTCCTCGGCCAGGCGAACCAGCAGACGCATGGTTTCGCCGGTGATGCGATTCTTCGAGTAATCCAGCAGCAGATCGCCCACCTGCAGCGAATAGCGTTCGAAGCGCTGCGGATCGGAGGCGAACAGCTCGCGCATGTGCACGCCCGCCATCGCGGCCTGGTGCGCTTTCAAATGCTGGCAGACCGGGCGATGCAGCGGCGCCGGAGTATCACTATATTTGTCTTGTGCAAGTACTGATGTGGCCATGCGGTCTTTCTCCTGACACTCCAAAAGCCCCGCGCAGCCCAGGCCGGCGCGGCTTTCGAAGCAACCCATGTTGCAACAAGCAATGGCTGTGCCATTGACGGGCGGTGGCGTCGTTCCTTGATTAACAATAGGAAAAAATGGTGATGGGTTCATGACAAACCCGTATGACGCCCCAATATCGCGCCGGACCCTGCGGCCGGCACAGAAATCGAGACAGCAGCGCACCCAAAGAGTGCCCTTTGATGTTCGCTCCATCATAACATTGACCTTGGTACGGTATTTGCACCTCCCCGATCAGGACGAGGCCCGTTCGCTTCGGCCGGCCAGGAAGACGCGACATGCGCTTGTTTTCATTGGGACTTCAATTTGCCTTTGCGGCCCCCCTGTTCAGGGATCGGCAGCAGACTGGCGATAAATCGTAGGAGCACGCTATGCATGTATTGATCACGGGCGGCGCAGGATTCATCGGTTCGCATCTGGCAGAACATCACCTGGCGCAGGGCGACCAGGTGCATGCGGTGGACAACCTCAGCACCGGTTCGCTCAACAACCTGGACGCTTTTCGAGGCCGCCCCGGCTTCCGGTTTTCCGAAGCCGACATCCTCAACTGGGATGCCCTCGACCAGGCCGTCGCCTGGGCCGACCGCATCTACCACATGGCCGCCGTCGCCGGCGTGAAAAAAGTGCTGGAAGACCCGGTGGCGGTGATGGCGTCCAACAGGACCTGCACCGAGCGCGTCCTGCGCGCGATCCAGCGCGGCGGCTGGAATCCGCAAGTGATCATCGCCTCGAGCTCGGCGGTCTACGGCATCAACGAGAAAGCCGGTTTTGCCGAGACCGACCCGATCGTGCTGCCGTCCGCCGGCCGCCTGTGCTGGGCCGATGCGGTGAGCAAGCTGGCGGACGAGTTCCTCGCCTTTTCCTATGCGCGCAAATACACGCTGAATATCGTGGTGGCGCGCCTGTTCAGCACCATCGGCCCGAACCAGGCAGGGCATTCCGGCAGCGTGGTGCCGAGCTTCGTCCAGCAGGCGGCACAGAACGATCCGCTCACCGTGTACGGCGAAGGCCGGCAGACGCGCTCGTTCTGCGACGTGCGCAACACCGTGGCGGCGCTGGACATGATCGCCGCCTGCCCGGCGGCCTGGGGCGAAGTGGTGAACATCGGCAACGACCAGGAAATTTCGATCCGCGACCTGGCCGAGCTGATCGTGCAGCGCACCCACAGCACGTCGCCGCTGCACTACATTTCCTACAAGGATGCCTACGGCGAGGAATTCGACGACGTCGCACACCGCCGCCCGGTGCTCAACAAGCTGCGCGCGCTGACCGGCTTCATGCCGGAATGGGGTCTGCGCGACACGCTCGACGATCTGATCGAACGCGAACGCGCAAAAAACCGGCGCGCCGCCTGAGCACATCCGGACACACCGGGCGAGATTGAATCCGGCTGAATCCTGAAAAGTGGTGCCGGGAGGGGGACTCGAACCCCCACACTGTTACCAGCGGCGGATTTTGAATCCGCTGCGTCTACCGATTCCGCCATCCCGGCAAAGGGGCCGCATGCGAATGCGTGCGGCGACAGAAGCCGCGCATTATCGCCGATTCGAACAGGCCGCGGCAAGGCGGCGGCTATAATCGCGCCCCATGCGTGTCGCCGATTTCGACTTCGAACTGCCCTCCGACCTGATTGCCCAGTTTCCCGCTGCCGCGCGCGGCGGCAGCCGGCTGCTGCACGTCGATGCGGCCGGTGGCCTGCACGATCGCCGTTTTGCCGACCTGCCCACCCTGCTGCGGCCGGATGACCTGCTGGTGATGAACGACACGCGCGTGATCAAGGCACGGCTGTTCGGCACCAAGGATTCCGGCGGCAAGGTCGAGCTGCTGGTGGAACGGGTGACCGGCGAGTGCGAGGCGCTCGTCTTCATCCGCGCGAGCCACGCGCCGAAACCAGGGTCGCGTATCGTCCTGGGCGAAGACTGCATCCTCGATGTGCTGGCGCGGCAGGACGACCTGACGCTGCTGCGTTTTCCGCAGCCGGTGCTCGACGTACTCGACCGACTCGGCCGGCTGCCGCTGCCGCCCTATATCGAGCATGTGCCGACCGCGGACGACGAGGCGCGCTATCAGACCGTGTACGCCAACGAACCGGGCGCGGTGGCGGCACCGACCGCAGGGCTGCATTTCGACGACGCCATGCTCGACACGCTGCGCGTGCAAGGCGTCCGCACCGCGCAGGTGACGCTGCACGTCGGCGCCGGCACCTTCCAACCGGTGCGGGTCGACGACATCGCCGCGCACAAAATGCACAGCGAGCGCTACACGATTCCGCAGGCGACGGTCGACGCGATCCAGGAGACTCGTGCCCGCGGCGGCCGCGTGGTGGCGGTGGGCACGACCAGCCTGCGGGCACTGGAAGCGGCCGCGCAGCGGGGAAAGTTGCACGCAGGCTCCGACGAAACGGATATCTTCATCACGCCCGGCTATACGTTCAAGGTGGTCGACGCGCTGATTACCAATTTCCATCTACCGAAATCCACCCTCTTGATGCTGGTCTCCGCATTCGCCGGCGTCGGCCCCATCCGCGCGGCCTATGCCCACGCCATCGCCGGGCGCTATCGCTTCTTCAGTTATGGCGACGCGATGTTTCTTGAGAAGCCTGCTCCCGCATGAAATTCGACCTCCTCTCCACCGACGACGGCGCGCGCCGCGGCCAGCTTCAGCTCGCGCACGGCACCGTGCAGACGCCGGTGTTCATGCCGGTGGGTACCTATGGCACGGTGAAGGCAATGTCGCCAGCCGAGCTCACCGGCACCGGCTTCGAGATGGTGCTGTCCAACACCTTCCACCTGTGGCTGCGGCCGGGGCTGGAGGTGATCGAAAAATTCGGCGGGCTGCACCGCTTCATGGGCTGGGACAAACCGATCCTGACCGACTCGGGCGGCTTCCAGGTGTTCAGCCTCGGCAAGTTGCGCAAGATCACCGAGGAAGGCGTGAAGTTCGCCTCGCCCATCAACGGCGACAAGCTGTTCCTGACGCCGGAAATTTCGATGCAGATCCAGCGCACGCTGAATTCGGACATCGTGATGATCTTCGACGAGTGCACGCCCTATCCCGCCACCGAGCGCGAGGCCGCCGACTCGATGCGGATGAGCCTGCGCTGGGCCGAGCGTTCCAAGGCCGCGCACGCCGGCAATCCCAATGCGCTCTACGGCATCGTGCAGGGCGGCATGTTCGAGACGCTGCGCGACGAATCCGCGCGCGAGCTGATCGGCATGGACTTCGACGGCTATGCCATCGGCGGCCTGTCGGTCGGCGAGCCGAAGGACGACATGACGCGCATCCTCGTTCACACCGCGCCGCAGTTGCCGGCCGACAAGCCGCGTTATCTGATGGGCGTCGGCACGCCGTCCGACCTGGTGGCGGCCGTGGCGCAGGGCATCGACCAGTTCGACTGCGTGCTGCCGACGCGCAACGCGCGTCACGGCATCCTCTTCACCCGGCGCGGCGAGATGCGCATCCGCAACGCGCGCTGGAAAACCGACACTGCGCCGATCGACGAGGATTGCGACTGCCACACCTGCACGCATTTTTCCCGCGCCTACGTGCACCACCTGATCCGCGCCAACGAAATCCTGGGCGCGCGGCTCGCCACGATCCACAACCTGCACTACTACCACCGGCTGATGGCCGGCATGCGCGCCGCGATCGAGGTCCGTCGCTTTGCCGACTTTGCGGCTGAATTTCAGGCCATGCAGGCGCAGGGATGGTGACCTGATTCCGTCCCTTCGTGTGCGGGTCTTCGTGTGTAGAATGGCGCCGCGGAGTCTCGATGACATAACAAGTACACGCACACCAAGGGAGAGACCATGACACCAACCAAGCACTATCCAATGCAGTTCACCGGTCGCGGCGGCGAGTATTTCGTCATCTGGATCGTCAACATCGCGCTCACGCTCGTCACCCTCGGCATTTATTCCGCCTGGGCCAAGGTGCGCACGCTGCGCTGGTTCTACGGCCACACGCTGCTCGACAACCAGGCGTTTTCCTACCTCGCCTCGCCGATCCAGATTCTGAAGGGCCGGCTGATCGCGCTTGCCGCGCTGGTGGCGTATTACGCCGCCAGCTATTTCTCGCCGATGCTGGCAGGGCTGTTCCTGCTGGCCCTGCTGATCGTGATGCCGTGGATCGTGGTGATGAGCCTGCGCTTTCACGCGCGAATGAGCGCCTACCGCGGCCTGCGCTTCGACTTCACCGGCCGGCTGGGCGAGGCCGCGGTGATCTACGTGTTGCTGCCGCTGCTGATGCTGCCCACGCTCGGCCTGATCCTGCCTTACATGGCCTACCGCCAGGTCCGGTTCATCGCCGGCAACACCGTGTACGGGCAGACCGCCGCGCGTTACCAAGGCACGCTGAAGCCGTTCTGGGGCGTCTACCTGCTGGCTTTCCTGCTCATGCTGCTGCCGCTTGCCGTGGTCGCCTACGGCTTCTTCCAGCTTTATCAGATGAAGACCGCCGGGGTGCCGGCAGAAGCGGCCGGCGCCGAGATTGCGGGCAGCATCGGCCTTGGCATGCTGTTCTTCTATCTGATGCTGCCGGTCGTCGGCGCCATGATCATGGCGCGCACCGCCAACCTGTTCTACAACGGCACGGCGCTGGGGCCGGTGGGCTTCCAGTCCAGCCAGCGCGCGCGCAGCCTGGTCTGGATTTATCTCAGCAACCTGATCCTGATCGCATTCACGCTGGGCCTCTTCATCCCGTGGGCCAAGGTGCGGCTGGCGCGCTATCGCGCGGACCGGCTCACCGTCACCGGCCCGCACGATCTGGGGCTGTTCATCGCCGGCCAGCATCAGACCAGCAGCGCCACCGGTTCCGAAATGGCCGACCTGTTCGACCTCAACATCGGGCTGACGTGACGCGCTTTTCGGGCGACCTGTTCGACGGCGTCACCTCGCGCGCGCATCCGGTCACGGCCTGGCTCGAAGCCGGCCGGCTGCATGTCGAGGGCGACGACATCGCGCTCGATGTGCCGCTCGACCGCATCAATCTGGCGCCGCCCGTGGGCGCCGCGCGCGGCGTGGTACACCTGCCCGACGCGCAAGAACTGCACAGCGCCGACCTGACCGCACTCGCCGCGCTGGCGCAGGCGCTGCCCGCGCGCGACCCGGAACGCTGGGCGCGCCGCCTCGAAGGCCGGCTCGGCTATGCGCTGGCCGCGCTGCTCGTCTCTGTTCTCGTCATGCTCGCCGGGTTGCGCTGGGGGGTGCCGGCGGCGGCGCAACTGGCCGCGCGCACCCTGCCGGCCGGGCTGGACAAGCGCATCGGCGCCGAATCGCTGGCGCTGATGGAAAAATTCAGCTTGCAGCCCAGCACACTGCCGGCCGCGCGCCAGAAGGCGCTGGCGCAGCAACTGGCTGCGCGCTGCCGGCAGCAGACCTGCCCGCCCTATCGGCTGCTGTTTCGCCACAGCCCGATGTTCGGCGCCAACGCCCTGGCGCTGCCGGGCGGCACCGTGGTGGCGACCGACGCCCTGGTCGGCCTGGCGCAGCACGACGAGGAAATCCTCGCGGTCCTCGCCCACGAGCTGGGCCATGTGCAGCACCGTCACAGCTTGCGGCTGGCGCTGCAAGGGATCGGCGCCGGGGCCATCCTGGTGGCCGTCACCGGCGACGTCGGCAGCGTCACCGACCTGGCCGCCGGCCTGCCCAGCCTGTTGCTGCAAAGTGGCTATTCGCGCGACATGGAGCGCGAGGCCGACGCCTACGCGCTGGCCTGGCTGAAAGCGGCCTGCATTCCGCCTCACCGCTTTGCCGACCTGCTCGGCCGGCTCGACAAACAGTCATCCGGCACCCCCAGCCTGCTCGGCAGCCATCCCGGCACAGCGGAGCGGACCCGGCCGTTCCGGGTCGCCGGCGGCTGTACCTGAGCCGTCACCCCGCCATGCTAGAATCGTCTGGTTTTTGACTCTACCCCCGCCACCATGATTTCGCTCGCCCACGCCCAGACCGCCGCTGCCGCCACCCCCGGCATCACCGACTTCCTGCCGCTCATCATCATCTTCATCCTGTTCTGGTTCATGCTCATCCGTCCGCAGATGAAGCGTGCCAAGGAACAGAAGAAGATGCTGGGCGAACTGCAAAAAGGCGACGAAGTCGTCACCGCCAGCGGCCAGGTCGGCAAGATCGCCAAGCTGGGCGACCAGTACGTGGCGCTGGAAATCGCCGACGGCGTCATCACCCACGTGCAGAAGCAGTCGATCCAGACGCTGCTGCCCAAGGGCACCATTAAAGGCTTGTAAAAAAGCAGGGGCTAGGAACTAGGAACTAGGGAATGTGTGGCCTTCGGCCACGCAGCTGCCCAGGCCCAGTTTCACCCCCTCCCTAATTCCTAGCCCCTAATTCCTAGCCCCTAAAAAATGAACCGCTTCCCGCTCTGGAAATACATCCTCATCGGCTTCACGCTGGTGGTCGCATTCCTGTATACGTTGCCGAACTTTTTTGGCGAGGAGCCGGCGGTCCAAGTGTCGCCGGTGCGCACCACCGAACAGGCCGACACCGCGCTGCTGGCGCGCATGGAAGGCTTGCTGCGGGACGGCGGGGTGACCTATGGCGGCATCGAGATGGCGGGCAACAGCATCAAGGTACGCTTCGCCAGCACCGACCTGCAGATCAAGGCCAAGGACGTGCTGGAGAAGGGTCTCGGCGATCGCTACACGGTGGCGCTCAACCTGGTATCCGCCTCGCCGGCCTGGCTGAAATCGATCAACGCGCTGCCGATGTATCTCGGCCTCGACCTGCGCGGCGGCGTGCATTTCCTGCTGGAGGTGGACATGGCGGCGGCGCTGGAAAAATCCGCCATCCGCTACCAGAACGATTTCCGCAGCGAGCTGCGCAGCGCCAAAATCCGCTACAGCCGCATCACCCGCGAAGGCAATGCGGTGAGCGTGCATTTCGCCACCCGCGACCAGCGCGACGAGGCCGTCAACAAGCTGGGCTCGCTGTTCAGCGACCTTGCCTTCGCCACCGCGGACCAGGACGAAAGCTTCAGCCTGACCGCGCGCCTGAAACCGGAAGCCGAGAAGCAGGTGCAATCGTTTGCGCTGCAGCAGAACATCACCACGCTTCGCAATCGCGTCAACGAACTCGGGGTGGCCGAGCCGGTGATCACGCAGCAGGGCGCCAACCGCGTCGTGGTCCAGTTGCCGGGCGTGCAGGACACCGCCAAGGCCAAGGACATCCTCGGCCGCACCGCCACTCTGGAAATCCGCATGGTCGACGAACTGGCCGACCCGCTCGCGCTGGAACGCGGCCAGGCGCCGTTCGGCACCGACATCGTGGCCAGCCGCGACGGCGGCCTCATCGCGGTGAAGAAGGACGTGGTGCTGACCGGCGATTCGATCACCAATGCCGCCCCCGGCTTCGACCAGACCAGCGCGCAGGCGGCGGTTCACATCAACCTCGACGGCAAGGGCGCGCGCATCTTCAAGGACGTGACGCGCGAAAACGTCAACAAGCGCATGGCCATCCTGCTGATCGAGAAAGGCGTGGCCGAAGCCATCACCGCGCCGGTCATCCGCGAGGAAATCGGCGGCGGCCGGGTGCAGATCACCGGCATGGAAACCGCGCAGGAAGCGTCCGACGTGGCGCTGCTGCTGCGCGCCGGCGCGCTCGCCGCGCCTATGCAGATCGTCGAGGAACGCACCGTCGGCCCCAGCATGGGCGCCGAGAACATCGCCAAGGGCTTCAATTCCAACATCTGGGGCTTCATCGCGGTCGTCACCTTCATGATCTTGTACTACCGCGTGCTCGGCCTGTTCTCCTCGCTCGCGCTGGCGATCAACGGCTTCTTCCTGATCGCGCTGCTGTCGTTGCTGCAGGCGACGCTGACGCTGCCCGGCATGGCGGCGATCGCGCTCACGCTCGGCATGGCGATCGACGCCAACGTGCTGATCAACGAGCGCATCCGGGAAGAGTTGCGCAACGGCGCCACGCCGCAGGCCGCCATCCACGCTGGCTACGACCGTGCCTGGGGCACCATTCTCGACTCCAACCTCACCACGCTGATCGCCGGCATTTCGCTGTTCTGGCTTGGTTCCGGACCGGTGCGTGGTTTCGCCGTGGTGCTGTGCCTGGGCATTCTCACTTCGATGTTCAGCGCGGTGACCGTGTCCCGTGCGATGGTCAACCTCACCTACGGCCGCCAGGCGCGGCTGACGAAAGTCTCGATTTAAGGGCCGACCATGATCGAATTCTTCCCCTTCAAGAAAACCATCCCCTTCATGAGCTGGGGGAAGGCGACCACCGCCATTTCCCTGCTCACCTTCCTGTTCTCGGTGTGGGCGCTGTGGGACCGCGGACTGAACCTGGGCGTCGACTTCACCGGCGGCACCGTGATCGAGGTGGCCTACGACCAGCCGGCCGACCTGACGGCGGTGCGCGCCGCGCTGGAAAAGACCGGCCTGCCGGAAATCTCGGTGCAGAACTTCGG
>DAHWJK010000157.1:0-3257 GCA_027344185.1 Thiobacillus sp.
AATCAGCTTGGCCGCCTGGTCGTTGACGGTGGCGCGCGGGCCGATCAGGTTCCATTGCCACACCAGCAGGCGCTGGCTGTTGCTGCCGCGCATTTTGGCCTGCCGCACCTGTCGCGTGAGGCCGCCGATTTCAACGGTGGCGATGCGCTCGCCAACGTTCGACCAGTCGGGGTCCTTCTGCCTGATCATGAAATTCTGCGAATTGACGAGCTCGGCGCCTTGCCGCTGGGTGGCATAGTAATTGAGTTCCAGCATCACCGCGCGGCCGGCCTGGCTGTAGGCCTGGCGCAGCTGGCGGTCGGCGCCGACCCAGTGCGGCACCCAGCCGGTGAAGGCATCGGCGGGTTGCCAGCCGCCCTGTGCCTCGACCTGCAGTTCGGGCATCGCCGGCAGCGGCCGCGCTGTGAGCCAGGCCGCATAGGCCGGCCACAGTCCGGCGACCGCCAGCACGCCGAGCGCCACCGGCAGCAGCGGCCGCGCGGGGCCCGCCCACGCTGTAGTCCGCGGAGTGGCGACGGGTTCGGGCTGGTCGTCCTCGCGCCAGAAGCTGCCGATCCAGAACAGCAGCAGCATGACCAGGCCGAAGAACGCCCAGCCGTAGATGTAATGGTCGACGCCGAGCGCGAGCTTCATGTCGGACAGGTGGGCGATCATCACGATCATGTAGGCGCGACCGCTGTTGGCGAAAATCGGCACGATGACGGCGGCGATCGAAAAAAGCAGGCGTCGTTTCCACGAGCGGTAGGTCAGGTAGGCGTACAACACGCCGAGGGTAACCGAGGCGATCAGGTAGCGCAGCCCGGAACAACCCTCGACCACCGACCAATCGCCGCTGGGAATGCTGAAGAAGAGACCCTCGCGGTAGACCGGGATGCCGGTGGCCTGCAGCAGGGTCACGGTGAAATCGGCAGTCACCCGCATCAGGGGCTGGATCAGGAATTCGCCCACCGGCACTGCGAAGAACAGGAACATCAGCGGGAAAAATGCCGCCCAGACGAAGGTCCGGCCGAGCAGCGTCCATACCGCCGCGATCAGCATAACGATGAACGCATATTGCGCGACCACGTTGACGCTGCCGGCATCGGCCAGCAGCCAGCCGGCGCCGCCCGCCGCCAGCAGGAGCAGGCCGGCCAGGTCGGGGCGCGGCGCGATGCGCGCGAGTTCATCGCGCTGGCGCCAGATCAGCCAGGCGCTGATGGGGAAGATCAGGTAGCCGTGGGTGAAGGTTTCCGAGCGTTCCCAGATTTCGACCATCGAGAAAAAAGTCGGCCAGAACAGACCGAACAGTGCCAGCAGCACTACGGCCGTCAGCAGGCCCGGCACGCGCCACGAGGGGTGGGATAGCGTCGGCGTATCGGACAGGGTGCTCATGCGGGACAGGTCTCCAGGACGGGGGGGGCGGCAGATGCCGCGTCGAACAGGGAATCGATCGCAGCGAGGTTGCGTGCCCAGTCGTAATTCGCCAGGATGCAGTCGCGGGCTGGCGCGGCGCTGGCGGGCGCCCGCAGGCAGCCCACCACCGCGCCGGCGAAATCGGCTTCGCCCTGCGCCAGCAGATAGTCGCGTCCCGCTTCGGCGCGGATGCCTTCGGCGGCTTGCGCACTGGCGACGACCGGACGCGCCATCGCCATCGCTTCGAGCACCTTGTTCTGCACCCCGCGCGCGATGCGCAGCGGTGCAACGGCACAGACGGCGTGTGCAATCCAGGGTCGCACGTCGGGCACGCCACCGGTGACGACGACGCCGGGCTGGCGCGCCAGCGCGCGCACGGCCTCGCCGGGGCGGCTGCCGACGATGGTGAACTGCGCCGCCGGCACCGCGTCGCGGATGGCCGGGAAAATGCGCTCGGCAAACCAGGTGACGGCGTCGATGTTGGGCCAGTAGTCCATGGCACCGGTGAACACCACGCCGCGGACATCGTCCGCATAGGGGTTCGGATAATCGCGCGCCGGCGAAAAATACTCGGCGTCGACACCGTTTTCGAACGCGCCGATCTTGTGGCGGGCCTGCGGGACGCGCTGCTGCAACAGCGCAGCCTCGTCGTTCGACACCAGCAGGGTGGCATCGAGATCCTGCGCCATCCGGGCTTCCCACGCGGCCAGCTTGCGGCCTTCGCGCGCATACACCCAGGACAGCGGCCAGCGCTGCGTCGGCGCGTACTGCGTCCATTTGTCGGAGTCGACGTCGACCATGTCGAGCACGCGGCGGTCGAGCGTGGCCGGCATGAACTGCGCCATCGCCGAGGAAAACGCCAGTCCGCGCGTCACTGCGCCGGCGGCAGCCAGGCCCTCGGCCCAACGCGCGAGTTCGCGGTTGCGGTAGTACGGTAGCGTCAGCGCCTCGCCGGTCACGAGGCCCACAAGACTCGCCAGCCGCGCGCGGCGCGGGTGCAGCGGCAGCAGCGTGATCGACTTGCACCAGGGTTTCAGCGCTTCGCGGAACTGCCAGTCGTCGGGATCGTCGACAAAGGCGCCCAGGTGAACGTCATAGCGCGCGGCGAGATGCCGCATCAGATGGAACGAACGGATCTTGTCGCCCTTGTTCGGCGGAAACGGGATACGGTGCGCGAGAAACATCAGGCCTTCCTTCACGCCTTACCCCAGGTTCTTCACGATATGGGGCCCGATGACGTTGGCGAGGGCCAGCGGCATTTTTTTCCAAGCCTGGATAAACAGGCGGTATTTGGGATTGAGCGGATTGATGTCGGGCACGTCGGCATCCGCCACCAGGAAATATTCGTAATACAGCGGCGTCGGCTCGAAGCCCCAGTTCTTCTTGAAATCGAACGAGCCAGTGCCGCGCTTGCTGCGGCCGAAGTCGAATATTTTAAGCCCGCGCTCGCAGGCGCGCCGCATCAGGTCCCAGTACATGAAGTCGTTGCCGGCCACCGCGCGCGCGGCATCGACGCCACCACCGTAATACGGCAGCACTTCGTCGCGAAAATAGAAGGACATCACGCTGGAAATCACCTTGCCGTCGAGCGTAATGGTCAGCACTTCGCAGTCGTCGCCGAATTCATCCTTCAGCAGGCGAAAGAACCTGCGCGAGAACACCGGGGTGCCGAGGCGGTGCACGCTGGCCGAATAGGCCGCAAAAAAACGCGTGGTGTCGGCATCGATCTCGCCGGTGAGGCCGGCCTTGATGCCCTTCCTGACCATCGCGCGCTGCTTGCGCGGAATGGCGTTCATGTTGGCCTCGATTTCGGGCTCGATGCTCTTCTTGAATGTGACGTAGAGGTCCTTGGTCGGCCAGTGCGC
>DAHWJK010000178.1:0-3765 GCA_027344185.1 Thiobacillus sp.
CCTTGAAGCAGCAGAATATGCAGGCCGATGCCGCCACACCGATCGCGCCGGGCGTTGATATCTCGGCGCTGAAATTCCGCTACGCGATCAAGGGAGATCACCCGCCCTGGCGGCCGCTACGCGCCTTCGATGATGGATCAAAGGTCTATATCGAATTCCCGACCGGGATCGCGCAAGGAGATATGCCGCCGCTGTTCGTCGTAAGCCCAAGCGGCGGCTCGGAACTGGTGAATTACCAGGTCCGAGGCAATTACTACGTGGTGGACCGGCTTTTCGCGGCGGCGGAGCTGCGCCTCGGAGGAAAGTCCGGGCAGGAGGTGGTGCGCATCGTCCGGACGGATGGCGTGCCGCGATCATGACCGGGCGCAACGATCAGCCTGATCAGTCTCCCGCTTCCGCACCCATAGGGAGCGACGGCTTCCGGCTCAGGGGAGAGACACCGCGCGTCACCCGCCTGTCCCGCAAGGTGCTGATCAGTCTCGGCGGGTTGGGCGCGCTCGCAGTTGCCGGCGCCCTCGGCTACGGCTTGCAATCGCATGAGCCGTCCCGCCCGACCGGGGACCTCTACGATACGCAAACCCACGCCGAAGCGGACGGACTCTCCAGCCTGCCAAAAAGCTACGCCGCGACAGCTCCCGGCAAAGCGCCCGAACTCGGCCCGCCGTTGCCGGGGGATCTCGGCCCGGCCATCGTCAATGCCCACGCCACCGCCGGCACCGCCGTGGCGCCACCCGGCACGAATTCCTCTTCAAGGCGCCTGGCCCAGCAACGGCTGGCCGCCCTCGCCAGCAAGCTCTTCGTGCGGGAAGATCGCCAGCCAAAGAGCCAGCCCGACCTGACCGCTGGCAGCAGAACCGCTATGCCGCCTGAGAGCGCATCGTTGCCTAAAGCAGTCACCACGACGGACAGGAAAACGGCTTTCATCAGTGAGCCTGTCGATCGCCAGACGGTCAGTCCTGACCGATTACAGCGGCCGGCCTCGCGCTATATCCTGCAGGCGGGCACCGTGATCCCGGCAGCGCTGATCACCGGCATCCGCTCCGATCTGCCGGGGGAGATCATCGCCCAGGTGACCCAGGATGTTTATGACAGTCCGACCGGGCACTTCCTGCTCATTCCGCAGGGGGCAAAACTGATCGGGCGATACGATAGCGCCGTCACATTCGGACAAAGCCGCGTGCTGCTCGTCTGGACCCGGCTTATTATGCCAGACGGCGCGTCCATCGTGCTCGATCGGCTGCCCGGAACCGATAGCAAGGGCTACGCCGGCCTGTATGATCGGGTGAACAACCATTGGGGCTCGCTGTTCGAGGGGGCGATCCTCTCGACCATTTTGAGTGTGGGCGCCGAGGCCGGCACCAGCGCCAGTCAAAACAATCTCGCCCAGGCCCTGCGCATGGGCGCGTCCAACAGCATCAGCCAGACCGGTCAGCAGATCGTGCAGCGCGAACTCGATATTCTGCCGACATTGACCGTCCGCCCCGGGTTTCCGGTCGACGTCCTGGTCACAAGGGACCTGGTGCTGGCGCCCTTCAGATCGCGAGGAGAACCATGACGAAACTCAAACTCGGTCTCATCGCCGACGACAAGCCGGTGCGGATCAACATCGAGCTTCCTGCCGCGGTGCATCGCGATCTAGTCGCCTACGCCCAGGTCCTCAGCCGCGCGACGGGACAGGCGCCCTCCGAACCAGCCAGGCTGATCCCGCCGATGGTCGAGCGCTTCATGGCGACCGACCGCGCCTTCGCCAGAGCGCGCCGCGATCTGATCGCTCAGGCCGTCCCCGGCTCAGACGACAAATCAGGGTGATGTTCCCGCAGCATCGCGAGAAAGGATTGCAGGGTCGGGTTGCTGTTCGCCTCGCGCCAGTACGCCATGAAATTGACGCGGGTCGGCCCGTCTTCGTCCCACACCTCGCGATAGACCACACCGTCATAACGAGCGCCGGTCGCGCCCACGAACATCAGGAGCGGGCCATATCCCGCGCTGACCAGGCTCAGCAGCCTGTCGAGCGACGAGTCCTGACGGACAAAGCGCCCGGAGCCGACGGCGTTGGGCAGCTTTGCGACGAGCAGCCTTTCCAGTTCAGGCCCCGGTCCTCGCTGGGGGAGGATAATTCTTGCATCCGCGAGGTCGATCCAGCGGATCCTGGTTTGACGGGAAAGCGAATGACTATCATGGAATGCAGCAATCACACGCTCGGTCCAAAGCGGTAGCATGCGATCATTCCAGCTCGACGTCTGGCCAGTCATGATCGCGACGTCGACCGCATTGCCTGCCAGGGCCCGGAGCAGTCGGTCCTGCCCGCCATCCACCGTGCGCACCTCAACATTGGGATAGCGTCGCCGATAATCGACGAGCGTCGCGTGCATATTCCCCGCCGAGGGGGAGGCATGGACGCCGATCGTCAACAACCCCAGCTCGCCGTCACTACGGCTCTTCAGACGGCGCAACTCTGCGTCGACTTCATCGAGGATCCGCTCGGCGCTCAGGATGAACTCTAGCCCCATGGAGGTGAGGCGAGTGCCGCCGCTCGTCCGCTCGAACAACACCACACCGAGCCGGCATTCGATGTCGCGCAGGCGTCGGCTCAGGGTGGATTGGCGCATGTTCAGAGCTTCCGCAGCCTGCCTCAGGCTGCGGTGGTGTGACGCTGTGACCGCCAGGTGGAAATCACGAAGCTCTACATCCACACCGTTCACATCACGGCCCTGTTGGACCGCCTCCAAGAATTCTTTTCCTCGTTCAGTTCAGTTTCAACGAAGCGATCAATCAAACGCCGCTCTGGCGTTTCTGAGTTTTCAGTCAACGCGTCGGCGACACGGGTGGGACAGAGCAGCCGCCCATGCGGTATCCGAAGCCGCCCACCCGCTGGCCCTCTGTCGCGCACAGCGCCAACTTGGGCAGGACGATCCGGATCCGCGCCACCAGCGGAAACGGAGATGCTGTTTTCCCATCGTTTTTGAAATAGGGGCGCTCTTCCGGCCAGCAACCCTGCCATGCCGTTGGGCAAGCTCGTATGCGGGCGCGCCGGATTGGTAGCCAACCACGAACAGCAAGACGCTTCAGGAGCGCAGATCGAGGTAGCCGCGCTCCATATCCGCGCATTCAACACCCAAATTTCTCTTCGCATGCTTAACCAGAGCTTACCGGACACAGAATCGGAGTGCGGCACTCAGGTTATGCCGCGTATCTCGGGATCGCGGCTTCAACCGAGCATGAGGAGTAAGGGGGTTGCGTGACCCAGCAATTATTGTACCGCTGGAGGCCTGCTCGGGCGCGGCAATCTCCACTACGTAGAGAGCAGTTTTCAGTTGCGTGGGGATTTGAACTTGTGCGGTCGTCCGCTGTGCGATCGTCGTAGTGCTCCACAGCGTCGAGATAAATCTCACCGCTGCCGGTCAGAGAACCCGTCTCTAAGTGCGCGGGAACAATCGACGGCGACCGTGAAAGCGGAGACACGCGCCGCATCGAGCCGTCCGCACGCACGCCTGAGCACGCTGGGACCGCAACAGGTTTTCGCTGAATTGCTTACATAGTGCTTACATTTTTGAGCCGACGCTCATGTAAGCGTCAGCTAGTCCCGAATAGACCTCTACAAGCCTATGATTTCCTTGAGAAAATCTGGAGCGGGCGAAGGGATTCGAACCCTCGACCCCAACCTTGGCAAGGTTGTGCTCTACCCCTGAGCTACGCCCGCGCTCCGTGAAGGCGCTATTACTCAGGTTCGTTCGGCTTGGCAAGCGGTCCCCTCCATCAAAATCG
>DAHWJK010000180.1:0-3081 GCA_027344185.1 Thiobacillus sp.
GATCAGCTGATGTAGAGCTTCCCACACCGGCGTGCGGGTATCGAATTCCGGCGACCAGTCGCGCGGTAGTTCCGCCCAGCGCAGCAGGCGCAGTTCGCCCTTGCCGGCCTCCACCACGCCAGTGGCTTGCAGGCCAGCCACACTGGTGCCCTTGGCGCGCGCCAGTACGTCGGCCTCGCCATACTTGCCGGTGGCCCAGCCCTGTTGCTCGAACCAGTGCAGGCAAAACTGCGTGTCGGCGTCGAAATCGTCTTCGGCGAGGAAGCGGTTGATGAGTTGCAACGCGGTGCGCACGCTCATCGGCGTGCCGTCGGCTTCCAGAACGGCGGCGTACTGGCTGAAGATCGCCATGCCGGGACCGATGATGGCTTGCGAAAGATCAACTGGAGCAACCGGTGAATTGACGCCGCCACGGGTCATGTCCAGCAGCGCCTCGGGCAGCACGGCATTGAGTTCGCGGATGAACTCGCGGCGCGAGACGGTGGGCGCGTCGGCGGGGCGTTGGCGGCAGACGAGGACGATGCTGGAGGCGAGCGCGTTGGTGCCGCTAGCAATCATGCGTCCTGCACCCTCAGTCCGAACAGGCCAAGTACCGGTAAGCGCGAAACCGGCTTTCAGCACGGCTTCGAGGAAGGTTTCCCAACCCGTGCTGGACGTGCCTGAGCCACCCGTGGTTTCGGCCTGCTTGAAGGCGTAGTAGATGGTCACCGGAAATGCCGGATGCGCCTGTTGCGCCAGATTGTGCATGGCGCGGGTCATGCCATCGAGAAAGAAGGTTTCCGCTTCGGTCTTGCCTCCGTGACGGTAGGGCGTGGCGACGAGTTCCTCGGCCTTGGGCACGGCGACGGTGGCATAGAGGCCGGGGAAGATCGGCCTCAGGCTCTTGCGCAGCCAGACATAGAAGAAATCCGACAGGTCGGCGTAGCCGATGTTATCGTAGTACGGCGGGTCGGTTGAAATGAGCTTCCCTTCACTCAATCGCTGCGTCTGCGCATCTGCCTGTTCGGCGTGACCGACTCCGTCTTTCGGAAGTTCGCGGACTGACATTGCGCCTTTGCCGATGGCCGCGTCCAAGCTGCCGCCAGCGCCAGCAATTGGGTTGGACTCTGCGAAGTCCCAAACCATCGGAATGGCTTGCCGTGCGAAACTCTCGCGGAACGCCCCACGGTCATTCATCCACGAAGCAATGGATGAACCGATGTTTGCGACCTTACTAATCGCAAACGCCAGATACACCCCCACTGCCTGCGCATACGCTGTCGCACCGGTGCCGCCGGCATCCAGCCCCATGCCGTCATCGGGCATGCCAGTGGCGATGGCATCCTGCCGGCACTTTTCGATGGCCTCGGCCACCAGATCGGAAAAGGTGGTCAGCGCCACCAGTTGGCGGGGGGTAAAGAGGTCGCCGAATTTTGTGAGGCCATAGAGCGGCGTAAACATCGAGCGTTTGTCCGGTGGAATATCTGTTTCTGGCTTCCATTCGGGCTGCGCCGACTGCGCAATAGCTTCATGTTCAGCACTCGGCGCAAGATAGACGCGACCCCGCGCACCTTCGGCGACGATGGCCATGAGCTTCGCACTCATGCGTCCGGCTATGCCTTCGGCCTTGATGTAGTTCGGCTCGATGGGCGAATCCGACATCAGGCAGCGAAAATTCGCACCACGCGCGAGCTTGGTTCCGTTCTTCGCACGCTCAGGCGGCGTCCCCGCCTTCACCGTAAAGCGATACTGCTCGCCCTCAACCACCGGCTGCACATACGCCTCCTTGCCCGCCTTGCTGCTGAGGATGAAGGTCGAAGCCAGCGGCACATCCACATGGCTGAACGCCGGGTTGGGGCTTTTGACCGTGCGCGCCCACAGCCAGGCGATGACGGTGAGCTTCTGCCCCACCAGCGGCACCAAGTCCGGCCTTTCCGCAGCCATTTCGGCGGTGATCTCGATCTTGGGGTAGAGGTGGCCGATGCGCTTTTCCGCTTCAGCGCGCATCCAGGCGCCGTAGCGGCGCACGTCTTCGGCCAGACCTTTCGCACCCGACCAGTCTTCACTCAGCTTGGCCTGTTTGTCGCCCGGCAGACGCGGCCCTACGGGTGCCCGGCCAGCAAAGCGGGGCGGGATTTCGATCATCGCCTTGTTGATGGTGACGGCCACGGGGTTGAGGTCGGAGGCGTAGCTCTCCAAGCCCAGCCGCTGCGCCTCAAGCGGCAGCGCACCGCCGCCAGCGAAGGGATCATGAAAGGCGGGCAGCTTGTCGGGGTTGAACAGCTCGGCGGCCTGCGGGTGGCTCTTGTTGAGTTCGCAGGTCTCGCGCCAACTACGCACGATCTCTGCGCGGGCGCGGGCCAGCACGTCCTCGTTGTTGGTGTTCTCCCACTGCACGAGGTCTTCGATGATCTTGAAAAGGCGCTCGCGCTCAATGGCAGCTTTTTCCTTGTTCACGCCATACCTGAAGCCGCCGCCCTGTTGGTAGCCTGGGTCGTTGACCATCTGCGCGAAGATCACCGCTCGCGCCGCGGCCAAAGGACGCCGCGCCCACCACAGGTGCAGCGTGCTGGGGTGGCCGTGGCGGATGGATTTCTCGCGCGCGGCGGCGACGTTGATGGCATCGAGCGGCAGGGCGACTTCGATGAGTTTCCTGGGGGTTTTTATCGGGGTCATGCCGGTTCAACTCCATGTTGTCGGGCGGCGCAACTCGAAGCCACCCGGTTTGGTGATCTGTTCGGGTAGCTGGCTGGCGCGCAGCTTGTCTTCGCCAATGGTGAGATAGCCCGTGGCGTAGCGCTTGAGTTCGTTGGAATACCGGCTCGGCGGAAAGATGGCAATGACGCGCTTATGCGGGAAACGTTGCAGAACCCGACGAATCGGCGTGGTCAGGTCGCTATCACCCGAAATGACGAGGGCGACATCGAATGCGTCATCGAAGGCATCGTGGAGCAGTTGAGTGGCAATGTTTACATCGGTCATTTTTTCTTCATAGTCTGGCCAGGTGTAGCCGCATTTCCGGCATGTGCGCGTTTTTTCAAGATAATGGCCGAACTGGCACTGTACACCCCGCAAGGTCAGCGCTTCGAGGTAGGTGTTCTG
>DAHWJK010000188.1:0-5982 GCA_027344185.1 Thiobacillus sp.
CTGCACGACCACATCGACTGGCTGTTCGACGACGGCACCATGCTGCGGCTGCGCGACCCGCGCCGTTTCGGCGCGGTGCTGTGGACCGCCGACGCAACACGGCATCCGCTGCTGGCGCACCTGGGGCCGGAGCCGCTCACCGCCGCGTTCGATGCGGCCTATCTGCATGCGCAGTGCCAGCGCCGCAGCGCCGCCATCAAGCAGGTCGTCATGGACGCGCAGGTGGTGGTCGGCGTCGGCAACATTTATGCGTCGGAATCCCTGTTTCATGCCGGCATTCGTCCTGCCACCGCCGCACGCCGGCTCAGCCGTCCGGCCTGCGACCGGCTGGCGGCGGCGATCAAGCGCGTGCTGGCCGCGGCGATTGCCGCGGGCGGCAGCTCCTTGCGCGACTATGTGGCCAGCGACGGCGAACTGGGGTATTTTCAGCTGCAGACTCGGGTGTACGATCGTGAAAACCAGCCGTGCAAGGTATGCAATACCCCGATTCGCCGCATCGTGCAGGGCCAGCGCGCCAGCTTCTACTGCCCGGTCTGCCAGCGCTGACACCTATTCATGGATCAAGTTTGCGATGAAATTTCCGTTAAATAATCGTTCCATATCAGGCGGCTTGCCCGCATGAAGCTCATGACCCTGGTTGACGAGTTCGAACATTACAGCGCCTGGCGCGACGCCGTGTACGTCCGCGTCGAGGCGCTGCGCGACTGGCTCAACGCGCAGGAACTGGGCGATGCGGAATCCGAACGCCGGTTGAACCAGTTGCTCGAGCGCCTGCAGACGGACACGCTGAACGTGGCCTTCGTCGCCGAATTCTCGCGCGGCAAATCCGAGCTGATCAATGCGATTTTCTTCTCCGACTACCGGCAGCGGGTCCTGCCGTCGTCCGCCGGGCGCACCACGATGTGCCCCACCGAGCTGTATTACACGCCGACCCGGCGACCCGTGCTGCGCCTGCTGCCGATCGAAACCAAGACCCAAACGGGCAGCATTGCCGAGTTCAAGCGCGACGACGGCGCCTGGACCGAATTCCCGCTCCACCTCGACTCCGCCGATGAGATGAGCGCCACGCTGATGCGCCTGTCCGACACGATATCGGTCGACGCCGCCACTGCAGAGGCCTATGGCCTGATCAACCCGGACGACGAGGAAACGGCGCGCAACCTTGCGCGCGACGGCAGCATCGCGATTCCGCGCTGGCGCCACGCGATGATCAACTTTCCGCACCCGCTGCTGAAGCAGGGCCTGGTCATTCTCGACACGCCGGGACTGAACGCCATCGGCACCGAACCGGAGCTGACGCTCAACATGCTGCCCAGCGCGCATGCGGTGCTGTTTCTGCTGTCGGCCGACACCGGCGTCACCAAATCCGACATCGAGATCTGGCGCCGCTATATTGCGCCGGTGCAGGGCGCCAGTCGCGCGCGGCTGGTGGTGCTGAACAAGATCGACGGCCTGTGGGACGATCTCCGCAGCGAAGACGAGATCGAAGCCGAAATCGCCAAGCAGGTGGCGGGCAGCGCGACGCTGCTCGACTTGCCGCCCGCCCAGGTCTACCCGGTGTCGGCGCAGAAAGCGCTGCTAGCCAAGGTGAAGAACGACCCCGCGCTGCTGGCAAGAAGCCGCCTGCCGCTTCTGGAGTCGGCGCTGTCGCAGGAACTGATCCCCTGCAAGCAGGCGCTGGTCGGCGAATCGACCCAGGGCGGCGTGGAGGACGTGGTGGTGAAGACCACCGAACTGCTGGAAACCCGGATCGCCACGCTGCAGGACCAGATCGACGAACTGGAGGGGCTGCGGGGCAAGAACCGCGATGTCATCCAGCACATGATGATCAAGGCCAACGCGGACCAGCAGCAGTTCGAACGCGGCCTGCAGCAGTTCAATGCGCTGCGCAGCGTGTTCTCCAAACAGGTCGAGGTGCTGCGCCGCCATCTCAGCATGCGCGTGGTGCGCCAGAACGTGCGCCAGACGCGGCTGATCATGGAAAAAAGCCGCTTCAGCACCGGCCTGCGCGAAGCGATGGGCCGTTTCTTTCGCCAGATGGATGCCGACCTCAAGACCTCGTCGGAATCGGTCCGGGAAATCCGCAACATGATGACGGCGATGTACCGGAAATTCAGCGACGAGCACGGTCTGGCGGCGGTGAGCCCGCCGAACTTCAGCCTGCGCAAGTACCGCAAGGAAATGACGCGGCTGGAAGGCGTGTTCGACGAACGCTTCAACTCGATGTTCAGGATGCTGACCGTGGGGCAGCAGCAGCTGACCGCGCGCTTCTTCGAAACGCTGGCGAGCGAGGTGGTGCGGGTGTTCGAGCTGGCCAACCGCGAAACCGAAGCCTGGCTGAAGGCCCTGATCGCGCCGATGGAAACCCAGGTGCGCGAGCACAAGATTCAGCTCAAGCGCCGGATCGAGAGCGTCAGCCGCATCCATGCCGCGACCGAAACGCTCGACGAGCGCATTGCCGAGCTCGAAGCCAACATGGCGATGGTGAGCGATCAGATGGACCAGCTGGCGCGCATCAACACCCACATCGGCCACGCCCTGTCCGATCAGCCGGGCGAGCGCCGCCTGTTCAAAATCGCCTGAGGGGCGACGTGCTTGGACTTACTTGGCGGCGGTCAGGCGCAGGAATTTTTCCTGCAAAGCCTCGGGGGTCTCCGGGTAGTCCGGATTCAAGGGGATGCAGTCGACCGGACACACTTCCACGCACTGCGGCGTATCGAAGTGACCCACGCATTCGGTGCACTTGTTGGGATCGATGATGTAAATCTCGTCGCCTTGGGAAATGGCGTCGTTGGGGCATTCGGGCAGGCAGACGTCGCAATTGATGCATTCGTCCGTGATCATCATTGACATGGGGTTCTCCGAGTCATATCAGTTTTTGCTTATTTTCTCACTTAATCGCCGGGCCACCAATGGGTGGACGAAAGGCGTCACGTCGCCGCCCAGCTGCGCGATCTCGCGGATCATGCTGGCCGAAATGAACATGTACTGATCCGACGGCGTCAGGAACAGGGTTTCGATGTCGGGCTTGAGGTTGCGGTTCATGCCCGCCAGCTGGAATTCGTATTCGAAGTCGGACGCCGCACGCAGCCCCCGCAGCACGGCGACCGCGCCCTGTTCGGCGACAAAGTCGATCAGCAGGCCGGAAAACCCCTCGACCCGCACCTGCAGCACGTCGGCCAGCACCTCGCGCGTCATTGCCACGCGCTCGTCCATGCTGAAGTAGGGCCGCTTGTTGCGCGCCTCGGCCACCGCGACGACGACATGGTCGAACAGGCGCACCGCGCGCCGCACCAGGTCCTCGTGGCCGCGCGTGATGGGGTCGAAGGTGCCGGGATAGACGGCTGTCAGCATTGTGGGCTCATTCCTTGATCAGCAGGGCGAAATGCGAGCGCCCCGCGCGCCCGCTTCGATGCATGATAAACCCTGGCGGCGCGCTCACCGCCGTTCCCTGTTCGACATAGGCCTGCCCGCCCGCTTTCAGATGACGCGCCAGGTCGGCCAGCGCCGGTGCGGCCAGCGCGCTGTCGAACGGCGGATCGACGAAGATCAGGTCGAAGGCCTCGCGGCTGTTGGCCAGCCAGGCCAGTGCATCGGCGCGCAGGACCTCGACCTGCTTCGCGCCCAGCACGATGCGGTTTTTTTCCAGCGCGCCGATGGCGGCCCGATCGCGTTCGACCATGACCACGCGCCCCGCGCCGCGCGAGGCAGCCTCGAAGCCGAGCGCCCCGCTGCCGGCAAACAGGTCGAGGCAGGCCCAGCCCGGCAGGTCCTGTCCCAGCCAGTTGAACAGCGTTTCGCGCACGCGGTCGGGCGTGGGACGCAGGCCGGCGCTGTCGGGAAAGTCGAGCAGGCGGCGCCGATACTGGCCGCCGATGATGCGCACCCGGTTGGGGGTACCGTGCGCACGCTGCGGCGCCGCGCGCTTAGCGAGCACGCCCCGCCCCCACCACCACGGTCACCAGCGCATCGGGATTGATGGTGCGGGCGAATGCCTGTTTCACCGCGGCCACGTCGACCGCGTTGACCTGGTCGACCCAGGTATCCAGATAATCCAGCGGCAGGTTGTAAAAGCCGATCATCGCCAGGTAGTCGAGGATTTTCCGGTTGCTGTCGATGCGCAGCGGAAACCCGCCGGTGAGGTTGGCTTTGGCCTGGGTGAGCTCGGCCTCGGTCGGGCCTTCGGCAATGAACTGCCGCAACGTGTCCTGCGCCACCTTCAGCGCGTCATCGGTCTGCTCGAGCTTGGTCTGCAGGCCCAGCTGGAACGGACCGGCTTCCCGCATCGGCATGAAATAGCTGTAGGCGCTGTAGGCGTAGCCGCGCTTGTCGCGCACCTCCTTCAACAGCCGCGAATCGAAGCCGCCGCCGCCCAGCACATAGTTGCCGACGAAGAGCGGAAAGAAGTCGGGATCGGTGCGCGCGATGCCGACGACGCCGACCCGCACGTGGCTTTGCGTGGACGGATGGGCGATGCGCGCATCGGATACGGCGGCGGGCGCCGGCTTCGGCAAGCCCGGCACCGGTTCGGCGCGCGGCAAGCCGGACGCCAGCCGGGCGGCGATGGCTTCGGCCTCGACGCGGCTGATGTCGCCCATCAGCGAAATCACCGCATTGGGCGCGCTGTAGTGCCTGCGGTAGAACGCCTGCAGGTCGCCGCGCGCCAGCCGCGCCAGCGCAGCGGGTTCGCCGGATTCGTCGTGGGCGTAGGGATGGCTGCCATATAGCGCGCGATAAAACGCCTTGTCGGCCACCACGCCCGGGTCGGCCTCATCTTCGCGGATCGAGGCGATCAGACGCTGCGTCTCGCGCTTCACCACCGCCCGGGGGAAATCGGGGCGCTGCAGCACCAAGGCGAGCAGATCGAGCGCCTTGTCCTTTTCGGGCGCGGACGACAGGGTGCGCAAGGTCACGCCGGCACGGTCGCGGTCCAGCCGCCCCGACAGCTCGGCGCCCACGTCGGCCAGCCGATGCGCAATCGCGGTGTCGGACAGTCCGCCCGCCCCCTGGTCGAGCAGGCCGCGGGTCAGGCGGGCCAGCCCCGACTTGCCCGCCGGGTCGTGCGCACTGCCGGCGCGAAAATCCACGGCAACGTCGAGCATCGGCAGCTCATGGCTTTCGACGAAATACACCCGCGCGCCCTGCGGCGTCTGCCAGTGCTGGATCGCGATTGCCGCCTGGACCGCCAGCGGCAGGCCCAGCAACAGGCCCGTAAAAACCATTCGGATCATCATGCCGCGCATTCCCTTCGTCTCAATTCGCATGGCGCACTCCCGGCACGGTTGCAGCGCGCGGTTTCGCCTGTAGCGGCTGCGGGTCGAGTTCGGCCACGCTCAGTCGCGCGTCCTGCAGCCATTTTTTGGCGGCGGCCTGCACCTCCGCCGCGGTCACCGCACGCAGCTTGTCGACCCGTCCTTCCAGCGCCTCGGGCGGCAGGCCGGCCATCACGTAATCGCCGAGCTGCATGGCCTGATAAAACAGCGAATCGCGCTGGTACACGTCGGCTGCGATGACCTGCGCCTTGACCCGCGCGAGCTCCGCCTCGCTGATGCCTTCGCGCTGCACACGCGCGATTTCGGTGCGGATCGCCTGTTCAAGATCGGCCACCGACTTGCCCTGCGCGGGCGTCGCATCGATCATGAACATGTCCGGCCCGCGCGACACGTCGTCGTAGCCCGCGCTCGCGCTCACGGCGATCTGCCGCGTCTTGACCAGCGCTTGCTGCAGCCGGGCCGAGTCGTTGCCGGACAGCACGCCCGCGAGAATCTCCAGCGCATACGGCGCGGTGTCTTTCTGCCAGTCCCGGAGCACCGGCGCGTGCCAGGCCATCAGCAGGTAGGGCACCTTCGCGGGCGCCTTGACCACGATGCGCTTCTCGCCGATCTGCGCAGGCTCGTCCTGCGGCTTGCGCACCGGCAAGGCGCGGGCGGGAATCACCCCGAAATAGCGTTTGGCGAGCGCGATCACGTCGGCCGCCTTCAC
>DAHWJK010000194.1:0-4039 GCA_027344185.1 Thiobacillus sp.
AGTGGCCGGCGAACGCTGCACCCGCACGCGTTTTCACTGGGCGCTGGTCCCCACCCGCGGCGGCGCGTCGCGCGTCGTCATGCCCATGCTCGACGCCGGCCTGTTCGGCCAGCGTTTGCGCTATCCGGCCCCGGCGCTGGACTATGTGGCCGGGCCCCTGCCGGCCTGGCTGCCGGAGCGCATCCCGCCGGTGGCGCCGCGCGTAGAGGCCGCCCCCTTGCCCGCGCGCTGGCCGCTGCAGCGGCCGCTGGTCTGGCAGATCGACATCGAGGGGGCGTACAGCGCGGACGGCCTCAAGTCTCTGCTGGCGATGCAGTTGCGCGAGACGCCCGCGCTTGGCGTCTATCCGCCGCTGATCGAAGCCCTGGCGCCGGCCGATCCCGCCTCGACGCGCACTCGCCACCGTGTCACCCTGACGCTGCAGCCACGCGTCCGTGGCGAACTGGAACTACCGGCGCTGAACCTGCCGTGGTACGACCCTGTGCGCGAACGACTCGACCGCCGTACGGTGCCGGCGCAGTCGATCACGGTATTCGATCCGCGCCTGCAGACCGCGCTGCGCGCGGGTGCCGGCCTCGTCGGCCTGGCGCTGCTGGGAGTGCTGGGCCGGCTGCTGCAGCGGGCGTTGCGCTGGCGCCTGTGGCGGCGGCGAGGGCTGCAGGCCATTCGTCAGGCGCAGGACGCCGCGCAGTTGATGCAGGCGGTGCGCCGGTTTTCCCTGCGGGGCCACGCGCCCGCACCCAGCCTGGGCACCTGGCTGGATCGCCTGCAGCAGGAAACGGGCGCCTTGAGCGCGGCGGGTGCGGTGTGCCGGCTGGAGCAGCAGCAGTTCGGCCTCGCGCCTGCCGATCTCCCGGCATTACGGCAGGCGTTCGTCGACGCGCTGGCGCGCGTGCGGCCGCGCCGCCCGCAAGCCTGACGCGGCCGCCCGTTAAACAGCGGACGCAAAAAAAGGGGCGCGAGGCCCCTTTTCGTGTGCTGCGATTCCAGTTCAGGACACGCCGCCCTGATAATTGGCGATACCGGGGTTGGGCTTGCCGACGCCGATGATCTTGGGCTCGTTCAGTTTCAGGCCCTTGATCACTTTCTTGTCGCGCAGGTAGCTGGCAACGACTTCCCAGATCGGCTCGCCGCTCGCGCCTTCAGCCACCGGCGCCCAACCCGCGACCTTGTAAGTCTTGTTGGCGACCACCGGCTTGCCCTTGATGGTCATGCGGGTGATACGGTTGCCGATCTTGGCGTTGGGGGCGATGGTGTACTCGATGCCGCCCACGCGCACCATGTCGCCGCCCTGCTGGTAGTAAGGGTCCGCATTGAACAGGTTGTCGGCGACGTCTTCCATGATGGTCTTGATCATCTCGCCGCTCATGTTGGTCAGCGTGGTCTGCGGATAGGTGATCGCGGTCTGATCCATCAGACGCTCCATCGTGATGGGGTCGCCCGGCAGCAGCGTGGTGCCCCAGCGGAAGCCCGGTGAGAAGGCTGCATCTGCCCCCTTGACGGCCATCATTGCGTCGACCAGCAGCTGGTCCCAGGTGCCGTTGAAATTGCCGCGGCGGTAGAGGAAGTCGTCGGTGACGGCAAGCGTCTCGTTGAGCTTCTTCTCGTAGGGCGCGCGCACCTTCTTGATGTAGGCGTCCATCGCCGGATCAGCCGGCAAGAGGTTGGAGAACACCGGCAGCAGACGGTATTTGAAGCTTTGTACCTTGCCGCCGCGTACGTCGAAGTCCATCACGCCGAGGAACTTGCCATTGGAGCCCGCGTTGGTCACAAGCGTGACGCCCTTGGCGTTCTTGATCTTGGCCGGCTGCGGCACGCCGTCGTGGGTGTGACCGCCGAAAATGGCGTCGATGCCAGTGACGCGGCTGGCCATCTTCAGATCGACGTCCATGCCGTTGTGCGACAGCACGACCACGACCTTGGCGCCTTTCGCGCGGGCGTCATCCACCCACTTCTGCATGTTGTCGTCGCGGATGCCGAAGCTCCAGTCCGGCACCATCCAGCGCGGGTTGGCGATCGGCGTGTAGGGGAAGGCTTGACCGATGACGGCGATTTTCACGCCGTTCTGTTCCTTCATGGTGTAGGGCTTGAACACCTGGTCGCCGAAATCGTTGGTGATGATGTTCTGTGCGACGAAGTCGACGCCGGCTTTCTTGAAATCCTTGTTGACGATTTCCATCACGCGGTCGGCGCCAAAGGTGGATTCCCAGTGCGGGGTCATGATGTTGACGCCCAGCTGGATGCAGGCATCGACCATGTCCTGCGCATCGGTCCACAGCGAGGTCGCGGAGCCTTGCCAGGTGTCGCCGCCGTCCAGCAGCAGCGCGCCCGGGCGCTGCGCGCGAATTTTGTTGACCAGGGTTTTCAGATGGGCGAAGCCACCGACCTTGCCGTAGACCCTGGCGGCCTCGGTGAAATCGAGATAGGTGAAGGCATGGGCCTCGGCCGAGCCGGGTTTGATGCCGTAATGTTTCAGCAGGTGCTCGCCGACCAGGTGCGGTACCTTGCCGAACGCGTCGCCGACGCCCAGGTTGACGTTGGGCTCGCGGAACCACACCGGCAGCAGCTGGGCGTGGCAATCGGTGAAATGCATGAAAGAGACGTTGCCATGACGGGGCACATCGTAGAAATTGGCCGGGGCCTTGCCCGCCAGAGCGGACTTGCTGTCAATTGCCATGCCCGACGCAGCGGCGACGGCCAGCAATTGCAGAAATTCGCGACGGTTCATATGCATGGGGGGTCTCCTGAGAACAAATGAAAATGGGTTTTATCTATTGTCGGTGCTGCCGGGATACCCGTAAATAGTAGCTCCAGCTCAGCAATTCGGGTTAATTCGGGTTAATTAGAGTGCGAACCAAAAAGAAAAAGCCCGGGCGACCGGGCTTTTTCCAGTTGGGCGACCGCTTACTTGCGGAACACCGAGGCTTTCATCGGCAGACCATTCGACAACGCGGAGTGGAAGTACTCCAGGTTGTTCAGCGTGGGGCTGCCCTGAGGGGGTGAAACCGCTCGCACCGACTTGTAGCAGCCCACATAGCGCTCCTGCAGCAGCACCAGGTTGTCGCCGCCGCGGAACACCGGCCAGTGCACTGCATGGCCAATGACGGGCGAGATCAGCTCGGAACGCAGCTTGACGCCGCCGTTCTGCACGTGGCAGTTGGCACAGGCGAAGTTGAGCTGGCCCTTGCGGGTGTAAAAGCTCTTCTTGCCGTCGTTATACGCTGCCATGGCCTTGGGGCCTTCGACCTTGACGTTCATCAGCATGCCGTCGGACAGGGTGCGCATGTAGGCGGTCAGACGGCCCATGGTTGCGTCGTCGCCAACCTTGTAGGCGGCTTCGCCATTGGCGACGCGGCAGTCGTTGATGGCGTCGATCAGCGTGACGACCTTGCCCTTGGCTTCGTCGAACATCGGGTAGTTGCCTGCGATCATCCTGCCGCCGTTGGGCAGGCAACTGGCGTAGGTCTTGCCGTTCTTGAACGGGGTTTCCCACAGCTTGCGACCGGCCTCGACCTGCGAGTCGAAAGGCGGGAACTCCATGATCGCGTCGTATTGCGCCTTGGCGTCGGGCTCGAACGCCAGTGCGCCGTAAACGTAATCCGCAAGCGGGATGTTGGGATATTTTTCCGTGTAGTACTTGACCAATTCCTGACGGTCCTTCTCGGGCGAAGCGGATGCCGTGGCAGCGCCCAGGGCGATGCCCAGACCCACCATTCCCGTCAGCAGTTTCGTAATGATTTGTTGTTTCATGCCGTCCTCCAGAAACCTGATGAATAAAGCGGAAGCGGGGCATGGCGCCCCGCCCGTTTACTGCCGTTTCAGCCGATGGTGGCTTCGGCGCTGTTTTTGTCGCCCTTGTTGTCGACCCAGTTGACGACGACCTTGTCGCCGGCCTTGGGGCCCTTGACCTTGAAGCCGAGGTAGGGGTTGCGCGACACGGCGGGGCCGAGTTCGGCCGTCAGCACCTTGGCGCCGTTGACCGTTGCGGTGACTTCGGAGATGAAGTGCGCGGGAACCAGCTGGCCGGTCTTCGCGTCTT
>DAHWJK010000210.1:0-16206 GCA_027344185.1 Thiobacillus sp.
ATCGGCCCCGGAAAATCCGGTGCGGACGCAGAGGCTGCGTGAGCGATGCCGAAGCTCAGTGCCAGTGGCAATGCGGCCAACATGGCGAGGTGGCGGAACCGTTGGGTGGAGCGGGCCAGTCTGATGCGCATGGCGGGTAGGGATAGATGCAAGGTCATGGAATGGGGTACTCCGTGGATGATGAAAACGACGAGCTGCTCAGGTCGCAGGACGCCCATTGCCCAGGGCGTCGGCAACCGTGCGAGGGTGATGCTCAGCGCGCCTGTTCGATCTGTACCGGGGCGCCGGGCTTGCCGTCGGTGAGCGGGGCGATTACTAGATAGCGGCGCGGCGCGGTCGCGGTCTGCTCAACCGCGCGGCGCAGCGGCCCCACCGCGGTGACGATGGCGGCGCCAGCAGGGTTGGTTTTGAACTGCGCGATCGTATCCAACGCTCCCGAGCCGTCGGGCTTCTGCGCCAGCGCCAGCACGAAGTCACTCTTGGGCGCGAGCCCGGTCACAGCAGCCTCCAGCAGGTCGATCAAGCCCTGGTTGTTCACCGCCACGGTGGTCTGCACCCTGGCGGAAGCCGGCGCGCCGAGCGTGAGATGTACGGCCTGCCCCGCGACACCGAGCGGTACCAGGTTTTCGGTACCTGCGCCGGAGGGCACCGCATCAGGGATGTAGACCATGCCCTGGGGCGACTGCCCGCTCGGGATGGTGGCGATGACCTTGTTGGTCAACGTGTCGATGGCCGCGACGGCATCGGCGTTTTCCAGGCCGACGTAGATGCGCGTGCCGTCACCGGACGGCCACAGTCCGTGCGGCAGCGCACCGGTCGGAATGGTGGCGACGAGTTGCGGATCGGCGGTGGTGGTGAACACCTTGACCGCGTTGAGGCCGCCCACGGTGACGTAGGCGAACTGGCCGTGCGCGTTGCGCACGATGTTGACGTGGTTGGTGATCGGCCCGGTATCGAGCAGGGCAATCTGCTTGAACGGCGGACGCGCATCGAACACCTCGGTCTTGCCGATGTCCTTGAGCGTGAACCACACCTGCTTGCCGTCCGGCGTGGCGGCGATGTCGGGGCAGAATGGCGAGGCCTGAGGCACGCGACCGACGATGCGGTGCGAGCGCGCGTCCACCACCACAGTCTGCGGGCTGAAGCTGGAGCACACGTAGCCGTACTTGCCGTCCGGCGAGAAGATGGTCATGCCCGGCCCGTTCGGCACGCTGATGCGCAGCTTGGGCGCATAGGTCTTGCCGTCGAGCACCTGCACATAGTTCTCGCCGCGCACGGTCACCCACACCTCGCGCCCGTCGGGCTTGAACATGGCTTCGTGCGGCGAGCGGCCGACATAGGTCACGTGCTTGACGCGGTTGCTGGCGGTGTCGATGAAGGCCACCGAGTTGGAGCCGATCGAGACCACGTCCAGCGTGCGGTGATCGGGCGAAAAGCCCATGCCGTGCACCAGCAATTGGCCCGTGTACAGCGGGCTCAGATTGCCCGGGGTCGGCTCGCCCAGGCGAATCACGCCAAGCAGCGTATTGGTTTGCGGGTTCACCACCGAGACCGTGTTGGAGCTCTGGTCGGAAAGGTACACGCGATCCCGGCCGCTGACCGGAATGTTCGGTGCCAAGGCCGCGCCGGGCGCCTGACCGGCATGGGCGACTCCGGCCAAGGCAACGGTCAGGCTGGCGAGCGCCAGGGGTTTGAGCAGGTTCATGGGGTGTTTCCTGGTCTGGATAGCCGCGAAGCGGCGGCTTTTTCGAGTTGTTCAAGTTGGAGGCGCATCACGACGATCTCCTGTTGTTGCGTGACGATGATTTCCTGGGCGATGCGGCGCAGCACCGGATCCTTGCCGTAGAGCAGCTCGACCTTGGCCATCTCGATCGCCCCCTGGTGATGCGGAATCATCATCGAGGCGAAGTCGTGATCGGGCTGGCCGTTGCGTGGCGCGGCTTGCATCGCTTGCATCATGCGGCTGTCGGCACCGGCCATCAGCCCATCGAAAGACTGCTGGGTGGTGATCGCGGGTGCGCTGGCGGATCGCGCCGCAACGCTCACGCCAGTCAAACCTGCCCCCCCCAGCCACGCCAGCGCGCACCAAAGAAGGCGATGGGTATGGAAGACGCGGGGCGCGATGCGAATGTTCATATCAGAGTCCATAGGCGGCGGCGAGTTGGCTTCGCCCAGCGCAAGCCGCTGTGCGGCGATGGATGTGCTCACGTGCGTAGCGTTTCGAGCTGCTGCAGATCGACGCCCCCAATCAGCAACGAACCGCTGTCGCTTTGCGCCCATGCCAGCACCGAGGTTCCATGCGAGGTGGTGCTGTAGCGGCCATCGCGCGCCACCGCTTCGCGCACGCGCGGCTGGCGGAAAAACAGGCTCTGACTCACCACATACTGCACCAGTACATGGTTGCCGTAGCGGTAGGCCAGCGCGACGGCCGGCTCACCGCGGATGCGGGTTTGCCAGGCGCCGATCAGCTGATGGCGCAGGGCCGGCATCGGCTGCACCTTGAACGCCACGCTGCGCTCAATGGCCGCAAGCTGCTGCGGTCCGGCAGCGGGCAGTTCGCTGTTGAGGTGCTGGTGGTAGTCGGCCAGCGCTGCCTCGATCATCGGTATCTGCCGTGATGGCTGAGGCCGGGTCCAGAACCCATGGACAAGCATGACAGCGGCCAGCCCTGCGGCGGCAGCCCAGCCCAGCCAAGGTTGGGCGAATTGCCGCACGCGAGGGCGTCCGTGCGCTGCGGAAGCCGCGCGGGGTTGGGTTGCCTGCTCTGCTTCAAGCTGCATCAGCAGCCGTTCGCGCAAGCTGTCAGGAGCACGCGGCACCGGCGCGCCAGCGAGCGTGTCCCGGAGCGCACGATGCAACTGCAGCGCGCGTTGACAGCGGGCGCAGCCGCTGAGGTGGGCTTCGACGCGCACGGACTCCTCGTCACCCAGTTCGTGATCGATATAGGCATCGAGCTGGTCGATCAACTCGTGATGGCGTTGGGTATAGGTAGCCACGTTCATGATTTCAATTCCTGTTGGCCGGGAGCGCCCGGGTTGGTCGCGTCCCAGCGAGTAGCGGGCTGACCTGCGAGCGCCAGCAGCATCTGCCGTGCCCGATGGATGCGGCTCATCACGGTGCCCATGGGGGTATCCGTCATCTCGGCGATCTCGCGATACTTGAAGCCTTCCAGGTCGTGCAAGGTGAGGGCTTCGCAGAAATCGTCCGGCAATTGCTTCAGCAAATCGGACAGCCTCTGCCATGCCAGCGATTCAAGCAGGACCTCGAAGGGCTGATCATCGTCGCTACCCACGATCGCTTCATACGATTCATCGAGGCGAGTGATCGGCACAAGGGCTTGTCGGCGGACGTGCAGGCGATAGTGGTCGGCGATTTGCCGCCGCAGAATGCCGAACATCCATGGATAGACGAGGGTGGGATCGGACAGGCTACAAAAGTTTCGCCAGGCTTGGAGGTAGGTCTCCTGCACCAGGTCCTCGGCCAGTTCAGGCGAACTCATGCGCCGTCGGGCAGCCGACAGCAGCCGGTCCAGATGCGGCATGGCCAGTGCCTGGAAGAGCTGGCGATCATTCTTTTTCAAAACTGGACACGCTCACGGTTCGCTTGGCCAAGAGGCATGTTGCTTCACTTTCTTCATAGACGTCCAATCGGCTGGTTTTATTCCGTTCCTTGCAGATCCGGAATGCACATGAAGTTTCCACCAGCAGCGAAGGCCGGACTGGGCAGCGCGCTTTTCATGGGGCTGATCGCGTTCACAGCCCGCTTGAGAGGCGTCGGGCTGCTGCTGTTTCCTGAGCTGGGTGCGCTGTCGCATGACGTCCACACGGCACTTGGGCCAGTGCGCCGCGGATGCTGGTGCTGACGCCGCTGGTTACCGCCATCATGGGGATCGCCATCACGCGGCATATGGACTACGGGGCTTTGTCGGTACTGCTCGACGTGCTCGCTTCGGTGCTGGTGATCAGCGCGAGTCGGTCGCCGATTGCTCCGGCGATCTCGGCGGGGCTGTTGCCGCTGGTGTTGGGCGTGCACAGCTGGTGGTATCCACCCGCCATCACGTTCGGCACTGGCCTGTTGGCTTTGCTCAGCGTGATCCAGCGCTGCCTCTATCGGCCCCCCGCCGCCGACGGCACGGGACGCCGTGGATGACGTGATGGAACGCACGCCCTCCGCACTCGGCTGGCTGTTGCCCTTCGTGCTGGTGGTCACCGCGCTCGCCGGGATGGCTCAATGGACCGGGCTGCGTTTCATCCTGTTTCCGCCGCTGGTAGTGATCGGCTTCGAGATGTTCGCCCATCCGCAGGTATGTCCCTGGGCCGCGCGCCCCTGGCGACTCCCGCTGGCCTGCGCGCTGAGCGCGGCGGCAGGCGTCGGCGCGGTCGGTGTGTTCGGCGCCGGCATGGGTGCGACGATGGTCGTGATGGTTCTCGGCATCATTATCCTGCACCTGCTCGATCTGCATGCCCCGCCGACGCTCGCGGTCGGCATGCTGCCCATGGTGATGCCGCACCCGGGCTGGGTTTTCGTTGCGGCGGTGGGGATCGGCACGACCTTGTGCATCGTGACGTTCAGGGTGTGGCAAACGGCGTGCGTCCGGTGGCCAGTGCGTCGTTGAGGCAGCACGCGAGAAATATGCCCCCTATCGCCCGGGAGGAATGTCATTGCTCATCGCGCTGCATCTCCCGCCGCCTTCTAGTTCGAAGCCGAATTGGAGTCTGTGCATGGCGACCGATCCGGTATCATGCGATTTCATCCCGCGAGATCTCCACCGTGGGTCCAGTCGCGCCAGCGTCGAGCAATCCGGTCTCGCTGGACAGGCACGGCGCGACGAACAAATTGCCGTGATAGGCGCCGTGCAGAGTGCGCGCCGTCACCAGCAGCCAGAAGCCGCACAGCATGATCACGAACAGCGTGCCCAGCACCGCATAAAATGACAGACCTGTAACGCGCGCCAGCGTGAGCGTGGCCACGGAGTAGACGCCCAGCGGAAAGGTGAAGCCCCACCAGCCCATGTTGAACGGTAGTCCATCACGCAGATAGCGCAGGGTGATCAGCATCGCCATGACCAGCCAATAGAGTCCGTAGCCCCAGAAGATCACCGCGCCTACCACCCCTACGCCGTGAGCCGCCTGACCGATATAGCTATCGGCGGTGCCGGTAAGCAGACGGGCCGCCGCCTCGCCCAGCAGCAACAGTCCCAGCGTGCCGGTGCCGATCGGCCCGAGTGACAGCCAGCATGAGACCGCCATGTCGCGTCCGGGCAGCTTGTGCAGCACCATGCGCAGAAACAGAATCACCAGCACGCCCATCGCCGGCAGTACCGAGATCGCCCACAGCGCGTAGCTGAAGTACAGCAGACGCAGCGCTTCGGGCGACGCGGCAAGGTGTTGCAGCAACAGCCCGCCGGATGCGGCCGTGACCTCGGCAGCTACCATCGGTAACAACCATACCGCGGTCATGTTTTCCAGCGAGTGGTTCTGCCGGGTGAACATCAGAAACGGCAGCAGCCACGCACAGGCCAGCGTCATCGCCGCATCCGCCCACCACAGCACGTGGGCGATCTGCACCGCCGTATCGCCCCAGCGCTGCGTGCCAAACACCAGAAAGCCGTTGATGATGGTGGCCAGGCCCATCGGAATGGCGCCAAGAAACATCGACACGATGCTGTGGCGGAATATGTTGATGGCGGTATCGAAGAAAAAGATCCAGCGTGCCAGGTACATCAGGCTGCACACGCTGAACAAAACGATGTTCGCCAGCCACAGTGCCTCGGCCACGCGGTGCAGCCCCGGCGAGGCGAACGGCAGCAAATTGAGCGCAAGCGCCAGAATGCCGGTGCCCATGGTGGCGGTAAACCAGTTCGGCGTGAACTGCCGTATCACGTCATGTCGATGGGCCAGACGGGTGAAGGGACGGACGATTTGCATGGTGAGTTTCCCTTCCGATTCAGACGGCCACATTACGTCGACGCCAGCGCGCATAGCACCACGCCAGCAGCAGAAAAAAAGTGGTGTGCGCAAACGCAAAATAGATCAGCCCGAAGCTTGACACGGCCCGGCTGCCGGCGATGCCCTGACCGAGCAGGGGCAGCACGATTAGCGCATTGGCCAGATACACCAGCACGGCGTACAGCAGGCCCTTGACCCACGCGCGCCAGTGCACGAAGCGTTCGCCAAAAGCGTACACCGCGGCCATCAGCATGCCGACCAACACATGAAAGCCCATCTTGAAAGCCGGCGAGCCCGGTGCCGGAAGCGTCGTCGATGCCCAGACGTGCGCCATGCCGCTCTGATCCAGCAACGGCGCGATCCAGGGACGGATCAGCTTTAGCACGCCGCCGTGTCCGGTTTACAGTCCGAAGTACGCTGCCAGATACAGCAGCAGTGTGTTGACGGTGATGGCGAAGGCACCCGCCAGCAGCCAGGCCCGAGTATCGGCGGCAGGCGGTGGCCGATGATTCATCACGGACGATGCTACGGCGCGATTTGGCATGATCGGAAGTCCCCAGAGATATACGCCGTATGCTACAGCTAGCGAAATCTGCGACAGGTGCATGGTCTATTGTCAGCCGAATCAGGTGGAGGATATGCTTCTGCTACCTTGTGAAGTTGATACGACACACGTTGACAAGTGCAGCTTTGTCACATACCCATCCGCAATGCTCGCAGTTGTTGCGACGGCGCTGCGAGATAGCATGAATCGCCGCGACCAACCGATCGTGCCGAGCCGGGCAGCGAGCGCAAACCGCAGATACAAAGATACAAATGGCAGCAGTCCGTACGGACACCTCCCAAGGAGCATGGCATGCATAACGAACGCGACGATCTCGCCACTTCCCGGCGCCGCTTCCTCAAAACCGCCGGCATCTTCGGATCCATCGGTCTGCTCGGCGGCGGTACGGTGCTGGCAGCGGCGGCCAAGTCGATCCGCCTGCCCTTCGCCAACGGCTTGCGCGACCTCACCCGCGCCTTCCCGCAAAAGGGCGAGATGCTGCTGCTGCGAACCCGGCCACCGCTGCTGGAAACGCCGTGGGAGGTATTCGATCAGGGGGTATTCACCCCCAACGACAAGTTTTTCGTGCGCTGGCATCTGCCCAATATCCCCACCGCGGTGGACGCCGAGACGTTTCGGCTGACCATCCACGGCCACGTCGGCAAGCCGCTGTCGCTGAGTCTCAAGCAGCTGACGAGCGATTTCGAACCGGTCGAGATTGCCGCCGTGAACCAGTGCTCCGGCAACTCGCGCGGCCTGTTCAGCCCGCGCGTCGCAGGCGGCCAATGGGGCAACGGCGCAATGGGCAACGCGCTGTGGACCGGCGTGCGCCTGAAGGACGTGCTCGATCGCGCAGGGGTCAACGCCGGCGCGGTGCAAGTGCGCTTCAACGGGCTGGACAGCGGCCTGCTGCCCGGCACGCCGGATTTCCTGAAGTCGCTCGCGGTCGACCACGCCCGCGACGGCGAGGTGATCATTGCCTACGGCATGAACGGCCAGCCGCTGCCGCTGTTGAACGGTTTTCCGGCGCGGCTGATCGTGCCCGGCTGGTATTCCACCTACTGGGTCAAGATGCTCAACGACATCGAGGTGCTGGACCAGCCCGATGACAACTTCTGGATGGCTAAGGCGTACCTGATCCCCGATACCCCCCACGCCAGCGTCACGCCGGGGCAGACCGGCTTCAAGAGCGTGCCAATCAACCGCATGGTGCCGCGCTCGTTCTTCACCAATCTGCGCGACGGCGATACCGTGCACGCCGGACGCACCACCGCGCTGCGCGGCATTGCCCTGGGTGGCGATACCGGGGTGGCCAAGGTGCTGTGGTCCAGCGATGGCGGCAAGCACTGGCAGGACGCGCGGCTGGAAAAGGACTTCGGCACCTACAGCTTCCGCCGCTGGAACGCCGTCTACACGCCCAAGGCACCCGGCGAAAACCTGCTGATGGTCAAGGCTGTCAACCGGCACGGCGTGGAACAGCCGGTCGCGGCGAACTGGAACCCCGGTGGGTTCATGCGCAACGTCATCGAATCGGTCAAGGTCAACGTCGCCTGAGGAGGCCGCCATGAAGCACATACGCATCGTCGGGTGGATGTTCGCGCTGGCTGCCACGGCGGGTGCCGCAGCAGCGGCTGAAACATCCAGGCCAGCGCCTGTCGCCATCCACTCCGTCAGCGTGAATCTGCCGACCAGCACGGCGGAGTTTCCTGCAGGTCCCGGCTCCGAACTGACCGGCAAATGCCTGATTTGTCACTCTGCCGGCATGGTGCTCAAGCAGCCGAGACTTTCCGAGGCGCAGTGGAGAGACGAGATCAACAAGATGCGGAACGCCTACGGTGCGCCGATCGAGGCCTCCGAGGTCGATACCCTGGCCACTTACATGAGCAAGGTCAACGCAGCGCAGCAGTCGAACTAAGCCAGCTCCACTGCTCGTGCTTCCCTCATCGGTTCGGGCAAGTAAGATAACAACGGCAAGTCGCCGACTGACCGTCATGAGCGCCAACCCGGGTACCGCGCTGCATCCGGCCGATGGTTCGGAGCAGCAGATGCGGCGACCTACGAACTGGCGCTTTCGCTCACCACGGTGCGACTGATTCGCGATGTGACGCCGGCCTGTCCCTCACCCTGCACAGCAGGACAGCTGCTTGACGTCCTTGCTGAAGGTTTGCGCGCACAGCTTGAGCCCCTCGACCATGGTCAGGTAAGGGAACAGCTGGTCCGCCAACTCGGTCGCCGTCATGCCGGCACGCAGCGCGATCACCGCTGTCTGGATCAGTTCGCCGGCGCCGTCGGCCACCGCCTGCACGCCGATCAGCTTGCCGCTGGCCGCCTCGATCACCAGCTTGATGAAGCCACGGGTGTCGAAGTTGGCCAGCGCGCGCGGCACGTTGTCGAGGCTGAGTGTACGGCTGTCGGTCTCGATGCCTTTCCGGTGTGCCTCAGCCTCGCTCAATCCGACGGTGGCGATCTGCGGTTCGGTGAACACTACAGCCGGCATGGTCGACAGATCCAGTATGGCGTCGCCGCCGGTCATGTTGATCGCGGCACGCGTGCCGCCCGCAGCAGCGACATAGACGAACTGGGGCTGGTCGGTGCAGTCGCCCGCAGCATAAATATGCGCCGCCGAGGTACGCAGTTGCGCGTCCACCGCGATGGCGCCGCTTTTCGCCGCGTGCACCCCGGCGTTGGCCAGCTCCAGCGTGTCGCTGTTCGGCGTACGGCCGGTGGCCACCAGCAGCGCGTCGCCACGCAGCTCACCGGCGGTGGTGTCGAGAATGAACTCGCCGTTTTCGTGCCGAACGGAACGGGTCTGGGTTTGGCGCAACACGCGAATGCCTTCGTCGGCAAATACCTGACCAATGGCCTCGCCGATCGCTGGATCCTCGTTCGAAAACAGCTCGCTGCGCGCGATCACCGTCACCTCACTGCCCAGCCGTGCATAGGCCTGGCCCAACTCGCAGGCGACCACGGCCGCGCCGAGCACGATCAGGCGTTTCGGAAGATGGTCGGCGGCCAGCGCGTCGGTGGAGGTCCAGTACGGCGTCTCCTTCAGGCCAGGGATCGGCGGCAGCGCCGGCCGCGCACCCACGGCGATCAGGCAACGGTCGAAGCTGACGGTGCGCTCGCCGCCCTCGGCCAGGCGGACGCTCAGCGTGTGGTCGTCGGCAAAACGTGCGTCGCCGCGCAGCAGCGTGATGTCCGGATTGTCGTCGAGGATGTGCTCGTACTTGGCATGGCGCAGATCTTCCACCCGCGCCTGCTGCTGGGCGAGCAGCACGTCGCGACGGATCGCCGGAACCGAGGGGGAGATACCGTCGTCAAACGGACTGTGGCGCCGCGTGTGGGCCACGTGGGCGGCGCGGATCATGATCTTGGACGGCACACAACCGATGTTGACGCAGGTGCCCCCGACCGTGCCGCGCTCGATCACGGTCACCCGTGCACCGCGCTCGGCGGCCCGGAGCGCGGCGGCCATGGCCGCGCCGCCGGTGCCGATCACCGCGATGTGCAGGCCGGCACCCGAACCATCCCGCGCGGGATGCGATGCGCTGCCGCCGGGCACAGTCGCACCGACACGCCCATCATCGTCGCGCGCCTGCACCCGGTAGCTGGGTGGCAATGCAGCGTTCAGCACGTCCATGGCCAGCGCCGCGTCGACCTGCAGTCGGGCGGTGGCAGCTGGGTAATCCACCTGCACCGTATGCACACCCGAAACGGAAGAGAGCGCCTGTTGCACGTGGCGAGCGCAGGCATCACAGGTCATGCCGGTGACCTGGAGTGTTTGCTCATTCAAGCGATTTTGCTGATTCATGCGTGTCATCACCTTGGGTTGCGGCCGTGGCCGTCCGGCGCACGACCAACCGAGCGCGAGTGTGGAGTCCGTCAATAGGTCGGCGAACGGAGAATCTCAGCCGTGGTTCGATTCGCGCGTCGCACAGACCCTCGGCGCCGGCGAGATCAGATCCCGGATCGATACCACCACCATCAGTACCAGCCCCGGATACAGCAGCCAGCCCGTGCGGTGGCCCGACCACCGCATCAGGAACACCGCGGTCAACACCACGATGGGGCCGCTCACTCCGAGCACGGTGCGCCACCACTGGCGGTGGCTGAGCCAGCCGAGCGCATTGGCGAGCAACGCGATGCCGGCAAACAGCGGCAGCACGATGCGAATGAACACGCCTTCGAACGGGCTGAGCACACCCAGCCCGATCGCCGCACCCAGGCTGGCCAAGGCAGGAAAGCAGTTCACGCAGGCTGCGGCGGAGACGATGCTGCCGACCAGCCCGGCCTTGTCGGCGACTCGTGCGAGCAGGGCCATCAGCGCACCGGTGTCGACGGGTAGCCGGCGTCGGTCGTCGCCTTGGTCAATCCCGCCAGACTGGTCTTGGTGTCGTCATAGGTGACGATGGCCTTGCGCTGGTCGAACAGGATCTGGGTCTTTTCGACACCAGGGACCTTGGACAACGCCGTCTTGACCGTAATCGGGCAGGCAGCGCAGGTCATGCCAGGCACCGACAAGGTCGCGGTTTGGGTGGCGGCCCAGGCCGGTGCACTGACGGCGGCGGCAAGAACGATGAGCACGGAAAGCTTTTTCATGACAGGTCTCCTTCAGTAGAACAGCGGCAGAACGTAGGGAAACGCCAGCGCTACCAGCACCAGCGCCACCACAACCCAGAAAATGATCTTGTAGGTCGTTCGCACCTGCGGGATGGCACACAGCTCGCCCGGCTCACAAGCGCTGACAGGGCGAAAGATCCGGCGGTACGCAAACCACAGCAGCACCACCGCCACCACGATGAAGATCGGCCGATACGGTTCCAGCACGGTCAAATTGCCGATCCAGGCACCGGAAAAGCCCAGCAAAACCAGCACCAGCGGACCGAGGCAGCAGGTGGAGGCAAGGATCGCGGCAAGGCCGCCAATGGCCAATGCGCCTTTGCTGCGGTTGGATTCGGACATGGAGATTTTTCTTTCGGGCTGGTTGTCGATGCGGTAAGGTATTCCCGTAGTCAAGTACGGAGTCAAGCCCATGAATTCGGCACAGGACAACCTTCCCATAGGCAGCTTCGCCAAGGCCGCTGGGATCGGTGTGGAGACGATTCGCTTCTACCAGCGCAAGGGGCTGTTGACCGAACCGGAGCGACCTCCTGGCGGTATTCGTCGGTATGGACGTGCGGACGTGGCGCGGGTGAAGTTCATCAAATCAGCCCAGCGGCTGGGTTTCAGCCTGGACGACGTCGCGCAGTTGCTCACCCTGGAGGACGGTACCCATTGCAGCGAAGCGGCGGAATTCGCCGCGCGGCATCTGGCTGACGTGCGCGCGCGCCTGAAAGACCTCAAGCGCATGGAGACGGTCCTCTCCCGGTTGGTGGCTCAGTGTGGTTCGCACGACGCCACGATTGCCTGTCCCCTGATCGCCTCGCTGCATAGCGATTGAAGATGAGTGTGCCTCCGCCTCCACCGCCGTCGATCGAGCGGTACCTCGCTGCCGCCACACGCGCCAATACCCGGCGCAGCTATGCATCAGCGATGCGTCATTTCGAGGTTACCTGGGGCGGCCACTTGCCGGCTACTGCCGACAGCGTGGCGCGCTATCTGGCCGCCTATGCCGGCACGCTGTCGATCAATACGCTCAAACAGCGCCTCGCTGCGCTTGCGCAATGGCACACTGCGCAGGGCTTTGTCGATCCGAGCGGCGCACCCGTCGTCAAACAGGTGCTCAAGGGAATCCAGGCCCTGCATCCAGCGATGGAAAAGCGGGCCGAGCCGTTGCAACTGACCCAATTGGCCAAGGTTGTCGATCGGCTCGACCTTGTCATCGAAGGTGCGCTTGAACGGAGCGACGGTGCCGCAGCTCTTCGCTACCGGCGCGACCGCGCCCTGATTCTGCTGGGCTTCTGGCGAGGCTTCCGCAGCGACGAGCTGATTGGTCTGCAAGTCGAGCATCTTCAGCTCGTACCAGGTCATGGCATGACCTGCTTCCTTCCACGCACGAAGGGCGATCGTCAGCACGAGGGCACCACGTTCCGCGTTCCGGCGCTTTCTCGCTGGTGCCCGGTCACGGCCACGATGGAGTGGATCGCCGCCGCGCAGCTTACCCATGGACCGTTATTTCGCCAGGTCGATCGTTGGGGGCACGTGCCGGAGCGCCCGCTGCACGCCAATAGCATCATTCCCCTGTTGCGCCGCTTGTTCACTCTGGCCGGCCTGTCCACCCCGGATCTCTATAGCGGTCACTCGTTGCGCCGGGGCTTCGCCGGCTGGGCCAACACCAACGGCTGGGATGTGAAAGCGTTGATGGAATACGTCGGCTGGAAAGACGTGCATTCGGCCATGCGCTACCTCGATGGAAACGACCCGTTTGCGCAAGCTCGCATCGAACGCGGATTAGCCGATGGGGCTACCTTGCACGTGGGGCACGATGACGGCTAACCCACACCGCCTGGCCATCCTCACCGGCGATGAAATCGATGACCTGTACGGCTTGCCACGTTTCACAGAAGACGAACGGTTGCTGTACTTCGACCTGAGTGCCGCCGAGCACGCGGCGGTAGCAGCGCGTCGGGGTACGACTGGCGTGTATCTGGTGCTGCAGCTGGGTTATTTCAAAGCCAAGCGGCAGTTCTTCGACGTCGAACCGGAAGCCGTTCGCGAGGACGTGAATCACATCCTCGCGCGGCATTTCCCGGATATTCCCTGGAAGGCCATTCGGTCCCCCACGCAACCGACGCGTGCTGCCCTGCAGAAGCTCGTTCTGCAGCTACTCGATGTTCGCCCGTGGAATCGTTCCGCACGGGAGGCACTGGTTGAGCGCATCCAGCATATCGCCATGCGCTCGACTCAACCGCGCTACCTGCTGCGCGAAGCGCTCCATTACGTGGAGCGAGAGCGCCTCGTCACACCAGCGTACAGCACGTTCCAGGACATCATCGGTTTGGTGGTCACCAACGAGCGCACGCGGTTGGCGGGTTTGCTGGAACAGGCGCTGACGCCCGACATGCGCAGCCAGCTCGACGCCTTGCTGCAAGCCGATGAATCCATGTATCGAATCAGCACGCTCAAACACGAGCCGAACGATTTCAGTTACAAGGCGCTGAAGCAAGAAGTTGAACGACGCCAGCTCTTCCAACCGCTGCATGCGTTCGCGCAGCAATTTTTGGCAGCGGCAGGTATCTCGCAGGAAAGTGGCAAATATTTCGCTTCCCTGGTGATGTACTACACCGTCTACAAGTTGCAGCGCATGGCGCCGGCAACCACACGGCTATACCTGCTGTGTTTCGCCTACCATCGCTATCGGCAGATCAACGACCATTTGATCGAAGCGTTCATGGTTCGCGTGGAGGGTTACGGCAAGCAAGCCAAGCTGGCCAGTGAAGAGGCGATGCGGCAAGCACTGACCGACGCGAGTGAGCATCTGCAGGCCGCCGGTGAGGTACTTCACCTGTTTGTCGACGACACCATTCCTGACGATGCTGCGTTCGCGACGGTGAAAGCCAAAGCGTTTAGCTACCTCGGTCCCGAGCGCATTCCGCTGGTGGCCGACTACATGCGCAACATTGCCTTCGACAAGGTCGGTTTCCAGTGGGCGTATTACACCACGCTCTCTTCGACCTTCAAGCGAAACCTGCGTCACCTATTCACCGATCTGGATTTCGCCGGCCGGGTCGAGCATGCGCCACTCATGGCGGCCGTCGACTTCCTGCAAGGCCATCTGCGACTGGGACATACCCCACGACAGATCGACCCGACCACGTTTCCGGTCGACCTCATCCCCAAGCGGTTGCGTGGCTATCTGTTCACCACCGCCGAAGAGAAAGGGCGAGCCAAGCGGCTCGACGTCGATCGGTACGAATTTCTAGTCTATCGCTTGTTGTGCGACGCGATGGAGGCCGGTGATGTATTCGTCAAGGACAGCAACGAATACCGGCGCTTCGAGGATGATCTGATCAGTGATGAGCGCTGGATCGACAAAGAGGCGGTACTGCGCGACCTGGATGCCCCGATCCTGCAGGCTCCTATTGAGGACACCTTGGCCGCGCTACGCACTCAGCTGGACGCGAAGTTTCAAGCGGTGAACGCCCACATCGCCGATGGCGACAACGCACACATCACGGTGCGCGGCAAGGGCGACAAACGACGCTGGAATCTGATCTATCCTGCTCTGGACGAGTCTCTCAACAGCCCGTTCTATGCGCAAATTCCGGGCATTGGCATTGCCGATCTGTTGTGGTTTGTAGCCGGGAACACGGGGTTTCTGGGAGCGTTCACGCATGTGCTGGAACGCTACGTCAAACAGCCACCGGACCCCCGCGAGATTCTCGCCTGCATCGTCGCCATGGGTACCAATATGGGATTGTGGAAGATGGCCGAAGTCTCCGGTCTCAGCCACGCCTCCTTGTTGGCCACCGCCCGCAGCTTCCTGCGGCAGGAAACCATACGCGGCGCCAACGACGCCATCAGCAATGCAACGGCACAGTTGTCGGCGTTCCATCTTTTCAACATCGGCAACCACTTGCATTCGAGCAGCGACGGTCAGCGGATCGAAACCCAAATCGACACGATCAACGCGCGGCACTCACCGAAGTATTTCGGCATGAAAAAAGGTGTCAGCGTTTGCACGGTGGTGGCCAACCATGTACCGATCAACGGGCAGGTCATCGGTGCCCACGAGCACGAGAGTCATTACGTGTTCGACCTGTTGTTCAACAATACCTCAGAGATCAAGCCCGAACAGCATTCGACCGATACTCACGGCACCAATCAGGTCAACTTCTGGGCGCTGCATGCGTACGGCTACCGTTTCGCGCCGCGCTACCGCGACCTGCGTCGCAAAGTCGATTCCCTGGTCAGCTTTAAGTCGCCGAATCAGTACGACAAATTTCTCATCAAGCCGTCGCGCAAGGTCAAGGAAGCCCTGATCGTGGCCGAATGGCCGAACATCCAGCGCATCATGGCCTCACTGGGTCAGAAGGATGTGACCCAGGCCACTATCATCCGAAAGCTGAGCAGCTACGCCCGGCAGAACCAGACCAAGAAGGCCCTGTGGGAACTGGACAACATCTACCGGACGCTCTACATCCTCGATTTCATCGACGATGTCGGCTTGCGTCAGAGCGTGCAGAAGGCTCTCAATCGAGGGGAGGCCTACCATCGCTTCCGCCGCGCGATCGCCTACGTCAACAGTGGTAAATTTCGCGTGCAAACCGAAGCGGAGCAGCAGATATGGAACGACTGCTCGCGCCTGATAGCCAATGCGATCATCTACTACAACACAGCCTTGCTGTCTCGCATTTATGACCAAAAGCTCGCTGCGGGAGACGAGGCAGCCATCGAGATACTCAGAGGCATGTCGCCGGTGGCTTGGCAGAACATCAATTTGTTCGGCACTTTTGAGTTCAGTCCTGGCGAGACGAGGGTCGACCTCGATGCGTTAGCCGCACGCTTGGTGGACTTGGTCAACTGGAATCAGTCGACAGATGGCCTCAATGATCCCGGAATAAGCTGAAATTGAACGTCAAGTTATTGATATAAGAGCTATTTTATACTATCGGGGGATGGGCACAAATAGCCAACATCGAGGTGGCCGAGTGGGAAGGAGCAAATTTGCATTCTTTTTCATATGTAGTATGTACTATATATAACGATTTAAAATGCCTACTCGCGATAAGCATCCATTATCGCTTGTATAGCATCAAACCCGACCACCTCGCA
>DAHWJK010000247.1:0-16304 GCA_027344185.1 Thiobacillus sp.
CGAGGAATTCGACGTGCAGACCGAGGTACTTGCGCGCACGCGCGAAAAGCTGGCGCAACTGGAAGCACGGCTGGCCGACCTGGAAAAGCAGCAGCGCGAAACAGAAGACTGAACACGTGGCCGTCGCCGTCGTCAAAAGCCGGGCCCTGAACGGCATGGACGCGCCCGAGGTGGTGGTCGAGGCGCATCTGGCCAACGGCCTGCCCGCATTCACCCTGGTGGGGCTGCCGGAAACCGAAGTCAAGGAAGCACGCGACCGGGTGCGCGCGGCGATCCAGAACGCACGCTTTGAATTTCCGGCGCGGCGCATCACGGTCAACCTCGCACCGGCCGACCTGCCCAAGGAATCCGGGCGCTTCGACCTGCCGATCGCGCTGGCGATCCTGGCCGCATCCGGGCAGATTCCCGCCGACAAGTTCAAAGAAACCGAATTCGCCGGCGAACTCGCGCTGACCGGCGAATTGCGTGCGGTGCGTGGCGCGCTGGCGATGGCGCTGGCCACCCGCAGGGCGGGACGGCGGCTGGTGCTGCCCGCCGCGTCGGCCGGCGAAGCGGCGCTGGCCAGCGGCGTCGAGACCTACGGCGCGACCAGTCTGCTGGAAGTGTGCGCCTGGCTCGCCGGCCAGCGCACGCTGCCCGAGCCCGCATCCCGCCTCGCGGCGGCGGCGCCCGATTATCCCGATTTCGCAGACGTCAAGGGCCAGGCTGCCGCCCGGCGCGCGCTCGAAGTCGCCGCTGCCGGCAGCCACTCGGTGCTGATGGCGGGCCCGCCCGGCACCGGAAAATCGATGCTCGCCGCGCGCTTCCCCGGCATCCTGCCGGCGATGGACGACACCGAGTCGCTCGAAGCCGCGGCGGTGCAATCGCTCAACGGCGGCTTTCGCCTCGAACACTGGCAGCGCCGGCCCTTCCGCGCGCCGCATCACACCGCCTCGGCGGTGGCGCTGGTGGGCGGCGGCGGCAACCCGCGACCGGGCGAGATTTCGCTGGCCCACCATGGCGTGCTGTTTCTCGACGAGCTGCCGGAGTTCTCGCGGCAGGTACTGGAAGTGCTGCGCGAGCCGCTGGAGTCGGGCCGCATCACGATTTCGCGCGCGGCGCGCCAGGCGGATTTTCCGGCGCGCTTCCAGCTCGTCGCCGCGATGAACCCCTGCCCCTGCGGCTACCTCGGCCATCCCACCCAGGCCTGCCGCGACACGCCGGACCAGATCGCGCGCTACCGCGGGCGCATTTCCGGGCCGCTGCTCGACCGCATCGACATCCAGATCAGCGTGCCGGCATTGAGTGAGAACGAGCTGATGCAGGCAGGCAACGGCGAGCCCAGCGCGCCTATCCGCGCCCGGGTGGAGGCGGCGCGCGCTCGGCAACTGGCGCGCCAGGGTAAACCCAACAGCGCGCTCGGCAGCGCCGAAATCGACCGGCACTGCGTGCTCGACAGCGCCGGCGAAGCCCTGCTGAAGCAGGCCATCGCCCGTCTCAACCTGTCTGCGCGCGCCTATCATCGCGTGCTCAAGCTCGCCCGCACGGTGGCCGATCTCGCCGCCAGCCCCGCCATCGGCACCACGCACCTTGCCGAAGCGATTCAGTACCGGCGGCCTGCATGAGCCGGCTTCGCGCCCTCGCCCCAACCCTCCCCCAGTGGGGGAGGGAGCAGACGTGATACCCAAACCGATTAATGCGCTCGAATCCTGGCGCGAGGAGCAGCGCTCCGCGTGGCTCTATCGCGTGGTGGCCGAATGCGAGGCCGGCACGCCGCGCGCGGCGCTGTTCAACGAATTGGCCGAGGCCGCCGAAGAACAGTCGCGGATCTGGCTCGATACGCTGAAAGCCGAGGGCGGCGCGACACCCGCGCCCTTCCGCCCCGACCTTCGCACGCGCATGGTGGCGTGGCTCACGCGCAGCCTCAAGCCGCGCGCGATGCGCGGCGTGCTGGCGGCGATGAAAGTGCGCGGCATGGCGCTCTACGATGCGGCCCTGCCCTCGCACGGCGTTCCCACCCGGCGCGAGGATGTCGGCCGGCGACACCGCAGCGCCACCTCGGGCAACGCGCTGCGCGCCGGCGTGTTCGGCGTCAACGACGGTCTGGTGTCCAACGCCGCGCTGATCTATGGCGTGGCGGGCGCGGCGCAGGACCCGGCCACCATCGCGCTGACCGGCGTGGCCGGCCTGCTGGCCGGGGCGTTTTCGATGGCAGCGGGCGAATATGTGTCGGTGCGTTCGCAGCGCGAAATGTTCGAATACCAGATCGGACTGGAACGTGACGAACTGGAAAAATATCCGCAGGAAGAAGCCGCCGAACTGGCGCTGATCTACGCAGCCAAGGGCATGACGCCGGAGGAGGCGCGACGCGTGGCCGACACGCTGATGCAGGATCCCGACCGCGCGCTGGACACGCTGGCACGCGAGGAACTCGGCCTCAAACCCGACGAGCTCGGCTCGCCCTGGGTGGCGGCGCTCTCATCGTTCGCCGCTTTTACCGCGGGTGCGGCGCTGCCGCTGCTGCCGTTTCTGTTCTCCAGCGGTCGCATCGCGCTGCTGGAATCGATTGCGCTGACGACAGTGGGCCTATTCGCCGTCGGCGCCAGCATGAGTCTCTTCACGGGCCGCCACGCCGTCCTGAGCGGCCTGCGCATGCTGGGCATCGGCGGCGCAGCGGGACTGGCGACCTATTTCATCGGCGCTTGGCTGGGCGTGTCGCTGGGCTAGGGTCGAGAGTCAGAAATCGCGGCGCCCCGGATCGCCGAGCGGACTATGTACGCTATCGCACTGAGAAACACCGGAAAGTCCGCGATGATCGGACCTCGATGCCGATCGACCCTATTCGATGGTCAGGCGCATCGTCGGATGGCTGCCGCCATGTCAACCTCTCATATCTGGAGCAGACTCAATGTTACAAACCCTTGCAATTATCCTGATCGTTCTGTGGCTGCTTGGCCTCGTCACCTCATACACCATGGGCGGACTGATTCACATCCTTCTGGTCATCGCAATCGTGGTCATCCTGGTGCGTGTCATCCAGGGCCGTCGCCTTTAATATAGGTAATATAAGGCCTGAGTTCGGCATGCCAGGCAAAGCCGTCCATGGCATGAATCACGCGTACCGCCTACCGGAGAAGATGAAATGAATGCTATGAAAATGTTGGGGATCGCGCTGATCGTGGCCGGCGCCCTGGGTTTGATCTATGGCGGGTTTACCTATACCCAGAACACGCATGAAGCCAAGCTGGGCCCGATCGAATTGACGGTGAAGGACCAGAAGACCGTCAACATTCCCCTCTGGGCCGGGCTGGGGGCCATTGCGGCCGGCGCATTTCTGCTGATTGCGCGCAAATAGCCGCGTGCTGACCCGGCGCATGCCGGGATCGCGCAGTCGCAGCGGAGTACCGGATGCTCCACTCCCTTCACGCTCAATTCTAGGAAAGCCAACATGAACATGACTCTAAGCCTCGCCCCCCTGATTTCGCTGATTGCAGGCATTCTGATTCTGGTGATGCCGCGCCTGCTGAATTACATCGTCGCTGTATATCTGATTGTGATCGGCCTGATCGGGCTGTTCGGCGGCCGCTGAGCTTGTTTCCACCGAGGGCGCGCGCAAGGTGTGCCACCCCGGCCAAGCTTCCCGCAGCGCGTGGCGCATGCTTTGAAAACCGTGCCGTTTCAGTTGTGCGTATCAACGGGATTCACAAAACGTGACTAACGCACAATGGTTTTTGCTCGTGGGCGGCCTGTTGCTTGCCCGGGCGCTGACGGCACCGTTGCTGCAGCGTCTGCCGGTCACCCCGGCCATTGTCTATCTGGCCGTAGGGCTGCTGGTTGGGCCGACGGCACTCAATCTGTTTCACGTCAACCCGCTGCAGGAATCGGCGCTGCTGGAAGTGCTGACCGAAGTGGTGGTGTTGATTTCGCTGTTTTCCGCCGGGGTCAAAATGCCGGTGCCGTTCAGCTTCGTTCGCTGGCGGACGCCGATTCTGCTGGCATCGGTCTCCATGGCGATCAGTGTCGGGCTGGTCGCCGCCTTTGCTTTTTTCCTGCTTGGTCTGTCGCTGGGTGCGGCTGTCTTGCTGGGCGCCATCCTGGCGCCGACCGATCCGGTGCTGGCGACCGATGTCCAGACCCGTCACCCCGCCGATCGCGACCAGCTCCGCTTTACCCTGACCTGCGAAGCGGGCATGAACGACGGCAGCGCTTTCCCGTTTGTGATGCTGGGGATGGGACTCCTGGGCCTGCACGAGCTGGGGGATTTTGGCCTGCGCTGGATGCTGGTCGATGTGCTGTGGGCCACGATGGCGGCACTCGTTATCGGCGTGACGTCGGGCGCAGCGCTGGCCTATCTGGCGCGCAAACTGCGCGGCCACCCGCCCCGGCACAAACTGATGGACGACTTCCTCGGACTCGGGCTGATCGGTGTGGCATACGGCCTGAGCGTCTGGGTCGATGCGTGGGGATTTCTGGCGGTGTTTTTTGCTGCCGTCGCCCTGCGCCAGACCGAGCTCAAACTTGCCCGCGCCGACCAGGACAGCGGGGATCAGGAGGTCCCGGCTGCGCCGCAAACCCACCGCATTGCGCCCGAAGCGGAAGCAGGACAGGCTCTCCCGGAGGATGCGCCGGCGCCCACCGTCAGCGAGGGTGCGCTGGTATTCAAGGAACATCTGGAGCGTCTTTCGGAGCTGGTGCTCATCCTGCTGATCGGCGGCACGCTGTTTCTCGATTCCTGGAGCTGGCGCGCGGTGGGACTTGCGCTGTTCCTGTTCCTGGTGGCGCGCCCGGTCAGCGTCCTCGCCGGACTGGCGGGCACGCGCACGTCGTGGCCGATACGCGGCATGGTGGGGTGGTTCGGGGTGCGCGGCATCGGTTCGCTGTATTACCTGATGTATGCCATCCAGCATGGCCTCCCCGAAGACCTGGCGTTGGACCTGATCCAGCTGACGCTCATTGCGGTCACACTGTCGATTCTTGTCCACGGCACCAGCGTCAAGCCCCTGATGCACCGCTTCAGGCGACATCGCAGGCACCTGCCCGAGCCCTGAGCGTTCCCAGTCGGCCGGCGTGTCCTGTGCGCGCATCATTGCAGGCCAACGCGCCCTCCTATACTGCAGCAGGCACTTCCTTCAATAAACGGAAAGGAAACAACATGAATCTGCTCAGCGTCATCATCCTGGCAGTCCTGTTACTGTTGGCCGTGTTCACCCTGGTCAACTGGACGGTTCTCACTGCTCCCGCGTTACTGTCGTTCGTGGCATTCGATATTGAGGGTCCCCTGGGCGTGATCCTGCTGGGCATCACGCTGGCGCTGGTGGCGCTTTTTGTGCTCTATGCCCTGATACTGCGCACCAACATGCTGATGGAATCGCGCCGCCATCATCAGGAACTGCAGGCACAACGAAAACTTGCGGAAAGCGCCGAGACCTCGCGCATCGATGCCCTGCGCACGCAGATCGAACTGGAGTTTGCGCAACTGCGCGGCGCGATCGACGCGCGCATGGACACGGTGGCGCAGTCGACGAAGCAATCGCTGGACGAAGCCACCAATAGCCTGGCCGCCCTCGTCGGCGAGATGGATGACAAGATCGATCGTGCACTCGCGCGTAACAGCCCGAACGATCCGCTACGGTGAAGGCTGGCGGACGAATCTACGCGTTACGTGCCAATGCGGGTGCGCTCATGCCCGCGACGGGCAATCCCGGCAAGCCAAGCCGGATTGCCCGAACAGGCGAGTCTCAGTTTGCGGGTTCTGCCACGTAAATCTCGACGCGGCGGTTTTGTGCGCGGCCCGCATACGTGTTGTTGTCCGCGATCGGTTCGCGCGAACCGCGCCCATCGATGGCGATACGGTTTGTCGAGACGCCGCGGGCGACCAGGTAGTCGCGCGTCGCAGCGGCACGATTGACCGAAAGCGGGTTGTTGATCGCATCCGTGCCGGTGCTGTCGGTGTGGCCGATGATCGTCACTTTCGTCACCGGATTCTGGTTCAGGGTGGTGGCGAAGCGGTCGAGGATGGGGCGCAGGTTCGATTTGATGTCATAACGGTTCGTGTCGAAGGACACGTCGCTCGGGATGTCCAGCTTGAGCTGGTTGTCCGCGGTCTGGCTCACGCTCACGCCGGTTCCCTGGGTGGCCTGCTCCATCTCCGCCTTCTGTTTTTCCATGTGCTTCGACCACAGATAACCGCCCCCCGCGCCCACTGCTGCGCCGATCGCCGCGCCGGTCGCGGCGGTTTTGCGGTCGCCGGTCGAGGCGCCGATGACGCCTCCGGCAACGGCGCCGATCGCCGCGCCGGTGCCGGTGGTTTTTTGCGTTTCGGACATGTTGGCGCAGCCGGAAAGGCCGCTGAGACCGATTGCGACGACGCTCAGAGAAACAAGGGTTTTTTTCATGGGATCACTCCAGTTCTGTTAAAGGTGCTTCGAATACAGGCAAAGATGCAGTATGCATCGCCCGCTTTATCCAGCCCGCCGGGCGTCTGCAACAGACGTCCGGCGGGCCCATTACTCGCCCAATCGGGCGATGCGGCTCCGAGAAGTTCGCGCAGGCATGCGCTTTTTTCTGACCGAGCGCGCCCGTTTACGTTCCTGCCCGTCACGACCAGCGGGGCGCGGACGCAGGCTCACAGCCAGTATTCCCAGACCCGCGCAAACCATTCCTTGACGCGCATATCGAGCGGACGCCGCTGCCACTTCTCGAGCGTGATGGTTTCAGATGCGGCCAGATCCTTGTCGAACATCGCCTTTACCTGACGGCCAAAGTCCGGCCCCAGCACCACCGCGTTCAGCTCGTAATTGTGCAGGAAACTGCGCCAGTCGAGATTGGTCGAGCCGACCGTGGCCCAGACGCCATCGATCAGCGCAGTCTTGGAATGCAGCAGCACGCCCTGCCGCTCGTGGATGTTCACCCCGGCGCGCAGCAGGCGGTCGTAGTAATTGCGGCCGGCGTGAAACACCAGCCAGGAATCGGTCTGGCTGGGCAGGATCAGCGTCACCTCCACCCCCCGACTGGCAGCGGCTTCGAGCGCATCGAGCAGTTGCGGGTCGGGGACGAAATAGGCATTGGTCAGAAGGACGCTCGCTTCCGCGCTGGAGATGGCCGAGATCAGCGTGGCATAAATCAGGCTGAAGGGCTCGTCGGGCGAACTGCCGATGGCGCGCACCACATGCGGACCGTCGTGTGCAAGCGGCGGAAAATAGTTTTTCCCGGCCAAGGGCACGCCTGCCTGCTTTTCCCAGGTGGCGAGAAAAAGCTTCTGCAGCTCGGCCACCACCGGGCCCTGCAGTTTCAGGTCGGTGTCGCGCCACGCCACGTTGCCGTCGGCCTTGCTGTGCGCCTTGCTGCGCGACCGGTGGCGGAACGAGCTGCCCGAATAGACGCCGCTGATGTTGATGCCGCCGAGGAAAGCCGTGTGGCCATCGACGATCAGCAACTTGCGGTGGTCGCGCTGGTTCAGCGTCCATTCCTTGCGCGCCGACAGCGGGTTGATGGGGTTGAACTCGAGCACGTTCACGCCACTATCGATGAGCTGCTGGAAAAAAACCGTCGGCGTGTCGAGCGTGCCTACGCTGTCGCGGATCAGATTGATCTGCACCCCCTCGCGCTGGCGGGCGATGAGCGCCTCGGCAAAGCGCTGACCGACCTCGTCGTCATCGAGGATGTAGGTTTCCATGTTGATGTGGTCGCGCGCGGCCAGGATGGCGGCGTACATGGCCTGGTAGGTGGCCGGCCCGTCCTGCAGCAGCTGCACCTGGTTGCCGGTGGTCAGCGGACTGCCGACGATGGCTTCTTCGCGCGCCAGATGATGCGCGAAGATCCCGGTGTCCGCACTGCCCAGCCGGGCGAGAACTGCCTGGCTGTGCGCGACCGACAGCTCGCCGCGCGCGCCTTCCAGCCGTACCGGCGGCCCATCCCGCGCCAGGTCGGGAACGAGGGTAGGCAAACTGCTGCAACCGGCCAGAACGAACAGGCCCACGGCCGTTCCATGCCGCAGGCCATGGCGCACAATCAGTCGCCTGGGCGGCGATTCAGAAGTCATCCAGGCCATCGGACGAACACGCCACGCAGGACGGCTTCAGCAGCATGGCGCGGAGCCATGCGTCATAACCGCCCTGTCAACAGCAGCACGATGACAATGATCAGCACCAGGCCGAGGCCGCCGCTGGGGCCGTAACCCCAGCTGCGGCTATGCGACCAGTTCGGAAAGGCACCGATCAGCAACAGGATCAGTATGACCAACAGGATGGTTCCGAGCATGATGCGTTCCTCGTCTGGCTGAGTGGATTCAGTTCGTCTGCGGGGGGACCACGATTACCGTGGTTTCACCGCCGGTTTCGCCGGTTGCGCCGGTCTCGCCCTGGACGCCTTCGCTACCCTGGTAGCCCGTTGCGCCCTGCCTGCCGGTTTCGCCCTGGTAGCCGGTCGCCCCCGGGCTGCCGGCTTCGCCTTGCGGACCCGCGGGGCCCGGCACCGCGACAGGCGTGGCTGGCACATTGACGACGGTCGGCCGGTCGCAGGCGGCCAGGCTCAGCGTTGCAAGCACGGCAGAAATCAGTAGGGCATGGTTCATGGTGCATCCTTTGAAAGTGGGAAATTCTGGCGCGGCGCGCATCGGCCCGTCGCGGGCAAACCGGATCGACAGGGAATGTCGGGCCGGAAGATTCGCAGCATAGGCCCATGTCGCCGGCCGTTCCGTGCGCTGGCGAACATTGCCGCCAGATAACGCAACACAGATCCGGCAATGTCGTTGCGGACGAGACATGACGAGGCATGCCCGGCATCCGAACGAGCCGACCTAAGCGCGCCAGCGCACAGATCGACAGGGGGCCTGCGCGTAGCCTGATCGCAGGTGCTGTCATTCATCCGAAGCATCCTTCCCGGAGATCCACCTTGAAAAATTTACTCATTGCAGTCGCACTGGCCTTTGCCAGCACCCCGATATTCGCCGCCGATGTCGGCGTATCGATCAGCATCGGCGAGCCCGGCTTCTACGGACGCCTCGATATCGGCGGCTACCCTACGCCCCGCCTGATCTACCGTGACCCCCGCGTGATGTATCGCTCGGCCATGCAGCGCCCGCCCATTTACATGAACGTGCCGCCCGGCCACGCCAGGAACTGGCCCAAATACTGTCGCAAGTACAACGCCTGCAATGAACGCGTCTACTTCGTGCAGAACACCTGGTATAGCCAGGAATACGCGCCGCGTTACAGGCAGCAGCACAGCAGCCGCGGCGACGACCGGCGGGATGACCGCCGCGACGACCGGAAGGACAAGGGGCGCCAGGACACGCACCGCAACAACGGTGCGGGGCCTGGACGCTGAGACATCGGGCCAGGCATGAGCCCGATGCAACCTGACGCACCGGCCGCCCGGGGCGCCGCCATGGCCCCGCAGGAGCCCGTCGCCGAGGCCGCGACCCGGGTACTGCTGATCGAGGACGATGTGGCCGATGCGCGGCTGATCCAGGATGCGCTTGCGGGAACGGGCAACAAGCCCTTCCACGTCGAGTGGGCGACCTGCCTGTCCGATGCGATCCAGCGCCTTGCACACGACGACTTCGAAGTGATACTGCTCGATCTGACGTTGCCGGACGGCAGCGGCCTCGAAACGTTCGACCAGGTGCTCCAGGCTGCGCCGGATACGCTGATTCTGGTCCTCAGCGGGCTGACCGACGAAGACACCGCGCAGCAGGCCATGCTGCGCGGCGCTCACGATTACCTCTCCAAAGGCCATGTCGACGCTCACTGGCTGCCGCGCGCCCTGCGCTACGTCATCGACCGCAAGGCTTCCCGCAGCGCGCTGCAGATCAGCGAAGCGCGCTTTCGCGCCATCAGCGACGCGTCCCCGCTGGGGATTTTCGTCTCCGACACGAACGGAAGCTGCACGTATACCAACGCGGCGTATCAGAAAATTTCCGGCCTGACGCTCGAACAGACGCTGGGCACCAACTGGAGCACCGCGATCCACCCGGAGGACCGCGGCCGCGTTCTGGACGAGTGGCGCAGCGCGGCGCACGGCGAGGCGCCTTTCCAGACGGAGTTTCGTTTCCTGCAGCACGACGCGCGCATTGTCTGGACCCGCGTCAGCAGCGCTGTCATGCTCAACGGCAGGCAATCGTTCGGCCGGGTGCAAACGGTCGAGGATGTCACCGAGCGCAAATCGGCAGAGCGGGTTTTGCTGGATGCGGAAGAATCCCTGTTCGCGGAAAAGGAACGCGCCCAGGTAACACTCAACTCCATCGGCGATGCGGTGCTGACCACCGACCTTGCAGGCGTCGTCACCTACCTGAACCCGAAGGCGGAAGCCATGACCGGCTGGTCGTGCGCTGACGCGCTCGGCCAGCCGGTGACGTCGGTATTCAAGCTGCTGGACAGCACTACGCGCCTGCCGGGCACCAACCCGATGCTGCAGGCCATCACGCAAAACAGGACCGTCGAGCTGGCCACCAACTGCGTGCTGGTCCGCCGCGACGGAACCGAAGCCGCGATCGAGGATTCCGCCGCGCCCATCCACAACCGCAGCGGCCAGGTCATCGGCTCGGTCATCGTGTTCCATGACGTCAGCGCGTCGCGCGCCATGGCGCTGGAGATGGCCCACCTCGCCCAGCACGATTTTCTGACCAGCCTGCCCAACCGGCTGCTGCTGACGGAGCGGTTTTCCCACGCGATCAGGCTGGCCGAGCGGCACCGCAAACAGGTCGGCCTGCTCTTCATCGACCTCGATCATTTCAAGCACATCAACGATTCGCTGGGGCATGCGGTCGGCGACCGGTTGCTGCAGTCGGTCGCAAACCGGCTGGCAGGCTGCGTACGCGCCACCGACACGATCTGCCGCCAGGGCGGCGACGAATTCGTGATCCTGCTCGCCGAAATCGGCCAGCCCCAGGATGCCGCCCACGTTGCCGAGGCCCTGCGCGCCGCGCTGTCGGTTCCGCATCTGATCGACAGTCACGAACTCCATGTCAGCCTGAGCATCGGCATCAGCATCTTTCCCGACGACGGCGACGGCGTGGATGTCCTGATGCAGAACGCGGACACCGCGATGTACCACGCCAAGGCCAGCGGCCGCGACAATTACCAGTTCTTCCGGGCCGACATGAACACCCGTGCGATCCGCCGGCTGCATATCGACAAAAGCCTGCGCCGCGCCTTGAGGCGGGGAGAATTCGTGCTGCATTACCAGCCCAAGGTCAATCTGGCGACCGGCATGATGACAGGCTCGGAAGCGCTGATTCGCTGGCAGGACCCGGAATTCGGCCTGATCATGCCGGCGCAGTTTGTGCCGATCGCCGAAGAAAACGGCCTGATCGTGCCGATCGGTCAGTGGGCGCTGCGCGAGGCCTGCAGACAGGTCAAGGCCTGGCTGGATGCGGGCCTGCCCGCTGTGCCCGTGTCGGTCAACATATCCGCAGTGGAGTTCAGGCATGAGGCTTTTCTCGGCAGCCTGGCCCTGATCCTGAATGAAACCGGGCTGGAGCCGCGCTACCTCGAACTGGAACTGACCGAAAGCATCCTGATGCGAGACGTCGACGCGTCGGCTTCGGTCTTGCCGGCCCTGAAGGACATGGGCGTGCAGCTCGCCATCGATGATTTCGGCGCCGGCTATTCAAGCCTGAGCTACCTCAAGCGCTTCCCGATCGACACCCTTAAAATCGATCAGTCTTTCGTGCGCGACATCGCCACCGATGCGGACGACGCGACCATCGTGGGCGCCGTGATCGGCATGGGAAGAAACCTCAAGCAGCGGGTCATTGCCGAGGGCGTGGAAACGCAGGCACAGCTGGCCTTCCTGCAGGCCCGACAATGCGACGAAGGACAGGGCTTTCATTTCAGCCAACCCGTGTCCGCCGAGGAGTTTGCCCGCCTGCTCGATACCGGAACGGGTTGATCCGGCACGATGAAACCTGCCAGCGGGATCAATTCGTCACATCCGGCGCGGGCACGCGGCGAGCAGATCGCCTGTCAATGGCATCCCCCATACGGAAAAGCCGCCCATCCGAGCGGATTTTCCTGGCACGATCTTTTTTGCACAGGTCTAGCTGTCAATAGGTTGAGGGCGAACGGCACGTCGCGCAGCGCGATTTCCATGCCGCGCTCCGTTTTCTTGGCGCCAGCTGCTTGCGCTTCTGTTCCTGCTCCGCGATGCGTGCCTGATATGCGGCAGCTTGCCGTTGGCGGCCGGCCGTGCGAGCTCCGCCTGCCGTCTGACTGCCTCGGCTTCGGCCGCTCTCGCCGCAAGGCGAACCTGGTCGCGTTGCGCGCTGGCTTCGACGACTGCCTGCTCAGGGGCTTTGCGCTTGGTGGTTTCCTGTGCGATGGCCACCTGCTGCTTGGCGAGACCGGCCAGTTGACTGACCGCCACATCGTCGCCCTTGCTCAGTGCCGCATCCGCCGCCTTGTTCAGCCATTCGTCGGCTTTCTGCAGTTCAGGCGGTGCCAGCGTTGTGGCCTGGGGGTTGGTGCGTGCGCTGCTGTAGACGCTGCGCGCCTTCCTGGCGCAGCACGCATCCTGCAGTGCGTCCGCGGCGCGTTGCGACTTGGCTGAACGCGCCATCTCGGCCAGCCCCGTTCTGCGTATGTGCGCCACCGTACCGACCCGATCTGCTTTTCTGGCTACATTGCCGCCATGGTTTCGACGGCGCGCAGGCAGCGCCCTGCGGCGCTGCCGCAGGGCGCTGCCTGGGTTTTGCCGGCTAAAAGCCGGGGCCAGGCATTTTTTTACTCACATCTGGAGAATCAAACATGAACAAATTTAGCAAAGTGCTGACAGCTGCATTTCTGGCCGCAACGCTGGTGTCGGTCGTCGGGTGCGCATCGACTTCCCAGAAACAGGGAACCGGCGAGTATGTCGACGACGCCGTCATCACCACCAAGGTGAAGGCCGCGCTTTTCAATGAACCCAGCCTGAAATCACTTGAGATCAAGGTCGATACCTTCAAGGGCGCGGTTCAGCTGAGCGGTTTCGTCAACTCGCAGGCCGACATCAACAAGGCGGTCGAAGTTGCGCGCAGCGTCAAGGGCGTGACATCGGTCAAAAACGACATGCGTCTGAAGTAAACCATCACTGATCGCTCAGTCGCTGACGGATGTTGGATCCGGCAGCGACGGCGCCGGTCTGTCGCCCCGCACGGATTCGAACGGGGCTTTTTTTCGTGTTCTGGATGCGCGACCGGGCTCAGCGGCCGGGATATCCCCCGCGACGGAGGGCTACGTCGCGGGCAAGAACGAGAACGGGCTCAGGTCTGCTCCCATGGCAAGCCGCCGAACCGCCAGCCGTTCTTGGTGCTGCGATGATGATGTTCGTCCATATCGCCCTCGAACCCGTGCAGCACGTTGTAGACCTCGGGGAAGCCGTATTTTTCGAGATAGCGCCCGGCTTCGACCGAGCGGCGGCCCGAGCGGCAGATCAGCACCACCGGGCGGTTGACCGACGCGGCCTTGCGCGCGTGGCCGAGAAAGTCGGGGTTGACGTCCCAGTCGGGACCGTCCTGCCAGGCGATGTGGATCGCCCCGGCGGGGTGGCCGACGAACAGGTATTCGATTTCCGAGCGGCAGTCGATGAATACCGCTTCGGGACGCGCCTGCAAAAAGGGCAGGACTTCGGCAGGTTCGAGATGTTTCATGGCGGGCACCGGGAAGACTCGATACCTGCACCATAGCACCACCGGCGAGCCTCGCGCCAACCGATATAATGCGCGATTGCCCTACCGATTTCCCGCCATGTCCCGCACCGCCCTGCTGCATTCCCTGCTCGCCCAACGCATCCTGGTTCTCGACGGCGCGATGGGGACGATGATCCAGTCGTACAAGCTTTCCGAGGCGGACTATCGCGGCGCGCGTTTTGCCGATTTTGCGCACGACCTCAAGGGCAACAACGACCTGCTGACGCTGACGCAGCCGCAGATCATCAAGGAAATCCACGCCAAATACCTGGCGGCGGGCGCCGACATCCTGGAGACCAACAGCTTCAACGCCACCTCGATCTCGATGGCGGACTACCACATGGAGCACCTGGTGCCGGAGCTCAACTTCGCCGCCGCGAAGCTCGCGCGCGAGGCGGCCGACGAGGCGACCGTGCAGAATCCGGCCAGGCCGCGCTTCGTCGCCGGCGTGCTCGGCCCCACTTCGCGCACCGCGACGATCTCGCCCGACGTCAACGATCCCGGCTTCCGCAACGTGACCTTCGACCAGCTGCGCGTGGCCTATCTGGAAGCGATCGACGGCCTGGTGAAGGGCGGCGCCGACATCCTGATGGTCGAGACGATTTTCGACACGTTGAACGCCAAGGCCGCGCTGTTCGCCATCGATGAATACTTCGAGCAGCATGGCATGCGGCTGCCGGTGATGATCTCCGGCACCATCACCGACGCCTCCGGGCGCACCCTGTCGGGCCAGACCGGCGAGGCGTTCTGGAATTCGGTGCGCCACGCCCGGCCTTTATCCATCGGCCTCAACTGCGCGCTCGGCCCCGATCTGCTGCGCCAGTACGTCGAGGAGCTGTCGAACAAGGCCGATGTGTTCGTCTCGGCCCACCCCAACGCCGGCCTGCCCAACGCCTTCGGCGAATACGACATGGAAGGGCCGGAAATGGCCGCCCACATCGGTGAATGGGCACGCGCAGGCCTGCTGAACATCGTCGGCGGCTGCTGCGGCAGCACGCCCACGCATATCGCCGCCATTGCCGGGGCCGTGGCCGGCGTCGCGCCGCGCGTGCCGCCGGAGCTGGAGCCGGCGATGCGCCTGTCCGGGCTGGAGCCGTTCAACGTCGGCAAGGACAGCCTGTTCGTCAACGTCGGCGAGCGCACCAACGTCACCGGCTCCAAGGCCTTCGCCCGGATGATCCTCGAGGGCCGCTACGACGACGCGCTGTCGGTCGCGCGCCAGCAGGTCGAAAACGGCGCCCAGGTGATCGACATCAACATGGACGAGGGCATGCTCGACGCCGAGGCGGCGATGGTGCGCTTCCTCCATCTGATCGCCTCCGAGCCCGACATCGCGCGGGTACCGATCATGATCGACTCGTCGAAGTGGAGCGTGATCGAGGCCGGATTGAAATGCATCCAGGGCAAGGGCATCGTCAATTCCATCTCGATGAAGGAAGGCGAAGCCGAGTTCATCGAGCGCGCCAAGCTGTGCCGGCGCTACGGCGCTGCGGTGATCGTGATGGCCTTCGACGAGACCGGCCAGGCCGACACCTACGCGCGCAAGACCGAAATCTGCGCGCGCGCCTACAAGCTCCTGACCGAAACGGTGGGCTTCCCGGCCGAGGACATCATCTTCGACCCGAACATCTTCGCGGTCGCCACCGGCATCGAAGAGCACGCCAACTACGCGGTGGACTTCATCGAGGCCACCCGCTGGATCCGCCAGAACCTGCCGCACGCGCACATCTCGGGCGGCGTGTCGAACGTCAGCTTCTCGTTCCGCGGCAACGACGCGGTGCGCGAGGCGATCCACACTGCCTTCCTCTACCACGCGATCCAGGCCGGCATGGACATGGGCATCGTCAACGCCGGCCAGCTCGGCGTCTACGCCAACCTCGACCCCGAACTGAAGGAACGCGTCGAAGACGTGCTCTTGAACCGCCGTGCGGATTCGACCGAGCGGCTGGTGAGCTTTGCCGAGAACGTCAAAGGCGGCGCCAAGGAAAGGGTCGAGGACCTGTCCTGGCGCCAGTTGCCGGTGAACGAACGGCTCAGTCACGCGCTGGTGCAGGGCATCACCCAATACATCGTCGAGGACACCGAAGCCGCGCGGCTCGAATGCGAACGCCCGCTCCACGTGATCGAAGGCCCGCTGATGGCCGGCATGAACGTCGTCGGCGACCTGTTCGGCGCCGGCAAGATGTTCCTGCCGCAGGTGGTGAAATCCGCTCGCGTGATGAAGCAGGCGGTGGCGCACCTGCTGCCCTTCATCGAGGCCGACAAGCAGGCCGGCGACGCGCAGAGCGCGGGCAAGATCGTCATGGCCACGGTCAAGGGCGACGTCCACGACATCGGCAAGAACATCGTCGGCGTGGTGCTCGGCTGCAACGGCTACGACATCGTCGACCTGGGCGTGATGGTGCCGGCGCAGAAGATCCTCGACGCCGCGCGCGAGCACCAGGCCGACATCATCGGCCTGTCGGGCCTGATCACGCCCTCGCTGGAGGAAATGGCGCACGTGGCGAAGGAAATGCAGCGCCAGGGCTTCACCATTCCGCTCCTGATCGGCGGCGCCACCACCTCGATGGCGCACACCGCGGTGAAGATCGAACCCAATTACGAACACCCGGTGGTGTACGTCAAGGACGCCTCCCGCGCAGTCGGCGTCTGCACCCAG
>DAHWJK010000258.1:0-15073 GCA_027344185.1 Thiobacillus sp.
CGACCAGGTCGCCGGACCGGTCGGCGAGGCGCTGATCATGACCGCGCTGGGGCTCGCGGTCGCCATTCCTGCCGTGCTCGCCTACAACTTCTTCAACCGCTCGAACCGGATGATCTTGAACGAACTCGACGGCTTTGCGCACGACCTGTTCGCTTTCATGTCGACCGGCGTGCGCGCCCAGGAGCAGGGGGCGAAACCCGACCCTGCCGCAAGGGGCGCATGATGGCCTTCGGCGGACTCCATTCCGGCGGGCGCTCGCAGGACATCGCGGAAATCAACATGATTCCGCTGATCGACGTGATGCTGGTGCTGCTGATTATTTTCATCATCACCGCGCCGCTCCTGACCCATGCGATCAAGCTCGACCTGCCGCAGGCCGCGAGCCAGCCCAGCCCGCCGCAGGCGGACACGATCCAGTTGTCGATCCAGGCCGACGGCACGGTGTACTGGGACACCGAAGCGGTCGACGCCGAGACCTGGCGGGCGCGCATGGCCGCCGCTGCACAGCAGGCGCCGCAGCCGGAAATCCACCTGCGCGCCGACGGCGACCTCGCGTATCGCCACGTCGCCCGCATCATGGCCGACGCGTCGCGCGCCGGCCTGGTGAAACTCGGCTTCGTCACCGACCCGCGCGACGCCTCCGCGCCCTGAGCCTGCTTCCCGCATGAATCCTGCCCTGCCCCGGCTGCTTGCCCGCGTCTGCGTGCATGCAGCGTCCGCTTTGTCTTCCTGAGCCGGGAAAGCACGCTCCTGGGGCTTCTCGCCCCGTTCTATGCACGCCCTGCGCATACTTTTTTGTAGCTGCGCTTGATTTATTATTGAGAATCATTATTATTCGCGTATTCGATACTGGATCGCATTCATGAAACCCGGCCAACCCGAGCATTCCCGCCCACTCGTCCGCAATGCAACGGAGCCGGACGCGCGCATCCGGCTGCCGCATCCGATTCCTGCGGACCGTTTGTTCGAGGGGCGGCAGGAAATCCAGATCGCCCATGGAGACGAAACCTACCGCCTGCGCATCACCAAGAACGGCAAGCTGATCCTCACAAAGTAAATCCGCCCACCGCAGTACCCGCCCGCCCGCGCGCACGCGCCAGCCAGCTACCTAACCCAAGGAGACTGGCATGCACACATCCCCGCCCCACGACACCCACGAAATCGTCATCGCCGCGACCTTATGGCTGATGCATCGCTATCAGCAAACCGGCTGCAAGAAGCTCGCCCGTATGGTCGAGCAGCATTTGCGCTGGATGCAGGCGGGCGCAAGCGGTCCGGTACTCGCCAACGCCTGCCAGCGGCTGTCGACTGAATGGTGCGCCGTGTCCTGCGCAGCCCATCCCGTTTTCCAGCAATCCACCCTGCATTGAAGGAGGCATTCATGATCTCGATTGGACACACGCTTCCCGACATCGTCAGCGAAGCCTATCTGCCTGATGGGCGCATCGAACCCGTTTCGCTCGCGCAATACCGCGGCAAGTGGCTGGTGTTGTTTTTCTGGCCGCTCGATTTCACTTCCGTCTGCGCGACCGAGGTTCGGGCCTACTCGGACCTGAGCCACGACTTCGACATCTCGGGTGCTGTGCTGCTCGGCGCCAGCGTCGATTCGGCACTCGCCCACTGCAGCTGGGTCAAGCACGGTCTCGGCCCGGTCGCATTTCCAATGCTGGGCGACGTGTCGCATGAACTTGCCCGGCGCTTCGGCGTGCTCGCCGACTCCGGCGTGGCGCTATGCGCCACGTTCATCGCCAGCCCCGAAGGCCGAATCGTCAGCATCGCGGCTAACGACCTCAACGCCGGCCGCTCGGCGCGCGAAAGCCTGCGCCTGCTGCACGCACTGCAGAGCCGCGAAATCACCGCCCGCGAATGGCAGCCCCGCGGTGGCTTCGTGGCAGCCGCCTGAGAAAGGGACTTGCATGCGAACCGCCTCTCCAGCATCACTCCTGGTCGCCGCGCTTGTAATGCTGCGCCACCCATGCAACCGAAACCAGGCCACAGCGCAATTGCTGCTCGAGCGTGCGGCCGAGTACAGCGAACTCACGCCCGCCGAGCGCGAGGCCTGCCTCGAACTTGCCGACGATCTGGCGTCCGTTGAATGTGCCGCACCTGAGCCCGCGCTGCGGGCGCCATGCTCATCGCAAGCCCAATTTTCCAACCCTTGAAGAAGTCAATCATGCAATTTCATTTATCCGCGTTAGCCAGCGCCCTTTCATTGGCATTTTCAGTTTCCCATGTCCACGCCCAGTCGACACCCGAATCGCAAAAAACGGCCAACACCCTTGAGGAAGTCACGGTCAGCGCCGACTGGCTGGGCGCACCGACGGCCGAAACCGCAAAAAAACATCCCGGCGCACGCAGCGTCGTCACGTCTCAAGAGTTGACCGAATCGGGTGCACGCACCGTGGAGGACGCGCTGCGCAACGTGCCCGGCGTGCGGGTGCTGGATGAAAGCGGCACCGGCATTCTGCCGAACATCGGTGTCCGCGGCCTCAATCCTCTGCGCAGCGAACAGGTGCTGGTGCTGGTGGACGGCATGCCGGTTTCGCTGGCACCGTACGGCCAGACCGGTCTGTCGCTGTTCCCATTGACCATCAACTCGATCGAAGCGATCGATGTGGCGCGCGGCGGGGTCGCGGTTCACTACGGCCCGAACAACGTCGGCGGGGTAATCAATTTCGTGAGCAAGCGCATCCCGCGCAAGCCGTCCCTGACTGCCAAGGAAACGCTGTCGATTGCGGGCAATGGCCACCTGCTGAGCGACACCTATGTACGTGCCGGCGGCTTCGTGAACGAACGGCTCGGCCTGCAGGCGCAGGCAAACGTCATCGATGGCCATGCCGAGCGCGAGCACTCGGCGACCACGGTCAACAACCTGATGCTCGATGCCGACTGGTTCGTCACCGACAACGCCGACATCAAGGCCGGCCTGCAATACTACAAAACCGAAAACGATCTCCCCGGCGCACTGACGCCGCAGTCCTACGAACAGGACCGCGACCAGTCGACCCGGCCGCTCGACCGCTTTAACGGCGATACGCTGCGCGGGCACATCGTCTACAACCAGTATTTCGACAATGGCGCTGAACTGCGCTGGGCCAATTTTGCCCACCACAGCAACCGCGAGTTTTTCTTCGGCAATGCGAGCAACGCCGACACCCCGTCGACGCTCGAAATGTCGGCGCCGCGGGAATTCTGGGTCTACGGCAGCGAGCCCCGCTTCACCTTCAACATCGATGGCGGGATCAAGCAGAAGATCGCCCTCGGCGCGCGTTATATGCGTGAGGAAGTCGACTATCTGGTCAACTCGCGCAACGTCGCGACCAACGCCTTTACCGTCGCGCGCAACTGGCGCTTCGAAAACGATTCCGTCGCCGCCTATGCGAGCGATACTTTTTCGCTACTCGATGACAAGCTGAAGGTTACGCCCGGTATCCGTTACGAGCAGATCGACTCCTACCGCCGGGACAACAAGACCGGGCAGGAAGGGACCAACACGACCCGAGACTGGCTGCCTGGCGTGGACGTCGGTTATCAGGCAAGCGACGCCTTGTTCCTGTTCGCCAATTTCCACGAATCCCTGCGTCCCGTACAGTTCACGCAAGTCACCTACGGCGGCGAGAACCTGGCTGCCGAACGCGCGAAGAACTACGAAGCCGGCGTGCGCCTGAGCCCGACCCGGAACGTCGATACCGCGCTCACAGCCTTCCGCTTCGATTTCGACAACAAGCTCGAATATGTCGCCGCCCTCGGCGCGTTCCGCAACCTCGGCGAAGCGCGCCACCAGGGCATCGAAGCGGAACTCGCGTGGCGCCCGGCGCGCGTCCGCGGACTCGAATTCAAGACCGCCTACACCTATGTCGACACCGAGCAGCTTTCCGGCCAGTTCAAGGGCAACGAATTGCCGCTGGCGCCCCGGCATCAGGTCAACCTGCAGACCAACTACCGCACCGGGGCGTGGAACTGGAACGTCACCGGCCTGTACCAGAGTTCGGCATTCTCCGACGGCGCCAACACCGTCACCGAAAATGTCACCGGCTCGGTCGGGAAAATTCCGTCCTATTCGGTCTGGAACGCCCAGGTCACGCGCGATTTCAACTGGAACGGCACCAGGATGAAAGCAGGTCTGGCGCTCAACAACCTGTTCGATCGCGACTACTACTTCCGCGGCGTCGACTTCAGCCAGGGCCGCATGCCGGCTCCCGGGCGCGCTGCCCTGCTGACCCTGCAAATGGACATGTAAGGGGAGCCGTCATGCGCGATATCGTGATACTGGCGCACGTCCCGACCGACTCGGTCAACCTCGGATTCATTCCGGCGGCGCAGCGCCGGGGTTTATCGGTCGTGCTCCTGACCGACGCCGCCGAGGCGCATCGACACTATTTCGGTCAGTCGGGGCTCGCGGCATACCCGCGGGAAATTATTGCCTGCGACGTATTCAATCCGCTCGCTGTCATCGATGCCCTTACCTGCCGCGAGCAGACCCCCGCGGCAATTTTTTCCAACAGCGATCACCTGCAGACCAGTACGGCGATCGCCGCCGAGTATTTCAGGTTGCCGCGCAAAGACTGGCACATTACGTACCGCGCAAAAAACAAGGCGGAAATGCGGGCCGCGCTCAAGGCCCAGGGACTCGACATGCTCTGGCATGCCGTCGTCTGCGACCCCGCCGCGCTCGCGCGCACCCTGGATGGCGTGCCGTTTCCGTGCATCGTCAAACCGCGCGAAGGCGTTGCCAGCCAGCAGGTCAGTCTGAGTCGCGACCGCGCCGAACTCGCGGCTCAGTGCGCCGCGGCCTGGAGCAAACATCCCGGTCAACCCTTGCTCCTCGAGGAATACATCGCGGGCCCGCTCTGCACGCTGGAAACCCTCGGCGATGGCGAGAGGCTCTGCGTGCTCGGAGGGTTCCAGGTGAAACTGTCGCCCCCACCGCATTTCGTGGAACTGGAGGCCTGCTGGGGGACAGGCTTGAGTGCCGAGCAGGAAGCCGGAGTGATCGACATCATCCGCCGATTCGGCATCGGGTTCGGCGCCTGCCATACAGAGTTCGTGATGACCGGCGCCGGCCCCCGTCTGATCGAAATCAATTACCGCAGCATCGGCGATTACCGCGAGTTTCTGCTGCAGGATACCCTCGGGCTGCCTTTATTCGAGATCATCCTGGGTCTCTATGCGGGCGAGCCGCTGCCACAGCTCGACATCGCGCCGGGCGCGGCGCTGATCCGTTACTTTACGGCGCAGTCTGCGGGCCGCCTGACCGGCGTGCCCGAGGCCTTCGATCGCCGCGCGGATGACATCCGGATCACGTTCAAACCGCTGCGCGCGATTGGCGAAACGGTCAACCTGACCCACTCCAACAAGGATTACCTCGGTGTCCTGCGCGGCACGGGAACCGATATGCAGCGCCTGGGCCTGGAAATGGACCGGATCGGCAGCGAACTTGTCTGGACGATCGGCGTATGAGCGCGGCCGCATCCAAAGCCGCCATCGACCCGACGCCGGCTGGCACGGACACACACGACGCCTATATCTGCCGCCGCGTGGTGGATGCCCTGCTGCGGGAAAATGTACGCGAGTGCGTGAGCCGCGCAGCCGCCCGCACCGGCGACAGCCTGCCGCCTGCGCTCGCACGCCACGGCGGCGTGGCGTGCACGTGGCTCGAAGTGAGCCATTTCGGCGCCGGCATCCTGTGGATTCCGGTCGCCGAGTCAGCCTTCATGCAGGCGTGGCGCAGCGCCTGCACACCGCTCGTATGGGACGACGGCCGGGACTTCAAGCCGCTCCACACGGTCGAGGACATCCTGGCCTGCTTTGCGCGAGGCCTCGACGCCGCGGCGGCTGCGCGCTACACGGCCTTCACCGAAGAGTGCCGTGTTGCGGCCGAGCATCGCCGCATCGGCGAAGCCGAGCGCGAACGCTGGTTCGCTGCGTTCCGCGCCGCGCATGGCAGGACAAGCGGCGCGCAGCTGCCGAACTGGCACGCGCGCCTGCTGCACTACGATCGGCTCGGCGCCTTTCTCGATCACCCGTTCTATCCGACCGCCCGCGCCAAGCTCGGTTTCGATGCCGACGCGCTCGCCGCCTACGGCCCCGAATTCCAGCGCCCCTTCGTGCTGCGCTGGCTGGCGGTGCCGCGCGATCTGTATCATCCGAGTGCCGACGCCGAGTCGACTCTGCCGCCGCTGTGGCCGAGCGTCGAAGCCGTCGGCCTGCCTGCGGCGATGGCCCGTACGCATGCCCTGGTTCCCGTGCATCCGTTCGTCTGGGACCGTCAACTCGATGAATTCCTGGGCGACGCCGGATTGCACCAAAGCGTGGTGCGCGCGCCGGACCCCTATCTCGCGGCGGCGCCGACGTTGTCGGTGCGTACCGTCGTTCTGCTCGACGCGCCGGAGTGGCATCTGAAACTGCCGCTGACGATCCGCACGCTCGGCGCGAAAAACATCCGGACGATCAAGCCGAGCACGATCCACGACGGCCATCGCTTCCAGACGCTGCTGGCCGAGATCGCCGCGCGCGAGCCTGCGCTTGCCGCGCGCGTGCTGCTGACCGACGAGGGCTGCGGCGGACATGTCGACAACCGGATGTTCCTCGGCCATATCCTGCGTCGCTATCCGGTCGAGGCACTCGGCGAGAGCACGCTGATCCCGGTCGCGGCACTGCTGGCCCAGACGCCCTCCGGACGCACCGCAGCCGAAGAAGCGGCGGCGGAATTCTACTCGGGCGACCTTGAAGCATTCTTCGAGGACTACCTCGAGTTGACGCTTCGTCTGCACCTCACGCTGTGGCTGCGCTACGGCGTCGCCCTCGAATCGAACCAGCAGAACTCGGTCCTCGTCCTTCAGCGGCAGGCGCCGCGTCTGCGCCTGCTGCTGAAAGACAACGATGCGGGGCGCATCCATTTCGACGCACTGGCGCGGCGCTGGCCGGATCTCGCACGCCGCGTGGCCGATCTCGAGGACCGCCGCATTTTTGTTGCGGACGCGCTGCCGCTGGCGCAGATGTTCACCACGATCACCCTCCAGCTCAATATCGCGGTCCTGGCCGAAGGCTACGCGAGCCTGCTGGGCCTGGTCCCCGCCGCGCTGCATGCCCGCGTCCGGAGGCGGGTCGAAGCCTTGCTCGACGAGATGGCCGCCGAGAGCGAGAACGTGATGCCCGCGCGCAGTCTGCTGCTCGACGACGGCCGGCTTTACATCAAGTACCTGCTGATCGCCGCCACCCTGGCCGAGAAGAGTGAAACCGGCGCGGCCGACGTCAACAAGTTCTATGGCCGCAGCGCACCCAACTTTCTGAGCGCGTCATGAGCATCGAGCTACGGCGCATCGTCGCCACGATCATGGTGTGCCATTTCATCGCCGCATTCGCCGCGCTGGGGATGCCGCCGTTTTTTGCGCTGATACTCGACGAGTCGCTGCACAGCAATGCATCCTATCTGGCCGGCTGGCTGTATATCGTGCCGATATTCTTCACCGCCGTGAGCAGTCCGTGGTGGGGGCGGCTCGCCGACCGCTACGGCAAGAAGCCGCTGCTGCTGCGCGCCCAACTGGGCCTCGCGGCCAGTTTCCTGCTCGCCGGCTTCGCACCCAATGTCGCGGTATTCGCCCTCGCCCTCGGGTTGCAGGGCCTGCTCGGCGGCACCTTCGCCGCATCCAACGCCTATCTGGCCACAGTGGTCAGCGGCGCCGCGCTGACCCGCAGCCTGAACCTGATGCAATGGTCGGCACGGGCGGCGCTGGTTGCCGCGCCGGCCGGTCTGGGCCTGCTGATGACGATCGAATCGCCGCTCGAGCTCTACCGCTACCTGGCGATATTGCCGCTCGTCGCGGCGCTGCTGATCGCACGACTGCCGCCCGCGCACCTGCACGAATCAAGCGCCAAACCGGCAACCCACGCCCAGGGCGGCACGCTGGAAGCGAGCGCACGCCAGGTCTACGCCGCGCAGTTCGCGTTCGTATTCGCCACCGTGCTGACATTTCCGTATTTCGTTCCCTTCACCCAGACGGGCTCCAACCCGGCACCGCTGGCCATGGCCGGACTGTTGTTCGGCATCCCGCATCTGGTCTACCTGCTGTGCGCGGTACCCCTCAGCCGTTCTCTCGGACAGGGCCGCCTGCTCGCCACGTTGTCGCTGTCATTCCTGTTGCTTGCGGGCGCGCTGGCCGCCCAGGCGCTGTTCACGACGCTGCCCGGACTGACTGCCGGGCGCATCGCGATGGGCCTGGGCATGACGCTCGGCTTCATCAGTCTGCACGCGCTGATCGCGTCGATCGCAACGCGCGAGAACGCGGGCCGCACCTTCGGCTGGTTCGAGAGCAACGCCAAGTGGGGCGCTGTCGGCGCCGGCCTGATCGCCGGCACGGCGGTTCAGGCGTTCGATCTGCGGGCACCGTTTTTTATCGGCGCATTGACCCTGCTCGCCTCCGGCGCTTACCTCGGCGGCGTGGCATTTCATCGTTTACACCTGCGAAATTCTTGACCTCAGGGGAAAGCATGCATTCACCCAATCTGGCGGGCGCGATCGATCCCGCGTCCCTGGCACGGCAGGAAGCCGGCCGGCGTTCAATGGAAACGCTGCTCAACTGTTATTGCCGCGAGGTCGCGGGACCCGAGGGACAGTTAAGCGTAGGCCCCTTGTTCGGGCAGAGCGACAGCCCGGCATCGGTGCACCTGGCCCTTCGCAGCACAGGCGGCAGCGCCCTGCACCTGCGCCTGCCACTGACCGGCGAACGCGTGCTGACCGTGGTCTACCGTGCATGCGTCACCAGCAATTACCGCTACCTGTCGCCCATGTATTGCAAGGCGCCGGGAAAACCCTGGGCCCTGCTCGACTGGCAGGCGCTGGCCGGGCTGTTGCTGCGTGAACTGTCGCTCAAGTACGGCTTGCCGGCGAACGACGAATTGATGCAACAGATCGAGGACAGCGTGGCGGTCACGTCAGCCATACTGGGAGCGGCATGCCCCGGACCGTTCTCGGAGTCGCCCCTGGAGGCCTTTGTCGAGTCCGAACAGTCGCTCGTGTTCGGCCATCCGTTCCACCCTGCGCCGAAAAGCCGCCAGGGTCTTTCTCACGCGGACATGCAGCGCTATTCGCCGGAGCTGGGTACGCGCTTTGCGCTGCATTATTTCGCCGTGCGCCGCGAATACCTGCTGCAGCAATCGGTGCTCGACGAGCCGTGCGACCGGATCGTCGCCGAGCAGGCGCCGCCGGAGATCGCCGCGGACGATGACGTCTTTCTCATTCCCGCCCATCCCTGGCAGGCGCACCATCTGCTCGGCTATCCGGCCGTCGCGGGGGCGATCCGCAGCGGGCGCATCGTCGATCTCGGACCGCAAGGCGCGCACTTTTACCCGACCTCATCGATCCGCACGCTGTTCCAGCCCGGCAATCCCTATTTCTACAAGTGTTCGCTCAACTTCCCATCACCAACTGCGTGCGCAAGAACGCGATTTACGAGCTCGAAGGCGCGCTGCAGGTCACCCGTATCATGCGCACCCTCGCGCCCCAGTTGCGGCATCATTTCCCCGGCGTCGCGGTCATGGAGGAACCCGCCTTCATCTCGGTCAACATGAAAACGGGCGACGCCTCATCCGACAAGGTGATCACCGAAGGTTTCGGCCTGATCCTGCGGCGCGGCTTCGACAATGTGCTGCATCCGGGCGTGACGCCGCTGCTGGCCGGGGCGCTGTTCGGCAACCACGTTTACGGCGAAGCGCGCGTGGGCGAGTTGCTGGACGACATGCAGCGGCGAGGCGGGGCGCCGTTCGAAGAGACCGCCGAAGCGTGGTTTTCGCGTTACGTCGCCGAGCTCATGTACCCGGTGCTGTACTGCTATTTCGCGCACGGCGTCATTTTCGAGCCGCACTTGCAGAACGTCGTGATCGGCGTGGCGGCGGGCGAAGTACGACAGGTCTTCCTGCGCGATTTCGAAGGCGTGAAGCTGGTGCAGGAGCGTTTCGGCGCCAGGCAACTGGACACCATCAGTCCGCGCGCCCGCGAGGCGCTCTGGTACAGCGCCGAGCAGGGCTGGAAACGCATCGCCTACTGCTTGTTCGTCAACAATTACTGCGAGGCGATCAACCAGATTGGTGCCGGCAGGCCGGCTCTGCAAAACCGGCTGTGGGCGGTGGTGCGCCATCATCTGCATACCTACCAGAGCCAGTACGGAGACGCTGCCTCGGCATGCTGTATCAACGCCCTGCTCAACGGCGAGCCGTTTCCCGGCAAAGCCAATTTGATCAATCGTTTCTTCAGGCGGCCGGATCGCGCATCCGGTTATCTGCCGGTCAACAACCCGCTGGGGACGCTGGGGGAGAATCCGGGATGGAATTGAGGCTGGCCGAAGTGTTCGACAGTCTCCGCGCGGCCGAGGCGCAGAACGAAGCGCCCCTGTGCGCGTATGTCTACGATCTTGCCGCGCTGCGGCGGCACGCCGCGAACCTGGCCGGCAGCCTGCCGGCTGGCTGCGAACTTTTTTATGCGATCAAGGCCAATCCCGACCTGCCGATTCTGCAGACGCTGGCACCGTTCGTTGCCGGATTCGAGGTCTCGTCGGGCGGCGAACTCGCCTGGGTGCGCGAACATTTCGCCGAGCTGCCGGTAATTTTCAGCGGACCCGGCAAGCTCGACCATGAACTCCGTGACGCGATCGAACACAACGTCGATTGCCTGCATGCGGAAAGCCTGCACGAGTTGCAACGGCTGGCGGACATCGCCGCGCACGCCGGTCGAACGGTGCCGGTGGCCCTGCGCATCAACCTGACGCTCGACGGACTCGCCGAGACAAGCCTGATGATGGGCGGCAAGCCGACGCCGTTCGGCATGCCGTCGCAGCAATTGCCGGTATGTCTGGACTGGCTGCGCGCCCGCCCCGAAATCCGGCTGCGCGGTTTTCACTTCCACCTGCTCTCGCACCAGCTCGACGCGACTGCCCATCTGCAGCTCGTCGCGGCCTATCTCGGGCAGACGCGCCGCTGGTGCGATGACCATGGCCTGGACATCGATCACATCAATGTCGGCGGCGGCATCGGCGTCAACTACCGCCAGCCGGATCGACAATTCGACTGGCCGGCATTCAGCGCCGGGCTGGCCTCGCTGCTCGCCGCGCGTGGCATGCCGGGTATCCGGGTGCGCTTCGAACTCGGCCGCTACGTCACCGCGGCCTGCGGTTACTACGCGATGCAGGTGATCGACATCAAGCGCAGCCACGGCAAGACCTTCGTGGTCGGCCGCGGCGGCTCGCACCATTTCCGCACGCCCTATGCGCAAGGCCACAGCCATCCCTTTCACGTGCTGCCAGTCGACGCCTGGCCGTACCCGTTCGCGCGCCCGCACGCCTCGCATCAGCGCGTCAGCGTCGTCGGCCAGCTCTGCACGCCAAAAGACGTGCTGGCATTCGACGCCACGGTCGAATCTGTGCGCTGCAACGACGTGCTCGTCTTTCCCTACGCCGGTGCCTACGCCTGGCACATTTCGCATCACGATTTTTTGCGCCACCCGCCTCCCGCGCAGTGGTATCTCCCCGTGGAATAAGACCGCATGCTGCAGATCAATCAATTGAAACGCGCGCTGGCCGACGGAAAAACCGTATTCGGCCTGCTCAATTCGATCCCCTCGCCGCTACTGGTCGAAATGATTGGCTACGCCGGCTTCGATTTCGTCATCCTCGACATGGAGCACGTCTGCCTCAATCCCGAGACGCTCGAAAACATGGTCCGGGCCGCCGAATGCGCCGGCATCACGCCACTGGTGCGGGTGCCGAATGCGGCGCCCGACGCCATTTTGCGCGCGCTGGACTGCGGTGCGCAGGGCATTGTCGTGCCGCACGTGCGCACCGCGGCGGAGGCCGTGCAGGCCGTCGCGGCGAGCCGCTATGCCCCGCTCGGTACGCGCGGCATCAGCGGCGGCCGCACCACGGGGTTCGGCACCCTCGACCTGCCGACCTATTTCGCCCGCGCCAATTCGCAAATCATGGTGGCGGCGATGATCGAAGACCGGCAAGGCGTCGACAATCTGGATGCCATTCTGTCCGTTGCGGGCATCGACATGGTGCTCGAAGGCGCCATCGATCTGTCGCAATCCTACGGTGTGCCTGGGCAGGCGCAGCACCCGATGGTGCAGGACGCGATCGAAACCATTGCGGCGAACTGCCGGCGCCACGGCATTCCGTTTTGCGCCATTCCGCGTGTCCCCGCCCAGGCAGACGCGTGGAAAGCGCGCGGCGTGCAGGCATATTTGCTGGGCGACGACCGCGGCGTGAGCTTCCGGGCGATCAAGGCCCATCTGGCGACGTTCAGTCCATGACAACACAGGCAACGCACGGAGCAAGCCCTCCGCCGCGGATCATGCCCGGGGCGGCACGCCGATTCGTATTCAAGCTCCATCTATACACCGGACTGCTTGCCGGACTGCTGCTGGTGCTGAGCGGTCTTACCGGCAGTGCGCTGGTGTTTCGGGAAGAGCTCGAAGCGCTTGCGCATCCGGAACGGCTTGTCGTCGCGCCCCAGGGCGAGCGCGTCGCGCTGGACAGGGTGCTGCAGACGGTGCGCCGCGCCTATCCCGGCGACCGGCCGTTTGCCATCCGCATGCCACGTACGCCGCAAGAGACCTATCTGATCAAGCTGAACAGCGCCCACGACCGTTTCGTCTATGTCGATCCTTACAACGGACGCCTGCTCGGCGCGCACCGGCAGAAGCAATCCGTGCTGGGGTGGATCGCCCTGCTGCACACCGAACTGCTGGCCGGCGAGACCGGCAAAACGGTACTCGGGATCGGTGGCTTGCTGCTGCTCGGCCTGTGCGTGACGGGACTCGTTCTTTGGTGGCCGCGAAACGGAAAAATTTCGCAGGGATTCACGGTCCGCTGGTCTGCACGCAGGAAACGGCTGAATTTCGATCTGCATCGCGTATCGGGTTTTTACGCGTCGCTGCTCCTTCTGCTGACGGCGTCGACCGGCGCCGCATTCGTGTTCAACAAGACCGCAACCGGTTTTATCGATACCGTAACAGCGAGCGCGCCACGGGCAGCCCCGCCGCGCGCCCTTCCATCCCCGAAGGGAACGCCCGCGCGTGCGCTCGACTCCCTGCTGCAACAGGCCGACCGCGTGCTGCCGGCCCCGACCACATGGGTCAGCCTTCCCCAGTCGCCGCAGGCGCCACTCGTAGTGCGCAAGAAACTTCCACAGGAAACGCACCCGAACGGCAGGAATTTCGTTTACCTCAATCAATACACAGGCAAGGTAGTCCAGATTGAACACGCATTGTCCGCGCCGTTCGGTACGCGGGTTTTCAACACGTTTTATCCATTGCACATCGGCGCCATTGGGGGAACGCCTACGCGAATCCTGCAGGTCGTTGCCGGCCTCGCACCGACCCTGCTGCTGGTCACCGGGTTTGTCATGTGGAAAAGCCGCAAGAAAGGGAACTATTAGGGAGGCGCTGAGGAATTCAACTGCGTCTTTGCGAGCGAGGTGAAGCGAAGCAAAGTAATCCAGGATGCCCGCTAAATCAAGTGATTCCGGAGCCCCACAAGAGGACCCCGATCCACTAAGCGCCTTGGCGCATAGTGGATCGTATGCCGCGTCACTGCGTTCCTCGCGACGACCGAATATATAAATCAAGCACTGCGCTCGCACTCTCCCAAGTACCCATTGACCTCGCTAATAAGAACTATTATTATTCTCATTGTTGTTCGTTTTACTCAGCCCGCCGGCTGGATGGCCTGGGACACTTGCCAGCACAGGCTTCGCAACCCTTCGATGCGTCTCCAGCCTGTGCTGTTTGATATCTGATTGGGAGCCTGGGATGACAGCTTTACTTTTCGCCCCGTTATCCTGGAAATCCGATTCTGGGGTTGAGACGTTGCGCCCGGCATCGTCGATGTGCGCGCGCGCGCGCATTTCGCCCGCCTCGCTGATCGGCGTGACACTCGCGCACGCCGGGCTGCTGGGTCTGCTGGTGCTCGCGCCCGACACGCCGGAACCCGTCACGCCGCCGCGCCCGCTGATGGTGAGCCTCATCGAGCCCCGGGTCGAAGCCCCTCAGCCCCAACCGAAACCCAGGCCGCAGCGGCCAAAACCGGTGGCCAGGCCGGTGGTAAAACCCCTGCCGACGCCTGTATTGGCCGACAAACCGACGCCGACGCCCGCTCCGCAGGCCGTGGCCGAAACCCCCGAGCCCACGCCACTGCCCGAACCCGTTCCCAAGGCGTTGCCGCCACCCGCGCCGGTGGCGGAAGCGCCCAAATCAGCGCCGCCGCTACCGACCCCAACGCCGCCGCGCCCGGCGGATTACCTGAACAATCCCAAGCCGTCCTACCCCGCGTTGTCGAAACGCCTGGGCGAGGAAGGCACGGTACGCCTCAACATTCTGGTCAACCCGGACGGCAGCGTCGCGCGGCTGGAACTGGCGCGCAGCAGTGGCCATCCACGTCTCGACCGGTCCGCCATGGACACCGTGCAGTCCAGCTGGAAATTCGAACCCGCCCGCCAAGGCGACACGCCGGTGGCGGCGTGGGTCATCGTGCCGATTCAGTTCACCCTCCGGAGTTAAATCATGGACAGCACCTCACGCCCGACCCAACTGGGTTTCGTCCACTTCATTGCACAGGCCGACGCGCTCGCCCACGTGCTGCTCGCCGTGCTGCTGGCGATGTCGGTGATCACCTGGTATCTGATCGTGTCCAAGAGCCTCGCCAACTGGCGTATGAAAAAGCATGCCGAGGCGTTCCTCGCTCGATTCTGGGATGCGCCGGGCCTTGATGCGGTCGCCGACTACCTGCAGCGCCACGGCATCAACGATCCGTTCTCGCACCTGACCCACCACGGTCTAAAAGCCGCCGAGCAGTTTCGCAACCGCACCGGGCAGCGCCTGATCGAATCGGGCTCGGCCGACGCATTCCTGACCCGCGCGCTGCGCCGCGCCATCGACCAGGATACCGCGCGCCTGGAGTATGGCCACACCATGCTGGCGTCGATCGCCTCGTCCGCGCCCTTCGTCGGCCTGTTCGGCACGGTATGGGGGATTTATCACGCGCTGCTGAACATCGGCATGAGCGGATCGGGCAGCCTCGACCAG
>DAHWJK010000259.1:0-2440 GCA_027344185.1 Thiobacillus sp.
GTTTCGACGCCGACGGCAGCGTGTGCTGCCACGCCGGGCCGGCGCCGGACTGAGATGGTGCGTCTGCGCGGCGCGGCTCGATCCGGCGCTGCGCAGACGAGGCCCAACAGGGGCGGGGTGCCGCGGCAAGCCTCATGGCGGACTACCTCATCGCGCATCCGGGCCTAACGGGCCCCACCCTAGCATCGTCGAGGCATGACCGGAACCGTCCGCTCCGGCTGCCCGACCCATGTGCCTTGCCTCGCGTGTATCCGCTGCTGTGCGCGCCCCTCCCTTCGTGGCTGGCCGGCGCCTCGGGCGCGTCTGCGCCACGATTCTCGCGTGCTGGCTGCTCGCGGTTCCTGCGCAGGCGCAGACCGCCCCGGACGTGCGCTCGAGCACGGGCAGCGCGGGGGCGGCAGGGTCGAACGGCGGTTCCGGGGTTCCGTCCGCCACCGGCGGCGCCGGTGGCGTGGGCAGCGGCGTCAGCCTGGTGATCGGCAGCGAACTGAGCTCGGCCGAGCCTGGAGTTCAAGGCGGGGAGGCGATCAGCAGCGGCGGCGCCGGAGGCAGCGGCGGCTCTGCCTATGTCGCCGGCAATGCAGCTGGGGGCGGCGCAGGTGGTGACGGCGGCAGCGCGATGGTGCAGGACTCCAGCAGCGTGCAAATAGCCGGCGCGAGCGCCTACGGCCTGCTGGCCGACAGCGCCGGCGGCGCGGGCGGCGCCGGCGGCAGCGCCCTTGGCCTCGGAGGTGGCGGCGGCAATGGCGGCAACGGGGGCAATGGTGGCAAGGCGTTGGTCCAGTTCGGCGTCCGCCACCAACCAGTTGGTCAACGCCGCAGGGGCCTTGCTCGGTCCGAGCGGCACCGTCAACCTCGGAGGCGGTACCCTGCTGAACTCCGGCACGCTTTCGCCCGGAGGTCAGGTGACCATCGGGTCCACCACGTTGCAGGGCAATCTGCTGCAGACCGGTGGCGGCCGGCTGCAGTTCGACCTCGGCCTGACTTCGGCAGGACAGACCGGGGCGAGCAGCGGTGCTGCGGGCCAGGCGGTCCCTCGACCGCTTGCGTCCGCCGCGACGACGTTGGCCTCGGATTACCTGCAGGTCAACGGCAACGCCACGCTTCGCGGCGTGCTGCAGGTCGATCTGGCGGACGCCGCGGGGCAGGCGCGTGCAGCGGTTCCGGGGGTGCATCGCAGCCTGCTCCTGAGCAGCCACGGCTTCCTCGACACGAGGGGGCTGACGCTGCGGGCGCCGAACACCGCGGTGTCGAGCTACGCGCTGGTGTACCCGAACAACCAGAGCATCATGGTGCAGCAGAACGTGGACTTCCTGCCTGCCGGACTCCGCGGCAACGCTGCCGAACTGGGTAGCGCGATACAGCGCATTCAGCTCGGCACGAGCAACGCGGATCTGCAACCGCTGGTCGCGAGCTTGTTCGCGCAGCCCGACATGGCCAGTCTGCAGTCGGCGTACACGCAGCTGGCCGGGCAGGGGCCGTTCGGCCTCGACCAGCTCAACCTCGACAGCAATGCGCGCATGCGCGCCAGCGTGCGCGATGAACTGCGCCGCGAACTCGGCTGCCGGTGCGCCCACCGCAGCTGGGCCACGCTGTTCAATCGCGGCACGAGCCTGGATGGCAATCCCGCGACCGACGCCGCGGGGATGCTCGATCACGTGTTCGGTGGCGAAATCGGTCACGCGAACCGGATCGGTCGCCACGCGTTGGTCGGGCTGTCGGTGGGGGCGAGTTCGGGAAGTTTCTCGCTGTCGGGGCTGGCACAGTCAGGAAGCAGCGATTCGATGCGTCTGGGAGGCTTCGCCGGCTGGCGCGGTGGTCCCGTCGACGTCTCGGCGATGCTCGGCGTCAGCGGCTTCGAGAACCAGGAGATGCGCACGGTCCGGCTGGCGCCGCAGAGCCTCGGGACGGGCGCGCTGGGAAGCATCCCGGGAATCGATGCGACGCCCAGTGGGAGCAATCAGGCGATGGCGCTCGACGCGGAGGCCGACGGCGGCTACAGCTGGCGCAGCTTCGGCCAGCGGCTGCGGGCCTTCGGGGGCGCCGGCCTGGTCGCTTTGCGACAAGGGCTGCTGACCGAGGGAGGCAGCGCGAGCACCGCGCTGGTCTACCCGGCGAACAACGTGGACTGGCGCGCGCTCTGGGCCGGCATCGGCTGGCGCCACGGATCGACGTGCCGGCGCATTGCCCTCAGCATGCGCGTGCAGCGCGCCTGGCTGCCGCCCGCCGCGCTGACCGCCATGTTCGCGGCGGCGCCGGCAACCGCCTTCACCGTGTACGGCGTGCAGCAACCGGCCTACACCTTCCACACCAGGCTGGGAATCCGACGATGCGTGCGGCGCGGCATGTCGTGGTACGCCGCCGTGCGTTCGGTGCTGGCGCACGGCGAGCAGGGGCTGGGCGTGGACGGCGGGCTGCAGTGGCGGTGGTGACCCCGGTC
>DAHWJK010000265.1:0-2626 GCA_027344185.1 Thiobacillus sp.
CGCGAGGACACCACAGCAATTTCCGACATGGCGAAAACGCCGTTGAGCAGGATCAGGAACAGGAGTAGGACTATATCCATAGGCAAGCCGCCCCTTGCCCGTAGGCACGCGACTCAGGTGTGGTGAAGGCGGTATTTTGCCCGAAAACCACGGTGAGCATCGCCCACAGCATCAAGCTGGGCTCCCCGCCGCCGGCCCGGTCTGTATAGCGCTCCGATCCCGCGCACGCCGCATCTATTGAAGACGCATCAGCGAATGATTTTTTTCTTGAGCTTGATGCGTACGTAAAGCAGGATGATGACTGCGACCGCGCCCAGTGTGACGAAGGTGATCAGCTTGAGGTTGTCGCGGAGGGCGGCCTCGTTGTGGCCGATGGTGTAGCCGAGCACGGCGAGAATGGTGACCCAGATGCCGGCACCGAGGCTGGTGTAAAAGCAGAACACAGGAAGATTCATGCGCGCGAGGCCGGCCGGCAGCGAGATGTACTGCCGCACTGCCGGAATCAATCGCCCGGTGAAGGTCGAGATGTGCCCGTGACGAGCGAAGAAGTCTTCCATGCGCTGCAGCGAGTGTTCCTTGAACAGCACATACTTGCCGTAGCGAAGCAGGAACGGTCGCCCGAGCTTCAAGGCCAGCCAGTAGTTGAACAGCGCACCGGCAAGGCTGCCGCCAATGCCTGAAAGAACGGCCAGCGCAAGGTTCATCTCGCCCTTGTAGGCGAGGTAGCCGGCGGGAATCATCACCACTTCGCTGGGGAAGGGAAAGAAGCTCGACTCCAGCGCCATCATCAGGAAAATCCCGATGTAGCCCCAGGCACCGACGGTTTCTACGATGAATTGAATGGCGTCGTGGAGCATGGATTTTAGGGGCTAGGGGCTAGGGGCTAGGGGCTAGGGGCTCGTTAAATTTCGCGGCCTCCGGCCGCTCATCCCCTAAATCCTATTTCCTAGATCCGGATTCCCATCCCTACACAACTGCCTCTTCCTTCTTCTCCACCGGCTTGATGAAGTGCTCGCGCTTCACGCCGAACATCAGCAGCAGGGGGCTTGCGACCAGCACCGACGAGTAGATGCCGAACATGATGCCGATGGTGAGCGCGAGCGCGAAGTTGTGCAGCGCCTCGCCGCCGAAGAATAGCATCGACAGCACCATGATCTGGGTCGAGCCGTGGGTGATGATGGTGCGGCTCATGGTGCGGGTGATCGCGTCGTCGATGATGTGCGGTATGGTCGCGCCGCGCATCTTGCGGATGTTTTCGCGGATACGGTCGAAGATCACCACCGACTCGTTGACCGAGTAGCCCAGCACCGCCAGCACGCCGGCCAGCACGGTGAGCGTGAACTCCCACTGGAAGAAGGCAAACACGCCGAGGATGATGACGATGTCGTGCAGGTTGGCGAGCATGCCGGCCACGGCGAAGCGCCATTCGAAGCGGATCGCCAGATAGGCCATGATGCCAAAGGACACTACCAGCAAGGCGAGGGCACCATTGTCATAGAGTTCCCCGCCGACCTGTGGACCGACGAAATCGATGCGTCGCAGTTCCACGCTGGGGTCAGCCGCCGTCAGCGCGGACATCACCTGGTTGCTGGTCTCCGCGGCGGTGGCGTCGCCGCGAACCGGCAGGCGGATCAATACGTCATGGCTGGTGCCGAAATTCTGCACCGAGATTTCGGGCAGGCCGGTCTTTTCCATCGCCGAGCGAATCGCCGGCAGGTTGGCAGCCTGGGGATAGCTGACTTCGATCACGGTGCCGCCGGTGAAGTCGACGCCGAGGTTGAGACCGCGATCCCATAGCGCCCATATCGAGAACAGGAAGGTGAGCAGGGAAATGGCGGTGGTCGCCTTTCCCCAGCTCATGAAGGGGATGGTTTTCCTGAAGGGGAAGAGTTCGAGCATGGTTGGGCCTTAAATCGAGACTTTCGTCAGGCGCGCCTGGCGGCCGTAGGTGAGGTTGACCATCGCGCGCGACACCGTGACGGCGCTGAACATCGAAGTGAGAATGCCCAGGCACAGCACCACGGCAAAGCCGCGCACCGGGCCGGAGCCGAGCCAGAACAGCGAAATGCCGGCGATCAGCGTGGTGATGTTGGCGTCCAGAATCGTGCCCCAGGCGCGGTCGTAGCCGGCGCTGATCGCCGCCTGTGGCGTGGCGCCGTTGCGCAGCTCTTCCCGGATGCGCTCGTTGATCAGCACGTTGGCGTCGATCGCCATGCCCAGCGTGAGCGCGATCGCCGCCATGCCGGGCAGGGTGAGCGTGGCCTGCAGCATCGACAGCAGCGCGATCAGGAAGAAGCCGTTGATGGCGAGCGCAATCGACGAGAACAGACCGAACACGCGGTAGTAAATGATCATGAAGGCCACCACCGCGAAGAAGCCCCAGATGTTGGCGTGGAAGCCCTTCTCGATGTTCTCGTCGCCCATGCTGGGACCGACGGTGCGCTCCTCGATGATCTGCATCGGCGCGGCCAGCGCGCCCGCGCGCAGCAGCAGCGCCACGTCGTTGGCCTCGGGCACCGTCATGCTGCCGGAGATCTGAACCCGGCCCCCGTCGATTTCGCTGCGCACCACCGGTGCCGTGACCACCTGCGCCTGGTGGCGGTCGATCAGCACCATGGCGATGCGC
>DAHWJK010000273.1:0-9675 GCA_027344185.1 Thiobacillus sp.
ACCGCGGTGTGGCGGATCAGCGCTTCGGTGAAGTCCATGAGGTAGCGGTATTCGCGGTAGGCCTCGTAGAACTCCATCATGGTGAACTCTGGGTTGTGCCGCGTGGAAAGCCCCTCGTTGCGGAAGTTGCGGTTGATCTCGAACACCTTCTCGAAGCCGCCAACCACCAGGCGCTTGAGATACAGCTCGGGCGCGATGCGCAGGAACAGCTCCATGTCGAGCGCGTTGTGGTGGGTGGCGAAAGGTTTCGCCGCGGCGCCGCCGGGGATGGGATGCATCATCGGCGTTTCGACTTCGAGGAAGTCGCGCTCGACCATGAAGGCGCGGATCGCCTGGATGATCTTCGAGCGGCGGCGGAAGGTCTCGCGCGCATCGTCGTTGGTGATCAGGTCGAGATAACGCTGGCGGTATTTCTGCTCCTGGTCGGCCAGGCCATGAAATTTTTCCGGCAGCGGCCGCAGCGCCTTCGACAGCAGGCGGATCGATTTGGCCTGGATCGTCAGTTCGCCCTTGTTGGTCTTGAACAGGGTGCCGGTCACGCCGATGAAATCGCCGAGGTCCCAGTGTTTGAACGCATCGTGCGATTCGGCTCCGGTGAGGTCGTTGGACACATAGATCTGGATGCGCCCGCTCATGTCCTGCAGCGTAGCGAAGCTGGCCTTGCCCATCACGCGCTTCAACATCATGCGACCGGCGAGCTGCACCGGGATGGCCTCGGCTTCCAGCGTTTCCTTGCTCTTCTCGCCATGCGCGGCCGCCAGCTTGCCGGCGTAGTCGCGGCGTTCGAAGTCGTTGGGGAAGGCGACGCCCGCTTCGCGGATCGCGGCGAGTTTGGCGCGGCGCTCGGCGATGATCTGGTTTTCGTCGATGGCGGGGGCGGTGGTTTCGTTGTTCATGGGTAATGATTCAAAAAAAGGTGATCACGTCGAGGCCGAGCGCGCGGGCAGCGTCGGCCTGGGATTTGTCGGCGCTGGCGAAACGCTGTGCGCCGAAGTGGCGGGCGTAGGCGAGGTGCAACGCATCGAGTGCGCGCAGCGGGACTTCGGGCAGCAGATCGATCAGGTTCCGGGCTTCATCGAACAGCCCGGCGGACTCAGGATAGACACGCCACATTCGGCCGAGCGTGTCGCGGTCGAATTCGGCAAGGGCGCTGCGTTCCAGCATGGCTTCGATCTGCGCCGCGCGGCGGCGGCGTGCGAGCAGGCAGCGAAATTCCACAAGCGCGAGGGGACTGATGCAGACCTCATCCTCGGCATCGGCCCAGTCGAGCACGTCGAGCGAGCGCGGTTCGCGGATGTAACACTTGGCGAGCGCGCTGGTATCGATATAAGCGCTCAAAAACGCTCCTCGCGATCTTCGGAGATGAGCACTTCGCTGGGCACGTCCTGCATGGGCTGCGATTCCAGAAACGCGCGCAGCGAACGAATCTTGCGCCGGGGTTCGACGGGCAGGATGCGTGCCACGGGTTCGCCGCGACACACCACCAGGACTTCGTCGGCGTCGGCGAACATCTGGTCGGGGTGCGACAGGCCTTCGCGGGCTTCGCGGATGGTCAGGGTTTTCATGGGGCAGCCTCCAAGGGGGCAAAACGTGACACAATTATAGCCAATGTGACACATTGCTTGCCAGACGTATTTTCATGCCCGATACCCCCTTAAGCCTGCTCAACCGCGTCTTCGGCTACCCCGCGTTCCGCGGCGAGCAGGCGGCCATCGTCGACACGCTCGTCGCGGGCGGCGACGCCCTGGTGCTGATGCCGACCGGCGGCGGCAAGTCGCTGTGTTTCCAGATTCCCGCTTTGCTGCGCGAAGGCTGCGCGGTGGTCGTGTCGCCGCTGATCGCGCTGATGCAGGATCAGGTCGCGGCGCTCAAGGAACTGGGCATCGCCGCCGAATTCCTGAACTCCAGCCTGGACGGTGCCACCGCTGCGCAGGTCGAACGCGAATTTGTCAGCGGGCAATTGAAGCTCCTGTATGTGGCCCCGGAACGCCTGCTGACGCCGCGTTTCCAGAGCCTGCTCGAACAGGCCAAGGTCGCGCTGTTCGCCATCGACGAAGCGCACTGCGTCTCGCAATGGGGCCACGACTTTCGCCCGGAATACCTCGGCCTGTCGGCCCTGCACGAACGCTTTCCGAACGTGCCGCGCATCGCGCTCACCGCCACCGCCGACGCCGCCACGCGCGCCGAAATCCTCACGAGATTGGATTTGGGCGCCGCGCGCGTGTTCGTCGCCAGCTTCGACCGCCCCAACATCCGTTATCGAATTGCCGAAAAAACCGAACCGCGCCGCCAGTTGCTGGATTTCCTCGGCGAGCACAAAGGCGAAGCCGGCATCGTCTACTGCAGCACGCGCAAGAAGGTCGAGGAAACCGCCGATGCGCTCAAGCAGGCCGGATTCACCGCCTTGCCCTATCACGGCGGCATGGACAACGACACGCGCCGCCGCCACCAGGAACGGTTCCTGCGGGAGGACGGCGTCGTCATGGTCGCCACCCTCGCGTTTGGCATGGGCATCGACAAGCCCGACGTGCGCTTCGTCGCCCACCTCGACCTGCCGCGCTCGGTCGAAGGCTATTACCAGGAAACCGGCCGCGCCGGCCGCGACGGCGAGCCGGCCGAGGCATGGATGGCGTGGGGCCTGCAGGACGTCGTCACGCAGCGCCGCTTCATCGACGAAGGCGAGGCCGAAGACACGCACAAACGCATCGGCCACGCCAAGCTCGATGCGCTGGTCGGCCTGTGCGAAGCGGCCAGTTGCCGCCGTGTCGCGCTGCTCTCCTACTTCGGTGAAACCAGCCAGCCCTGCGGCAACTGCGACGTCTGCCTCAATCCGCCCACCCTGTGGGATGGCACCGAAGCCGCGCAAAAATTGTTGTCAACGGTCTACCGCACCGGCCAGCGTTTCGGCGCCGGTCATGTTCTCGATGTGCTGCTCGGCAAGACCACCGAGAAGATCGACCGCTTCGGCCACAACCAGTTGAGCGTATTCGGCATCGGCGCCGGCCAGACCGACAAGGTCTGGCGCGCCGTGCTGCGTCAGCTCGTGGTGCGCGGATTGCTGGAAGTCGATCACACCGCCTACGGCGCATTGAAGCTCACCGCCGCAGCCAAGCCGGTGTTGAAGGGCGAGGAAACCGTCATGCTGCGCGCCATCGAAGTGCGGCCTGCACGCAGCAAGAAATCGCGCTTCGCGCCCAGTTCCGGCGAAGGCGTCCACAACGACGAAGACCCTCTATTTCTTTCCCTGCGCGCCTGGCGCCGCGAAACCGCCAACGAAAAGGGAGTACCCGCCTACGTCATCCTGCACGATGCCACCCTGCGCGAGGTCGCCGCGCGCCGCCCCGCCACGCTGACGGAACTGGGCGAGATATCGGGACTGGGAACGAAGAAGCTGGAAGCCTACGGCGAAGCCGTGCTGGCGGTGGTGGCGGAGGGTTGAGCGCGCCGCGCCCCTGCGTTTACTTCCAGTTCAGGTCGAGCTTGCGGCGCGAAGCGGCGCAATCCCGCAGATACAGATTGATCAGGCTCTGATACGGGATGCCAACTTCTTCCGAAATCGTTTTGAAATATGCGATCGCGTCTTCGTCGAGCCGAATGGTGATTTGTTTCTTCAACTGCGAAGCGTAGGGGTTTTTGCGTGAGGGAGAGAAGTCATATTCTTTGCGCATGGTGTTCACCTTCAGGGGTAGGACTTCGATTCGCCCGCCGTTGCCTTGCGCGCGGAAATGATGCGAATGACATTGTCGTCGCTCCGGTAGCAATGGCAGACCACAAGCAGCCGTAGTGCACTGCTCAGGCCCAGCAGAATAAAGCGCGCTTCGTCTTCGGAGTGGTCGGGGTCGTCGATCAACCGGGCGCGCTCGTCGTAGAAAACCGATCGCGCTTCTTCAAACGAAACGCCATGTTTCTTCTCGTTGGTGGTTGCCTTGCGCGAATCCCACTCGAATTGAAGCATGTTCACGGCTCAAGTGTAATTACATCGTAATTATATGGCAAGGTGGCCCGAGTTGATCCGGGCTTTTACCGCGCCATCGACCGCATTGCTTCGGTAATCCGCACCGTCTCCACGCTCACCGTGGTCACGCGCATCAGCAAGTCGATGACCTTTTCCTTGTAGTCGGCAAAACGGTAGGTGTCGAATTTCTCGCGGATGGTGGGGTCCTTGGGCTTCTTCTCTTTGTACTGGTCGAGCACCCAGTCGAGCGCGCTGCGGTTGCCCAGTTTATACAGCCAGGCGTCCGCCGGAATGCCGCGCAGCGTGGTTTCGGAGTCGAGCGCGATGCTGCCCGCTTCCGGGTCGGCACGCAGCAGGGCCTTGGGCGGCAAACCGGCGGCGCGGGCCTTGTCGTCCGGCGTGTCGGTGCGCGCGAGTGCAAAAGGCGCGACGGTTTCATAGCCGATGTGCAGCGCCATCAGTGCCTCGCCCCAGGCCGCCCACTGCCAGAAATCCGCATAGAACGGGATGCGCGGAAACTCGCGCTTGAGGTTCTGCGCGTACTTGTCGCGGTACAGCGGATCGTGCAGCACGGCGTAGCAGTAGTGGAAGATCGCTTCCTTGGTGATCTTCTTCGCGCCCTTGCCGCTGCCGGTTTCGGGCTTGTAGTAGGCGGTGAACTGTTTGAGTGCCCAGTCGGTGATGTTGTCAGCGACTACCCCAGGCCTTGAGCAAATCCTTGAACGCCTCGCGCACGATGGTCTCGCGGCTGCTGCCGCTGATCTTCTTGATGAGATCGAGCTGCTTGAGGTAATCGTTGATCAGGAGTTGGCTCATATCGATGGCCTATTGAACCCAGTTTTCGACGACGAGTCCGGGATAATCCTTGAAGTCCGCCTCGTTGTTGGTGACGAGCGTGAGGCCAAGACTTGCAGCGTGTGCGGCGATCAGCCGGTCCAGCGCGTCGCGGCGGCGGTCGCGGACGGCGGCGCGTTGCACGCCATAGCGTTCGGCTGCGGCTTCGTCGAAGGGCAGAACGGGGATGTCGCGGGTGACCAGTTGCAGCGCCCGTTCGTTCTGCGCGCGGGTGGGGCCGAGCATTTCCAGCCCCACGCGCAACTCGGCGTAGGTGATGACCGACATGACGGCATCGCCATGATCGAGTTTAAGCAGCCGGGCCATGACCTCGGGCGGGTGCGCCTTCATCAGGTAGACGCAGATGTTGGTATCCAGCATGTAACGCATGGTGCTTACTTGCTGTCAGCCGGTTTGCAGTCTGGGGTGTCCTGGTGAGCCTGCAAGGCTTCACCGAAGCCGCTCCAGTCGCGTTCTTTCTGCTCGTGAAATTCGCGACCTTCGGCCATGAAGTCGGGGGTAAACATGGCGAACGCCTCAGCCAGCCCGGTCAGCTTGCGTTTGACAACCGGGCGCAATACCAGCGTGTCGCCGATTTTTTCAATCTCGACGTCCTGGCTGGCCTCGACGATGGCCATCTCCTTGGGGATGCGGACGGCGAGCGAGTTGCCGCTTTTGAAGACGCGTGTGAGCATGGTTGCCTCCTGTGTATATACAGGATATACATCCGCTGCATCGGGCGCAAGCCTTTGTTTACACGCCCTGTTTCAGGCTCGCCTCGATGAACACGTCGAGATCGCCGTCCAGCACTTTCTGCGTGGCGGATACTTCGACGTTGGTGCGCAAATCCTTGATGCGGGAGTTGTCGAGCACGTAGGAACGGATCTGGTGGCCCCAGCCGACGTCGGACTTGCCGGCTTCGAGCTTGTCCTGTTCGGCCTGGCGCTTGCGCAGCTCGGCTTCGTAGAGCTTGGACTTCAGCATCGACATCGCTTCGGCGCGGTTCTTGTGCTGCGAGCGATCGTTCTGGCACTGCACCACGATGTTGGTGGGCAGGTGGGTGATGCGTACCGCGGAGTCGGTCTTGTTGATGTGCTGGCCGCCGGCGCCGGACGCGCGGTAGGTGTCGATGCGGAGGTCGGCGGGGTTGATTTCCACTTCAATGGAATCGTCGACTTCCGGGTAGACGAACACGCTGGCGAAGCTGGTGTGGCGGCCGCCCGACGAGTCGAACGGCGACTTGCGAACCAGTCTATGCACCCCGGTTTCGGTGCGCAGGGTGCCGTAGGCGTAGTCGCCCTCGATCTTGATGCTGGCGGACTTGATGCCGGCGACGTCGCCCTCGGATTCTTCCAGCAGCTCGGCCTTGAAGCCCTTGCGTTCGGCGTACTTCAGGTATAGCCGCAGCAGCATCGAGGCCCAGTCGCAGGCCTCTGTGCCGCCGGCCCCGGCCTGGATGTCGATGAAGCAGTTGTTGGGATCGGCCGGGTTGTTGAACATGCGGCGGAATTCCAGCGTCGACACGTTCTTCTCGATGCCGGCGATGTCGGCCTGCACGGCGGCGAGCGTCTCGTCGTCGTTTTCTTCGCGCGCCATCTCGAACAGTTCGGCGGCATCCTTCAGACCCGAACTCACGCGGTCGAGCACCAGCACCACGTCTTCCAGCGACTTGCGTTCGCGGCCGAGTTCCTGCGCTTTCTCGGCGTCGTTCCAGAAATTGGGGTCTTCGGCCAGGCGGGCTACTTCTTCGAGGCGATCCTTCTTGTGATCGTAGTCAAAGAAACCCCCGGAGTTGGGTGGCACGCTCACCGAGGTCGGCGAGTTTGGATTCGATCTGATTGAGGCTTTCGGCTTCCATGGCGGACTCGTGACTAGGCGGAAAAGCCGCGGATTATAGCCCAGGTCGCCACCAGTCCGAGCCCCACCGCGCCCATGCCGGCGATGGCATGGCGCGCCATCTGCCAGCCGCCGATGCTCAGGGTGAGCGCCGATTTGAACGCCAGATTGGCTAGCACGGCAAGGGTGATGACGTTGACCAGAATCGCCACCTGCAGCTTGTCCAGATTATGCAGACGCAGGCTCGACAGCGTGATGGCGTCGACATCGGTCAGCCCCGACACCAGCGCCACCGCATACAGCCCGCGTGTGCCGAGCCAGTCGGACAGCCAGGCCGCCGCCAGCAGCACCACGCCATACATCAGGCCGAAGCCCAGCGCCGTGCGCAGTTCGGTGGGGTTGCTCATCGCCAGCGCGGGCAGCTCGCCGTGCGGGTGCAGCCGGCGCACGCCATAGGCCGCGCCGAGTCCGCCGGCGACCAGGCCGCCGGCCAGCACCGGCAGCAGTTGAGCCAGCACGTCCGGCGCCAGCACGGCGGCCAGTACGCCCAGACGCACCAGCACCACCAGGTTGGCCAGCACGATGACGGTCACCGCGACCGGGATCATCGCGCTGCTGGCGCGCGCGTGACGGCTGAACGAAAGCGTGGTTGCGGTGGACGACACCAGCCCGCCGAGCAGGCCCAGCACCACCGCGCCGCGCTGTTGCCCAACCAGCCGCAGCGCGGCGTAGCCCGCCAGCCCCACGCCTGCGATCAGCACCACCATCCACCAGATCTGGTGCGGGTTGAGCGCGCCATAGGGGCCGTAGTCGCGGTTCGGCAGCAGCGGCAGGACGATCAGCGCCAGTACCGCAAACTGCAGCACCGACAGCAGATCGCGACGACTCATGTGCTGGCTGATGCCGCGCAGCTCGGGCTTGAAATACAGCAGCGTGGTGGCCGCGATCCCCAGCATCACCGCCAGCTGGATTTCGTTGTTCCAGACCAGCACGCCGAGGCCGTAGCACAGCATCAGCGCCGCTACCGTCGTCGTTCCCGGGTCGCCATCCGGCTGGGGCGGCGCGCGCAGGTAGGCCGCGATCATCATCGCGCCCACCAGCAGCAGCCCTACCGCTACCAGCCACAGCGCGTTCAATTCGGTTGCCAGGTGCGCCGCCAGCACGCCGAACAATGCGGTCAACGCAAAGGTGCGTAAGCCCGCCTTGGCTGCCGGGTTGCGCTCGCGCTCCAGCCCCATCAAGAGGCCGATCGCCAGCGCCACCACGTAGCGTGGCAGGGAGGCCAGTTCGGCGGGGAGCCCGGTGATGATCTCGTCCATTGGGATTTTGGGTGGAGGGTTATGTTTGATTCAAGTCCGACAGGCTGCTAGGGCAGCATCATCCACGTTTGTCCGGCCTCTCGTTCGACCATGACACCTTCCCGAGTCAGCCGGTACGTCAGGGAACAGCAGGGATGAGGCGAAGAGAGCACATTTCTGTTCAAGACCCCATAGTTCTCTCCATCGCACCGGGCCGATGGGGTCACGAATCCAGGGTGGCTTTCGCGGTGCAGCCTGGCGCCAATCTGCTGCGTAAAGTGATAACTGGTGGGGTGCACCAAGTCAGGATATTCCGTTGCTCGCGCTCTTAAGTCTAAAAGTGCCGCATCGCAGCGCACCCAATACACCTTGCGTTCACTCGTTATGCCGTCGCGCGCGCCTGTACTCACCAGGTCGTCAAAGCCTGCATCGGCCAGAAAGCCATAACGCCAATGGTGCACGGTTTCGTGAACGGTTGTTTCCACCAAATCCGACCCATACCATATGCCGAAGCTGCCATCGCAAAAGCGGCTGGCCGCCCAGTTCCGAAAAGGAAATTCAATAGCATTGAGCCAGACTGCCTCCTCGAAGGGGCGGTCGATAATCGTGGTCGGCGATTCGTAGGTGTGCGGCTTGGTGATGAGTTCGTGCTGTTGGGCTATTTCCCAGTCGGCCGGGTCGTCCGAGAGGTCGTCGAACAGGTTTTGGGAAACGCGGATGGACTTGATGTTGCGCGCCAAGTCCTGTTGGACGTCTGCAAGTGGCAGTCCTGCAAAGAACGTGTCCATTAATTACCGCGAACCCGGTCCAGGTAAGCCCGGACTACAAGCATCCCGGCAAACCCCCACTCCTTTATTACATCCACAGGAGTAAGACCATTGAAGGCTTTGTTGCGCTGGGTCATCCAGGCGTAGGCCAGGTCCATGTCCTGCGGGAAGATGAGGCGGAGATTCTTGTGAATCGCCAATACGTGACCAGCACGCTCCAGCAAGTCCCGGTTCGCTGCCAGGGGCTCGCCACGACGGTAGCGGCCCAATGCCGCTCTGTTGTTTGTTGCCAGACCAAGCATGGCGAGCTGCTCCTCCGTTCCAAGCTTCCAATGCTCGAAGGCGCGCGTCACCATCTTGGCCAGGGCGCCACGGTTTTGGTCGCCTTGATTGAAGGCTACGGTTGCTTGGTTCATGGTGTCACCCACTCGATACGTTTCATTTATTACTAATATAGTATCTAATGCAACAAAAAGTCAAAGGTGACGTGAGGTTGGCGGGCTCGTTACCCCCAGTGATACCTCTGTTTGAGCTGGATAGTGCTGGAGGAACAGAGTCGAGTTTGGACGTGAAAATGGCCACAACCCTTGTTTTTAATAAGGATTATGGCCATCTTTGGACCACCATGGATCAAATTCTGGTGGAGCCGGCGGGAATCGAACCCGCGTCCGCAAGCCCTCTACAGGCAGTTCTACATACTTAGTCCGGTGTTTTCAAGCTTTAAGCTCCATCACGCCCGCCGAACAGGCTGGATCTCGCCGAGTCGCCTTGGATTTAGCGCTTGCCCAAGCGACCCGGACAAGCACGATTTCATGTGAATTAACTCACTGCCGGGTTGCCCCGACCCAGCCCATGAACAGGCTAGTGTGAGTCCTGGACCTTAAGCGGCCAGGGCGTAGTTTTCGTCGTTTGCGACTAAAGTTTTTCAGTTGGATTTACGAGGTGCTCTGACCCTCGGTATGCCCTACGCTGCTTTGCGACCCAC
>DAHWJK010000280.1:0-12024 GCA_027344185.1 Thiobacillus sp.
TTTCGTGCAATCATTGATTAATATATCAGCATTGCAATAGGAAGTCGCGCCACGTGGCCAGCATTACCATCCGTAACCTAGATGAACCCCTGAAAGCCCGCCTTCGGATCCAGGCTGCAATCCATGGCCGTTCCATGGAGGATGAAGCGCGCGACATCCTTCGAACCGCCCTGAACCGCGAACATGGTCAACCCACCAACCTGGTTGCCGCCATCCGGGCTCGTTTTGCCCCATTGGGCGGGGTCGACTTACCGGAGGTTCCCCGTGAAGCAATGCGCGAGCCGCCGGATTTTGGGTTGTGATCCTCCTGGACACCAATGTCCTCTCGGAATTGATGCGCCCCGTCCCGGCGGGGGCGGTTGAGACCTGGATGAGCGCCCAGCCCGCAGCCGGCATGTTCATTTCGGCGATCACCGAGGCGGAGCTACGCTATGGCCTCGCGCTCTTGCCGGAAGGCCAACGCCATCGGCATCTTTTGGCTCAGGTAGAGGTGATGCTGGCCGAGGATTTCGCCGGGCGCATTTTGCCCTTCGACAGCGCGGCGGCGGCCGCCTACGCCCCGATTGCCGCGGCTCGGCGTCTATCCGGCCGCCCCATCTCCCAGGCGGATGCCCAGATCGCCGCGATCGCCGCCTCTCGTGGTGCCGTACTGGCCACCCGGAACGTGACCGATTTCGAGGGGTGCGGCATAACCGTACTCGACCCCTGGGCGGCGTAGTCGCCGTCTTATCCTTGTAATTATCGCATATAATGCCATAATTGCAAGGATGATCCCGCGTCGAAAGACCGACCTCATTTTAGCCCGGCTGGACCAGTTTCCGGCTGTGGCGCTGCTCGGGCCGCGGCAGGTGGGCAAGACCACACTGGCCGAGCAGATCGCCGAACGGCGGCCTAGCGTTTATCTCGATCTCGAAGACCCAGCGGATCGGGAGAAGCTGGCCGACGCGGCCCTCTATCTGTCAGGGCACGAAGACAAGCTCGTCATACTGGACGAAGTCCAGCGGGCGCCGGAACTGCTCCAGACGCTACGCGGTTTGATTGACAAGGCGCGCCGCCGCAACGTCGGGACAGGCCGCTTCCTGCTGCTGGGCTCGGCGTCGATCGACCTTCTCAGGCAGTCGGGTGAATCGCTTGCGGGCCGCATTGCCTATGTCGAGCTGGAGCCGTTCAACGTGCTCGAAGCCGATGGTGACACCCACGAGAAGCTCTGGATCAGAGGCGGATTCCCGGACAGCTTTCTTGCCAAGTCCGATAAAACGAGCGCAGTCTGGCGGGAAAGCTTCATCCGCACGTACCTGGAGCGTGACATCCCACAGCTTGGGCCGCGAGTGCCGGCCGAAACGCTACGCCGGTTCTGGACCATGCTCGCGCATACCCAGGGCGGAACGCTAAACGCGGCACAGCTCGCGCGCAGCCTCGGCGTCGACGGCAAGACCGTCGCCCGTTATCTGGACCTCCTGGTCGATCTGCTGCTGGTGCGCCGCCTGCCGCCGTTCCACGCCAATGTTGCCAAACGGCTCGTCAAGTCGCCAAAAGTCTATGTGCGCGACAGCGGCATCGTCCATACCTTGCTCGGTCTCGATAACCGCGACGCGGTGCTGGGTCATCCGGTTGCTGGTGGCAGCTGGGAGGGCTTCGTGCTGGAAAACCTGCTCAGCGTGGCACCGGACCGGGTGAATGCGACTTTCTATCGCACATCCGCCGGCGCCGAAATCGACCTGATTCTCGAAATGCCCGGCGGGAACCTCTGGGCGGTGGAAGTCAAGCGCGGGCTCGCGCCAAAGCTGGAAAAGGGATTTCATCATGCCCGCGAGGATCTCAAGCCGGAGCGGTGCTTCGTCGTGTATTCAGGGATAGAGCGCTATCCGAAGGCCAACGGGATCGAGGTTATTGGCCTGCCCGAACTGACATCACTCGTAGCCGGGGCATAGATGGAAAGACGTAGAACCACCGCAGGCGTGGCATGATGGGACGGCGCGGCGGACGAGGCAGGCGAAATTAACCCGGTCTCTGACGTTCATTTGTGATAGCGCGGTTGGCTGGGTGATCCTTGCGTTCGAAGGCGCCTAGAGCGGCTATGTGAGCGATATTGCGCGCCCGTTCGGCCGACCCGCATCCCTATCGCGACTGATTTGTCCAGCGCGTTGCGTTGACGGACAATGTTGGTGCCGAATAGCGTGAAGCAGATGCGTGCAATCCGCCTTATTGTTCCCCCAGCTCCTCGTGACGCTGCTTCACCGCCGTTTGGCTGGACGCCCGATTTGTCACGCTTCGCCGGGCCGTTGTACCAGCGTATTGCCGACGCCATCATGGAGGCTGTAGCCAATGGCACGTTGTCCGCAGGGCAACGCTTGCCGACGCATCGGGACCTCGCAGCACGCCTTGGCGTCACCTTGCGCACAATATCTCGGGCGTATAGCGAGACGGCCCAGTGCGGCGTTACCACGGGCACCGCCGGTCGCGGTACCTTTGTGACCAGACGCAATGCGGCTCCGGCTACTCTGCCGAGGGGTACACCAGATCCAGCGGGCGCCATCGACCTAGCGCTGAACGCCTTGCCGATCGGCGCCCAGGCCAACCTGTTCCGCCGTGGCCTAGCGCAGGTAGCGGCCTCTGTGGACATCGAAGAATTGCTGACCTACATGCCGCCTGAGGGCGCCTGGCGCCATCGCGAGGCTGGCGCAGCTTGGGCCGCACTGCGTGGCATGGGCTCCAGCGCGGCGGGTGTAACTCTGTGCTGCGGCACGCAGCACGCGCTGCTTGTTAGCCTGCTGCATCTGACGCAGCCGGGCAACACCGTGTTGACGGAAGCGCTGAATTACCCGGGCATTGTGCGTATGGCAGCTACTTTGGGTTTAAAGTTGCACGGTGTGGCCTGCGACGCGGATGGAATGCGGCCAGACGCGCTCGATGAGCTTTGCGGCAAGCGGCGCCCAGACGCAGTGATCCTAACGCCTTCCGGCCATAATCCTACTACCATCACCATGCCGGCAGAGCGCCGGGCGGCAGTTGCTGAGATCCTGGCCCGCCACCATGTGGCGGTCATCGAGAATGACACTTACGGCCACGCCTTGGATGCGGCACCTCACCCCTTGTCACGTAATGTACCGGACCTTGCTTATTATATCTGCGGGACGTCGAAATGCTTAGCGCCCGGTATGCGCGTCGGCTACCTGCTCGGCCCACCTGGCACTGAGCGTAAGTTGGCCAGCATCGTTCACGCCACCATTTGGTCCGTTTCCGGCTTCGCGGCAGAATTAGCTTCCCAATGGATCAATGCAGGGACGGCACAGCGCCTGATCCTTTGGCACCGCAAGGAATCCGCCCGCCGTGCCGCATTGGTTGCGGCCGCGCTGCCTGGTTTGAAGCTGCAGAGCGCCGCCGGACTGTATCACACTTGGCTGCCTTTGCCCACGCCATGGCGGGGCATCGATTTTGCCAGCCAATTGGCTAGTGCGGGTGTGCGTGTCTCGCCGGCGGAAGTGTTCACCGTTGATACCCACCCCGCTCCGCAGGCCATTCGCATCAGTCTTGGCGGCGCACTAACGGATGGCCGGCTGAACCGCGCTATGCGGATCATAAGCGGCCTGCTTGAGCGACGCCCGGAGGACATGTTCTCCGACCACCTGATCTGAGTACATTTGCTGTCGAATCGCAAATTGTATGCATTGACTATGCCGGCGATGTAGTCCGACAGTCATGGTCGTCGCAACACGCCCGGCGCCTTCACCCCGGAGGTTCGCGCCCAACCTGGAGGCACGCATGGTCCATGTCAGTAACCCGATTTTGATCGACCGGGAGCCATACACGCCGGGACTTTCGAGGGAGCATGTCGCCGGGCTGACCGGCCTGCCGCTCGACGCCGTGGCCAAGCTGGGATCCGCGGAAAACCCTTTCGGTGCCTCGCCTTTGGCGCAAGCGGCGGTGGCAGACTCGCTTGGCATCCTCGACATCTATCCGTCCTGGACGAACGAGTCCCTACGCCGTGCCATCGCGGCGCGTTACGGCGTGGCGGCTGACCAGGTTGTATGCGGCGCCGGCGAGACGGAGATCATCGCCACCCTCATCCGCACTTTTGCAGCACCCGGCGAGACGGTTCTGATGATGGAACCCTGTTTCCCGATCTATCATATTTATACCGAGAACGATGGTCGCGTGCCGGCTTACGTTCCGCTCGGTCCGGATTTCGCCCTGCCGATCCAGGCCTACATCGAGCAGCTGCGCGCATTGCGCCCAGCCATCGCCTTCATCACCAACCCTCATAGCCCGTCTGGCCATTTCATGACGGAGGCCGACATTCGGCAAATTTGCGACGCCGCTGGCGACACGTTGGTTGTGCTGGACGAAGCCTATATCCACTTCACCGAAACCGATGGCAGCATTCATTTGCTACCCGACTATCCGAACCTGATCGTGCTTCGTACCTTCTCCAAGGTGTTCGGTCTGGCCGGCTTGCGCGTCGGCTTCGGCGTGGCAGCCTCCTCGATCATCTGGCCGCTGTGGAACGCCAAGCCGACCTGGAATCTCGGACAGGCGCAACTCGCCGGCGGGGTCGCGGCGCTGAAGGATGACGTGCATGTCAAGCGCACAGTCGCTATGGTGGCAGAAATGCGCGGCTATGTGGCGCAGCGATTCTCCGGTCTACACGCCTTCCGTATGGTGCCGCAGTCCCTTGCCAATTTCTTTCTCGTTGAGATTCTAGATACCGATCGCTTCGATTCCACTAGTATATTCGAGGCATTATTGAAACGCGGCGTCATAGTGAAGGATGGCTCAATCTTCCGGGGGTTGGGCAAGCGTTTTCTGAGAGTAGACGTCAGCCTGCAGCGCCATATGGACCGCTTTGTCGACGCGCTGACAGAGATCGAGCGCGAGGGCACTTGATCTCCCTGTGCATCGGCATCGATGTAGGCGGTACGTTTACCGACGTCGCTGTGCTCGACCCGGCTCAGGGGCGCTGTGAGTTCGCTTTCAAAATACCATCCACGCCGGATGATCCCGCACGCGCATTCATGGCAGCGCTAGACCGGGTCGCGACGCTGCGGGACGTTGTAGGCGCCGCGATCTGCCACGGCACAACAATTGGCACCAACACGTTGATCGAACGGCGGGGCGGTCCAACAGCCTTGGTTGCGACCAAGGGGTTTCGTGACGTCATCGAAATTCGCCGTCAGGCCAGGCCGGAACTCTATACGTTCGACCAACGCATCTCACCGCCCTTGGTGCCTGACGCGTTGCGTTTCGAAATCGGCGGACGTTTGGCCTATGACGGTGCCGAAGTCGTGCCTCTGCCGCCACTGGACGATCTGATTGTTGCGTTGCGGGCAGCGAAACCTGCTTCTATCGCGATCTGTTTACTGAACAGCTACGCCTCTTCCGCCCACGAGATCGCAGTGGCAGAGGCGCTACGCGCCGCATTTCCGGGCATATTCGTCACCATATCCAGCGATCTCGCCCCGGAAGCACGGGAATATGAGCGCACTAGCACCACCGTGGTAAATGCCTATCTTGGCCCCGCCGTCAGCGCATATATTGATCGACTGAAGAACAGCCTGGGCCGGCGTGGTATCCAATCCTTGACCACCGTAAAGTCGAGTGGAGGTCTGACGGGTGTCGCCAATGCTGTGCGCCAGCCGGTGCATCTGGTGGAATCTGGTCCCGCTGCGGCCCTCGTCGCCAGCGCCCGGTTCGGCACCGCAATGGGCGTGAGTCACGTGCTGGCGTTCGACATGGGGGGCACCACTGCCAAGGCTGGCATCGCTATCGACGGCGAACCTCGAATCACCACCGAGTTCAGCGCTGATGCTCTGGTGGAGGGGCGCAATGTCGGGGGTTACCCCATTCTGAGTACCGTGCTGGATTTGGTAGAGATTGGTGCCGGCGGCGGTTCCATTGCCTGGTTGGACGAGGCGGGTGTGTTGAAAGTCGGTCCACGCAGCGCTGGTGCTCAGCCAGGCCCTGCCTGTTATGGGTTCGGCGGCAGCCAGCCTACCGTCACCGACGCGCATGCCTTCATTGGCACGCTGGTGCCAGCGGCGCTGGAACGCTCCGGCATACGTCTGGACATTGGCCGCGCGGCGGCGGCGCTGGACACTATTGCGCGGCCGCGTGGCTGGACCGTTGCGCAGACAGCCCACGCGGTGATCGACATCGCCGTGGCTCGCATGGCGGAGATAGTGCGGTTGGCGACGCTTCGGCGGGGGCTGGACCCGCGGGATTTCGTTATGGTACCCTCCGGCGGTGCCGGCCCGCTGCACGCAGCTGCCATCGCGGCACAGGTCGGCATCAGTCGTATACTGGTGCCGCCCATGCCGGGGATGTTTAGTGCGCTGGGCGCAGCAATCGCCGATATACGCCATGACGTCGGCCGCTCAGTGCTGCGGATTGTGGCGGATCTGGCACCCGAAACGCTAGCGACCTTGTTCGAGGAGCTGAGTGAGAGACTGGATGCGTTGTTAGCCGCCGAGCCCATGCAGGGTAAGGTTCAACGCCGGCGTTTCGCGGACATACGCTTTCGCGGACAGCTTTTCGAACTGAGGGTGCCGCTTGGTGAGGTTTTGCCTTCGCCGTCCGAACTGGATGCCGCATTCCGGGCTGCCTACGCCGCCGAATACGGCCTTGATCTGGTGGATTCTGTGCCCGAATTGGTGGCGGTCAGAATGGTGACGGTGCTGCAGCGGGAGGTTGGCGGGCACACCGTTTTCACCGCACCCGCCGTGGCATCAGACTATCGGGGGCTACCTGAAAGCATCCTGCTGCTAGATCGCGACGGCGCATCGCGCGCCGCCCGTCTGATGCGACCCGGCGAGACCGGCGCAGCATCCGGCCCTGCCGTGGTGCTAACGCACGGCGCTACCATTGTGGTACCACCTGGCTGGACCGTCGTGGTCGAACCGAATGGCGTCGTCATCCTCGCGCTCGAGGATTCAGCATGACAATACCGCCTGAGTCCCTGCTAGCGCGTGATCCCGTCACTTTCGAGGTGATTCGGGGCGGGCTCTACGCCATCTGCGAGGAAATGAAAGCGGTGGTAATGCGCACGTCGTTCTCACCTCTGTTGAGTCTATCTGCCGACTTATCCTGTGCGTTGCTGGACACAGCAGGTGAGGTGGCCGCGCAAGGCAATGACATTCCGGTACATTTAGGCGCTATGCCGTTCACCGGGCGCGCCGTATTGAGTGCCTTTCCGGCGGCGGGCTGGAACGAGGGCGACGCCGTACTGCTGAACGACCCTTATCAGGGCGGTTCGCATTTGCCGGATATGTCGCTACTGATGCCGGCTTTTGCCGAGGGCGCGTTGCTCGGCTTTACCGCGACGCGCGTGCATTGGCCGGATGTGGGAGGCATTGCTGCCGGCAGTTCGTCTGTGACCGATGAGATCCTCAAGGAGGGTCTGCGCATCCCGCCAATCCTGATCCTGCGGGGTGGCCAGGTGCGGGAGGACGTGCTGAACCTGATTCTGGCAAATGTCCGCGTGCCGGAGGATCGGCGCGGTGATTTTCGCGCCCAACTCGCCGGCAACATGCGCGGCGTGACCCGGATGCAGGACTTAGCGCGACGCTACGGCGCGCAATTGGTACGCCAGGTGTTGGCGGATTCACAAATCTATAGCCGATTGCAGATGCAAGCGCGGCTAGCCGCCCTGCCAGATTGCGACGTAAGCCACGCGGAGACGATGGATGGCGATGGTTTCGTCGCAGGCCAAGCTTTGACCATCCAGGTTCGGATAGTGAAAACCGGCGCTACGGTGGCCGTCGATTTTACCGGAACCGCCGCTCAAGCGCGTGGTCCGGTCAACGCGACGTTGCCGGTGACCGCATCCAGTGTCTACTATACGCTGATCAGCTTGGTAGGCGGTGAGGTGCCGCCGAACTCTGGTGCCTATTCCATAGTATCGATCAATGCGCCCAAAGGTAGCCTGGCGCATGCTGTTTACCCCGCTCCGGTCGTCGCCGCGAACACGGAAACATCGAACCGTATCGTCGACGTGCTGTTGGGTGCCCTTGCCAAGGCATTCCCGGAGCGTGTGCCAGGCGGTAGCTATGGCTCCGCCTGCGTCGTCACCTTTGGCGGCTATGACCCAACAAGGGGCCGCCACTTCGTACATTACGAGACGGTGGGAGGTGGCATGGGCGCCCGACTTGGTCATGACGGTGCCAGCGGCCAACGTGTCCACATGGGCAACACGATGAACTTGCCGATCGAGGCGCTTGAATCTTCCTTCCCAGTTCGCTTCCACGCCTATGAATTGCTACGGAAAACGCGCGGCGCCGGACAGTGGCGAGGCGGTGCAGGGGTTCGCCGGGTGGTGGAGATGCTCACAGATGGCGTGCAAGCCTCCGTGCTAGGTGAGCGTACGGTGACGCCGGCTGCCGGTGTGAATGGCGGCGCGGCAGGCGGCCTCGCCCAGTTCACGCTGTTGACGGCCGACGGCGCCATCTGCAGGCTAGATTCGAAAAGCGGCCCGCATTTGATGGGCCGTGGTGACCGGTTGGATATCTGCACCGCAGGCGGTGGTGGCTGGGGCAAGCCCCTTGCCAAGGAGAGTTAAGATGAATCGAACGCATCGGGAGGCACTACTTGTGCTCTCGTTGAACACGGTGATGGAGAACTATCTGCACGGGCTACTGAAAGTGCGCTTCAGCGTCTACAGCACCGATGCACCTGGCCGCTACGACGCATGAGCACGAGATTATCATGATCGAGCCACGCCCCAAAAGGTGCAGCCAATCTGGGCACGGTGAAGCCAGAGGTACACGTATTTGGATGCGCGTCCGTGTTTCCATGGTAAACAGCAACTCAGCCGTTCTGGAGGCGATATCGACTTATTCCACGGCCGCTACGCCCGGATTGCCGCAAGTTATCTGAGTGCTAGAGAGCGGCCTCCAAGAAATCGTATGGCAGCCGGCAGGCTGCTACATGGATATTGCCAATGGCAGGAGGTGTGATGCAGTTGCGGCTGGCGGAATGAGGCACGCCGGCGATGAGTTCCGCCGCAACCGCTGGTATGTCGCCATTGCGCAAAGGAGACAACACATCCAGCCAATACGTGGAGGAAACTATGAGATATTTACGAAACTCCCAATCACCACTGCAGCAAGGCACGAGACGTGGCCGATGGTTGCCCATCTGCTCCACGCTAACCGCGCTGCTCATAGCCGCTGCGGCTCTCCTTTCGTCACCCCTGATGGGGCGTGCCGATGAGGTGCCGTTTCGGATCGGCGTGATTGTCGATATGAGCGGTGTCTATGCGAGCAATGGTGGGCCTGGCGCCGTGGTGGCCGCGCGCATGGCGGTGCAGGATTTTGGTGGCAAGGTTCTCGGCCGCCCGATCGAGATTCTTTCGGCGGACTATCAGAACAAGGCAGAAATTGCCTCCTCGATCGTACGAAAATGGTTTGATGTCGACAAGACCGAGATGGCAATCGAATCGACTGATTCTGCTGCCGCCCTGGCAATTCAGAAGATTGGCCAGGAGCATAAAAAGATCACCATTGCAGCCGGCTCTGCGACCGATCGGCTGACCAACGAGGCGTGTAGCCCATACGGAATCCATTATGTATACGATACCTATTCCTTGGCGACGGGGGCCGCGCGGGCGCTCGTTCCTAAAGGCGACAAGACATGGTATTTCATCGGCGCCGATTATGCATTCGGACACGCACTCGAGAGCGAGACCGCCGATACCGTGAAGCAGCTCGGCGGCAAGGTCCTCGGGGTTTCCTGGCATCCACTCAGCACTAGTGACTTCGCAACCTATCTTCTTGCGGCACAAGCTTCGCACGCGCAGGTGATCGGACTTGCGAACTCTGGCACTGATACTGCCAACGCTCTGAAGCAGGCAGTTGAATTTGGCCTGTCGCGAAATGATCAAAAAATTGTGGGTCTTTTGATTTTTAATACAGACATAAAAGCTCTTGGGCTTCCAGTGGTGCAGGAGATGCAATTTATTACTGGTTACGACTGGAACTATGACGAAGCAACACGGGAATTCGGCAAGCGCTTCGATGCGCAGTTCCACGCCATGCCAACAATGATACAGGCTGGCATCTATTCCGCTGTCCGGCATTATCTACAAGTGGTGCAGGATCTCGGCACCGCAGACGCGGACAAGGTGATGGCGCGGCTCCGCGAGACGAAATTCGACGATTTCTTTGCCCGCAATGGCCATCTCCGCGCCGACGGACTGATGGTACATGACATGTACTTGGCCGAGGCGAAAAAGCCGGCGGAATCGACGGGCCCCTGGGATCTGGTCAAGATCGTGAAAATCATCCCCGGGGATGAAGCCTATGCTCCGCTGGCCGAAAGCCGCTGCCCGTTGGTGAAAAAATAACCGCGCCGCCTCGGGCGCAGCGGTCAGGGCAGAGTGAGAATGATCTTGCCCTGTACCGCACCATCGCGCAGCGCCCGCAGCGCTACCTTGAACTCTTCAAGCGGCAGCCGGCTATCGATCACCGGGGTGAGCTGGCCCTCGAGATGGCGCGCGAACAGATCCGCCTGTACGCGCGCGACCAGTGCTGGCGCGCGCTCGCGATAATCGGACCATTGCAGACCGAGCACGGCGATGTTCTTGACCAGGAGGTAATTGGCCCGAAAGGCTGGGATCTCGCCGCTTGCAAACCCGATCACGACGAGCCGCCCGCACCAGGCGAGCGCCCGTAGGGCAGCGGTACCGTAAGCGCCGCCGACCGGGTCGATCACCACGTCAACACCACGCCCGCCGGTGGCCGCTCGTGCCGCGTCGCGGAAGTCATCCGGCGCCAGAGCGGCGCCGACTTCGATTACGACATCGGCGCCGGCGGAGCGCGCTATTGCCGCGTCCTCAACGGCGCGGACCGAGGCGATCACCGGCGAGGCGCCAAAAGCGCGCGCGAGCTGGATCGCCGCAGTGCCGATGCCGCCCGAGCCACCGAGGACCAGAACGCTTTCACCAGCTTGCAGTCGCGCCCGCTCCGCGAGCGCGAAATGCGCGGTCTGATAGGTAAGGCCAAGCGCCGCCGCGGTCTCGAAATCGACACCATCGGGAATCGGAAAGCATTGCGCCGCCGGCGCGCAGAGCTTTTCGGCATAGGCGCCATATTCCACCTGCACCGCGACGTGATCACCGATCGCGAACCCGCCAACCCCCGCGCCGAGCGCCGCAATCCGCCCGGCGGCGGCTTTGCCCGGTGAGAATGGCGGCGGTGGACGGAACTGATATTTGCCCTCGATGACCAGGAAATCGGGATAATTGGTGTCTACTGCGGCGACATCGATGACCACCTCGCCGCGGCCGGGTACCGGGTCCGGTATCTCGGCGACGAAGACGCGCTCGAATTCCATCGGCGCGGGCACGACAACCGCTTTCATGCGAAATCATCGTTATCATTATCGGCACCAAGCATGGGTGCGCGGCGCGGCACGGCCTCGGCGGGAGCACGAAACTGGGGGGCAATCGGCATTGGCAGAGCCGGCATGGTCGCACCGGAATCGTTGACAAGGCGATAGGTGAAGAGCCCACGTGCCACGAAATGTGGGTCGGCCATCGCTTCCGCCAGCGTCGCGACGATCGAGCAGCAGCAATCGGCCTGCGCAAACACCGCCCGCCAATGCTCGGAGGGTTGCGCCGCGACGAGGGCGGCTACGCCGCGCCTGGTAGCCTCCGGATCCCTGGCATCATCCTGAAGCTCCGGCGCAAGGTCGATCGCGGTGCAGAACGCCGCCCAGAACCGATCCTCGATCGCGGCCACGGCGACGATCCGCCCATCCGCCGCTGGGTAGAGCTGATAGCGCGGCGAGCCTCCTGTCACCAGATCGGTGCCGTTGCCCGGCCATCGCCCAGTCGCTGCCCCCTGCCCCATCGCCCAATAGAGGAAGGGGAAGAGATTGTCGGTCATGGCGATGTCGAGATGGCAGCCGCGCCCGGTGACCTCGCGCGCACGAAGCGCGAGCAGGATATTCAAAACCGCCGGGTATGACCCGCCGGCGATGTCGGCGATCAGCGCCGGCGGCACCTGCGGGCGCGCCGGATCGCCACTAGAG
>DAHWJK010000283.1:0-3054 GCA_027344185.1 Thiobacillus sp.
TCTTCACAGCGTCATCTCCCTAGATATTGTGTATGTCTGCCTGAATCTGTTTGAGTGCGTCCAAGGGATCGGCCGCGGCGGTGATCGGGCGCCCGATCACCAGATCGGTCGCACCGGCGCGCAAGGCTTCTGCCGGCGTCATCACGCGGCGCTGGTCGCCCACCGCGGCACCGGCCGGACGTATGCCCGGCGTGACCAGGCGGAAATCCGCGGCCAGGTCCGCGCGCAGCAACGCGGCTTCCTGCGCCGAGCAGACGACACCATCGAGTTTGCAGGCCTGCGTCAGGCGCGCCAGACGCAGTACCTGGTCGGCCGGCACAGCGTCGACGCCCACCTCGCGCAAGTCCTCGGCGCTCATGCTGGTCAGCACCGTCACCGCGATCAGCAGCGGGCGATCGGGCAGCCCGGCCAGCGCTTCCTGCGCCGCCGTCATCATGCGGCGGCCGCCCGCGGCGTGCACATTCATCATCCACACGCCCAGCCCGGCCGCCGCGCGACAGGCCGCCGCGACGGTATTGGGGATGTCGTGAAACTTCAGATCGAGAAAAACCTCGAAGCCGCGAGCAACCAGTGCTCTCACCAGCTCCGGCCCCGCCGCGGTGAATAGCTCTTTGCCCACCTTCAACCGACACAGCGCCGGATCGAGCCGCTCCACCAGCGCCAGCGCCGAAACTGCGTCCGGAAAATCCAGTGCCACGATAATCTTATGCGTCATTCCTATTCCCTGATCCCTGAATCCTGGCCCCTGATCCCTACCCTTCCCCCTCACGCCGCTCCGGATCGAAGCTGTCCCAACGCCCGCACGCCGGGCAGCGCCAGAAAAACTGCTTGGCCTTGAAGCCGCAGCTGCCGCACTGGTAGCGCATCATGCGCTGGCTGTGCGACGCCACCAGGGTTTTTTCCACCTGCAGCAGTTCGCGATCGTCGGGCTCGGCATTGATCAGCTGGGCTTCGAGCAGACGATCCAGCGTGCGCAGGCTGGGATTGCGGCGTAGCTCCTCGCGCGCCAGCTGACTGGCGGCGGCCGCGCCTTCGGCCTCGGATACGGCGAGGTACAGCGCATTGAACACGTCCTGCGACGGGTGCCGCGCGTGCAGTGCGCGCAGCCACTGCACGCCATCGGCCAGCCGCCCCAGCTGGCGATAGCTGCCGAGCACCCGTTCGACCACCAATGCCATGTGTGCCGCGCTCTGCGTTTCGACCAGGCGCCAGTCGGCAATCGCGGCCTCGTGCTTGCCCGCAGCCGCATCGAGGTCGCCCGCCATCAGGTTGGCGCGTACCGACTGGCGGTTGGCCGCGAGCGCCTGCTGCAGATGCGCTGCGGCGGCCTCGGGATCGCCCTTCGCCGCTTCCAGCAGCGCCAGTTCGCAATGAAAGTGGGCGATGTCGGCATTGAGCGGTTTGCTGGTGTCCTTCTCAAGCAGGCGCGCAGCGTCGATGGCTTTCTGCCAGTCCTTCTCCTGCACGTAGATTTCCAGCAGATAGGTGCGCGCCAGCCCATGCTGCGGCGTTTCCAGCAGCTTGCCGAACACCTGTTCGGCGCGGTCGAGCAGGCCTGCCTTCAGATAATCCTGGCCCAGTTCGCCCATCGCGCGCAGGCGCTGTTCCTCGGCCAGGCCTTCGCGCTCGAGCAGGTTTTCGTGCATGCGGATGGCGCGATCGAATTCGCCGCGGCGGCGAAACAGCCCCCCCAGCGCAAAGTGCAGGTCGATGGTTTCAGGTTCGAGCTTGACGACTTCAAGAAAGGCCTCGATCGCCTTGTCGGGCTGCTCGTTGAGCAGAAAATTGAGCCCGCGGAAATAGGAGTTGGGCAGCGCACGCGACTCGGTGACGACCTGACGGATATCGATGCGCGCCGCCAGCCAGCCCAGTACGAAAAACAGGGGAAACGCCAGCAGCCACCAGAACTCGAATTCCATGGCGCGTCACACCACCGGCATATCGGTGACTGGGCTGATCGTATCCAGCTCAGTCGGATGCGGCTTCTTCGCTGCTTCGCGACGCAGCTTGAACAGGGTGGGCAGCAGGGCCAGCACACCTGTCAGCGCGCCCAGGAAAAACGCCAGGCCCAGCATGATGATCAGCGGCGCCTGCCACACATAGCCCAGGTAGGAATAGAACACGACCGATTGGCTGTTTTTGAGCGCAAAGCCCAGCACCAGCAGAAACACCAGCAACTTTGCCAACAGGCCCAGATAGTGCGTGAAGTTTTTCATAAGTGTGCGCCAGAAAGTTCGCCCATTTTACGCTTGCGGCGCCAATCGCCAAAGAAAACGGCGCCCGCGGGCGCCGTTTTCAAATGTTGCTGTCCACACTGCCTGTCAGACCGGGAAATCCACCCGGTCGCGCAGCTCCTTGCCCGCCTTGAAGTGCGGCACATACTTGGCCGGCACCTGCACACGCTCCCCCGATTTTGGATTGCGGCCGATGCGTGCGGGACGAAAGCTCAGGCTGAAGCTGCCAAAGCCCCGGATTTCGATCCGCTCGCCGCGCGACAGGTTCTTTGCCAGCGCGTCGAGGATCGTCTTGACCGCCATCTCGATATCCGCAACCGAAAATTGCGGATGGCGCGATGCCAGTTGAGCAATCAGCTCGGACTTGGTCATGGATTATTCGGCGTTCTTGTTGTCGAGCTTGGCTTTCAGCAGCGCGCCAAGGTTGGTCGAACCGGTGGCTGCAGCGGCGGATTCGGCGGCGAATTTCTTCATCGCGGAATCCTGCTCGGTCATGTCCTTGGCCTTGATCGACAGATTGATCACGCGGTTCTTGCGATCGACGTTGATGATCATGGCTTCGATTTCGTCGCCTTCCTTGTAGTGGCTTCGCATGTCTTCGACGCGGTCACGCGAGACTTCGGATGCGCGCAGATAGCCTTCCATGTCGCTGTCGAGCTGTACGGTGGCGCCTTTGGGCTCGACGGTCTTGATCGTGCCCTTGACGATGCTGCCCTTCTCGTGGCCGGTCGCGTAGCTGGTCAGCGGATCGCCTTCGAGCTGCTTGATGCCGAGCGAAATGCGCTCGCGCTCGAGATCGATGCCAAGCACCACGGCTTCC
>DAHWJK010000297.1:0-9812 GCA_027344185.1 Thiobacillus sp.
TTTTCCTCGGCTTCCACGGCCTCGTCCTGCGTCTGCCGCTGAGGGCTGACGTGCGCCTGCACCATCGACAATGCCAGCAGCAACAGCAGCAGGCCGCCCGCCACCGTGAAGGCCGCGAGTCGAATGCCGAAAAACGCCAGCATGGGCTCGCCGAGAAAGGCGAACAGCGTCAGCACGCCCAGCACGGTCAGCGCGGCGATCCGTGCCGCCGACCGGCTTTGCGCCAGGGTATAGCCACGGGTGGCGAGGAGAAAAATCGGAATGACGCCGACCGGGTCGACGATGGCGAACAGCGCGAAGGCCGCCTTGACGAGTTCGAGAATGTCCATGCGCACATCATAGCCGCATGGCCGCGCGAATCAGGTGCGGCGGAACACCAGATCCCATACGCCATGCCCGAGACGCAGGCCGCGCTGCTCGAACTTGGTCAGCGGCCGGGTGTCGGGGCGCGGCGCGTAGTCTCCCGCGGTGTTTTGCAAAGCCGGCTCGGCGGAGAGCACGGCGAGCATCTGCTCTGCGTAATCCTGCCAGTCGGTGGCCAGATGGATGTAGCCGCCGGCTTGCAGGCGACTCGCCAGCAGGCTCACCAGCGGCGGCTGGATCAACCGGCGCTTGTGATGGCGCTTCTTGTGCCAGGGATCCGGGAAGAAGATGTGGATGCCGGCGAGACTGGCCGGCGCCAGCATGCGGGTCAGCACCTCGACCGCGTCGTGCTGGATCACGCGCACATTGGCGAGCCCGCGTTCGCCGAGTTGCTTCAAGAGCGCGCCCACACCCGGCGTATGCACTTCGACGCCGAGGTAGTCGTTTTCGGGATGGGCCGCGGCGATCTCGGCCAGGCCTTCGCCCATGCCGAAGCCGATTTCGAGAATGCGCGGCACCGGATTTGAATTCGACGCCGCACGACCGAACGCCGCATCGAGATCGAGCACGACCGGCTGATACGGCAACATGAACCGCGGCCCGAGTTCGGCCAGCGCGCGCGCCTGGCCGGAACCGACGCGGCCGGCGCGCAGCACATAGGAACGGATGCGCGGATGCGCGCCGGTGTCGGTCGTCATGATTTATTTTTTGCCCGAAATCAGGCCGCTGGTGGGCGAACTCGGGCTGGCCTGGTAAACCTTCTTCGGCATGCGGCCCGCCAGAAACGCCTCGCGCCCGGCCTCGACCGCCTTCTTCATCGCCGAGGCCATCAGCACCGGATTGCCGGCGCCGGCGATCGCGGTGTTCATCAGCACCGCGTCGCAGCCGAGCTCCATCGCGATCGTCGCGTCGCTCGCGGTGCCGACGCCGGCGTCGACGATCACCGGCACCGAGAGGCGGGAGAGGATGATCTGCAGGTTCCACGGATTGAGGATGCCCATGCCGGAGCCGATCAGGCTCGCCAGCGGCATCACCGCGACGCAGCCGATATCTTCCAGCTGCTTGGCCGCGATGGGATCGTCCGAGGTGTAGACCATCACCTGGAAGCCGTCTTTCACCAGCACCTCGGCCGCCTTGATCGTTTCGGCCACGTTGGGATACAGCGATTCGGCGTCGCCCAGCACTTCGAGCTTGACCAGCGAGTGGCCGTCAAGCAGCTCGCGCGCCAGGCGCAGGGTGCGGATCGCGTCGTCCGCGGTATAGCAACCGGCGGTGTTGGGCAGGTAGGTGTACTTCGACGGCGGCAGCGCGTCGAGCAGGCTGGGCTGGCCGGCGTCCTGGCCGATGTTGGTGCGGCGAATGGCGACCGTGACGATTTCCGCGCCCGAGGCTTCGACCGCGAGACGCGTCTGTTCGAAATCCTGGTACTTGCCGGTGCCTACGAGCAGGCGCGAAGCATAGGACTTTCCGGCGATGACGAGTGGTTCCATATTCAAAGGGGCGAGGAGCTGGGGGCTAGGGACTAGGGGCCAGGAAAAAAGTCAGCCACCGCCGACCGCGACGACGATCTCGAGGCGGTCGCCGCTGGCGAGCGGCGTGTCGGCATGCTGGCTGCGCGGGACGATTTCACCGTTTTTTTCGATGGCGATGCGTTTCCCCGCCAGTTCCAGCGACTCGATCAGTTGGGCCAGTGTGAGCGGTGCAGGAAAGGTGCGGGTTTCGCCGTTGATGAGCAATTCAATCACAAAAACACTTCTTCAATCCGGTGAATATGAGTTCAGTATCATGCCGGATTCTACCCCGAAGGGCGTAGCGATTGATCGGGCGGGCGTCGTATGGGGCTTCTACCGTCTCGCCGAGACCTGCGCGAGTTTTTTGGGAAGGGGTTCAGACGATCCGCCGCAAGACGGTTGTAACGAGGCGTGGTCTACCGTGTCGTGATCGTCGCTGTCGATACTTCTCTACCGTGCTGGTGAATCAAGACGATTCGCTGGCCAGGTGCCATGCCGGTGGCGTTCCGCTTGAATGATGGACCTCGCTGCGTTATCGCTTTTATAAGCACTTGACAATTACATAACAAGCGCTTAAAGTGATTTCCACCCGCTGCCAGAGCGTGTATGACGAGTAAGGGACGACCATGAAGACCATTGAAGTTGAAGACGACGTGTACCGCTATATAGCTGCGCAGACCCAGGAGATTGGAGAGCCGGCGACGAGCATCCTTCGAAGGCTGCTTGACGTAGATGCTGGTGCTCAACCTGGGCAGGCTGCAAAGACGGGAGTGGCTGCGCAACCGCACGAGTTGGCATTGCTACTTTCACAGCCAATGTTCAGCAGATCGACAACGGCTGTGGCTAGGATGCTCAGAATTTTCAAGGAGATTCATACGCAAAAGAAGCAGGATTTCGAGAAGGTCCTCCAGATTCAGGGCCGTAATAGAGCTTACTTTGCACACAGCAAGCAAGAAATCCTGAAATCAGGGAAGAGCACCCAGCCTCGTGAGATCGAAGGTACTGGGTTCTGGGTTATGACGAACTCCCCGACCCAGCAGAAGCAGCAGATGGTGCGGGAAGTGCTAGAAATGCTTGGGTACAGTCCAGCAGCCGTAAAGGCGGCAGTGGCGGTGATTCAGTGACCGTCAGCAGGCCACACTTGTTCTGCGAGGCCTGCTTTGGGGAGTATTAGCTCAACTGTCATTACCGGCCATAATCGACCTTTCAAGTCAGTGCATATAGCAGGCACTTTTGCTTATTCGGGGGCTTTCAATAGCAGCGCATCATGGTGCGTTGCAGGGATTGACCCCCGAACACACCCACACCATTACTGTCACTCGCACGGGAGGAAGTATCGACAGCGACGATCTCACCACGGTAGACTCCGCACCGTAATGAACGTCTTGCGGGCGTCGTATAGTGGCATTACCTGAGCTTCCCAAGCTCATGAGGAGGGTTCGATTCCCTTCGCCCGCTCCAGCAAACGCAAGATGCGCGCACGCGCGGCACCCTTGTTATCCAGACCCTTGTCGCGGACAACCCATGACGACGCCTTCTGCTCTGCTGCGCCGGCCGAGCTGCTGCGCGAACCGATGCACGCATGGTCCAGGCGCCGGGAGATTCTTCCAGGGAACCGCTGATTTATTAGTCATCGCGAGGAGCGAAGCGACGTGGCGATCCAGAAATGCCTGCTGAATCAATGCACTGGATTGCCGCGCTGCGCTCGCAATGACGGTCATACCGAATTAATCAGCGTCCCCCACCGCAGCCGGCGCGCTGCTTTTGCGAGTGCCTCGCAGCCGAAATTCGCGTCGGCAGGGGCTCGATTCCGTAGTACTTACTTACCCGCAAAGCTTTTCTGCGTCTCGAATTCACTCTGGAACCCATCCCGTGCTGAAATATCCCGCCGGATCCGCTCAAGTTTTTTTTCTCAGGGCCGATAGAACAGTTGTGCGGTTGAGTGTCAATTTTTCGACACGATTGCCGACTACCGAACAGGGCAAACCCGCCGCGAGGCGGGGACGCAAAGTTACCGGTCTCTGCCCCTGAACCAGGGGGGCCGAGACAGCGGGACCGCCGGCAGAGCCTCTGTCACGCGCAGCATCCCCGTTCCCACGTCGGCCAACCCGCGATACCGCGAGGTGATTCCCATGGAGCGCGAGATGCCAGAAAATTCAGTCGTAGTGAACCTCAACCAGTTTGAGCGTTCCCGCCGTACGCAGCTTTCCGCTGAAATCCTGGCGACCCTTCACGGTTGCCGTGACCTGCTGATCGAGGGCGCTGCCCGCGTGCTGACTCGACACACCGAAGGCATGGAAAACGCCCTGCTGTCCATGGCCGACCGCTCGCCGCTGCTGGAGACGCGCAACAGCTACTACGACGCCCAGCGCGTACTCAACCGGCAGGCCAACGAATTGCTCAGCGCCTGCAAGGACGCCTACTGCAAGGGGTTCGACGATTTTGCCCACAACCGCGACACCACGGCAGCAGCGGATTCGTCGCTCGAACTGTCGCTGGTTGACGATCACGACTTCGAAATCACCCTGGCAATCGACAAGGCCACTTCCCGCATGCGCTTCAACTGCGCCGAAGAACTGGTCGCACTGGATGCCCGCATCGCACACCTGCTGGGCCGCTCCGATCTTGCCGAGAACGAGAACCCGCTCGGCCCGCGCGCCCTGTGCCAGGCGCTGCTGGACGGCATCACCCGCATGCAGCTGGACCAGAACGTTCGCGTCGTCCTGCTGAACCAGTTCGATCTGGTGCTGACCACCGAACTCGCGCATATCTATCAGTCCATCAACACGCACCTGATCAATCGCGGCATCAAGCCAGACCTCAAGGTCGGCGCGAAAAGCCGCGGCCACTCCACCGCGGCCTCCCAGTCCGGCCCAGGCGGCACGGCCCAGTCGCTCGCCGGCCAGCCTGCCAATGACTTGCTCAAGCTGTTCGAGCAACTGGCGCACGGAACGGGCGGTGGCGGATCGGGCGGCTTGGCCGCGGGGGGAATGCCCGGTTTCAGCCTGGTCGATTCGCTTGGCCAGCTGCAATCCGGCTCGGGCATGATGCTGCCCGGCGGGGTGCGCTACGAGTTGCCCCTGCTGGAAGCCGCCACGATGCAGAACGTGCTGCGCAGCCTGCAGCAGAGCCCGGTCATGCAGGTCGCCAGTCCGCTCGACGCCGTGCTGGTGGACGCGGTGGCCATGCTGTTCGACGTGGTATTCGACGAGAACAGCATCCCCGACCACCTCAAGGCGCAAATCGGGCGCTTGCAGATCCCGGTCCTGAAGGCCGCAATGCTGGATCGCAACTTCTTCCTGCAGCCGAACCATCCGGTCCGCCGGATGCTGGACGCGATCGCCAAGCTGTCCGTACACCTGCCCGATACCGAAGCCGGGCATGCCCGCCTGGAAGCGATCTCGCAGGTGATCACCCGGGTGCTCGACGCCTTCGAAAAGGACATCGCCGTCTTCGGCGATGCCGCGAAGGAGCTCGAGGCCATGGGTGCCGAGCTGGAGGAAACGCTCGAAGAGACGATCGATGTCAGCCTGCAGGAGGACATTGCCCAGATCAAGCAGGCCGAGCGCGCCGAGCTCGCGCCGGTGATCGTGCATGACTTCATCAACCGCGCGCTCAAGGAACAGCCGGTGGACGAGATCGTGCGTGAATTCCTGCGGCGCGACTGGGCCCAGCTGCTGACCATGGACTTCGTCAATGAGGGCGAACAGGGCGCGCACTTCAATAGCCATGTCGAAACCATGCGCGAACTGGTGTGGAGCGTTCAGCCCAAGTCGGACATGGACGCGCGGCTGATGCTGGTACGCATTCTCCCGGGACTGCTGAAGCGCCTGCGCGAAGGCGTCGCAGAAATCGAGTTGTCGCCGAAACTCACCGACCGTTTCTTCGCCACCCTGGTGATTCTGCACGCCAACGCGGTGCGTCCCAATGCCCAGCCGGTGCCGCTGCCGGAAATCACGCCCGAGGAAATCGGCGAATACACCACCCCGCGTGCTGCCGAAGTCGCCGCCCCCGCAGCCGAGGTCGAACCCGCCGCGCCCGAGGTGTAGGACGAATTCACGATGCGCGCGCGCGAACTCAACAAGGGCGACTGGGTGGAATTCCACTACGACGACGGCACCTTCCGCTGGGCGCGCCTCGGCTGGGCCAGCAGCATCAAGAGCACCTACCTGTTCTCGGACCAGGACGGCATGAACAGCTTCTCCATCAGCGTGAACCGCCTGGACAGCAAGCTGCGCAGCGGCGAAGCCGTGATCGTGGAACGCAAGTCCATCACCGAATCGGCGTTCGGCAAACTCGTCAACCTGTTCCGCCAGAAGCTTGGTCACGCCTGACCAGCGCCCCCGGCAGCACCGTCGCGCCATTGATTCACCCCTTCACCCCGGTTACCCTGCCGGGGTGAATTCTTTTGCATCCCGCATCGTCCGCTGGCAACGGCAGTACGGCCGCCACGCCCTGCCCTGGCAGCGCGGGCTGGTTGACGCTGGCGGACACGCCGCGCGCGACCCCTACCGCATCTGGCTGTCGGAAATCATGCTGCAGCAGACCCAGGTCGCCACCGTGATTCCCTACTTCGAGCGCTTTGTCGCGCGCTTTCCCGATCTGCACAGCCTGGCTGCCGCACACGAGGACGCGGTGCTCGCGCTGTGGAGCGGACTCGGTTACTACAGCCGCGCGCGCAACCTGCACGCCGCCGCACGCGTCATCGTCTCAAAGCATGGCGGAGAATTTCCGGCCGACCCCGGACAGATCGCGCAGCTGCCGGGAATCGGCCGTTCGACGGCTGCCGCCATTGCCGCGCTGGCGTTCGGTCAACGTGCCGCGATTCTCGACGGCAACGTCAAGCGGGTGCTGGCGCGTCACGGCGGCGTGGCCGGCTGGACCGGGGACAAAAATGTGGAGACTGCGCTGTGGCAGCTGGCGGAATCGCATCTGCCGCACACCGCCATCGAGGCGTACACGCAGGGCATGATGGACCTCGGCGCGCTCGTCTGCCGCCGTAGCCGGCCCGCCTGTCCGGCCTGCCCGGTCAAAACCGATTGCATCGCTTTCATCCAGCAGCAAACCGGCGAACTGCCCACGCCCCGCCCGCGCAAAACGCTGCCCGAAAGACAGGTCCAGATGCTGCTGCTGCTCGACCGCGGCGAACTGATGCTGGAAAAGCGCCCGGCGCGCGGCGTGTGGGGCGGCCTATGGAGCCTGCCCGAACTCGACATGGAAGACGATCCGGCCCGCCACTGCCGCGACCGCTTCGGCTTTTCCGCGCAAGCGCAGCAAGCCTGGCCGCAACTCAGCCACAGCTTCACCCATTTCAAACTGCATATCCTGCCGGTGCAAATGGAACTCGCGCCGCGCCGCGCCACCCCGCCCGGACAGATCTGGCTGACGCCGGCCGACGCGCTCGATGCCGCCATCCCGGCGCCGGTGCGCAAACTGGTGGCCCGACTCGGCTCCAGCTGAACCTCACGCGCCAGCGCAATGGAAATCGGCGGTCACGCCTGGCTGATTTCAGATGGGATGCTATACCTAGCCTAAGCGAAGCTTTCCCAGGAAAAGTCATGAACAAACCAGGCGCAGCTATTTTCGACCCGGACGGTTTTTTGATCGACCCTGCCATGTGGAGCGAAAGTCTTGCCGGCCAGGTTGCGCAGAACGACGGGCTCGGCCAGCTCAGCAAGGAACAGCTGGCCTTGCTGCATACCTTGCGGCGCGCTTATGCGCGGCACGGCAGCGTCACCGCGTTAAGCCATGTCTGCCATCTGGCAGGACACAGCGCCGACTGTATGCAGCATCTGTTCCCCGACGCGCGCGAGGCGTGGAGAATTGCCGGGCTGCCCAATCCGGGCGAGGAAGCCAAGGCATATCTGTAAGCGTTCAACCATCAGCAACCGCACGCGCCGCCGTCAGTCCAGCGGCGTATCGATGTAGGCCCTGCCCTGCGGACATCCCGAGTTGTAATGTCGCACGCCCGCCCGAGCGTAGGCGAGCGGCGCTCCCGGCGCGCCGGTAAGCGGATCGCGCTCGAAATAGATACGCACTTCACGCAGCATCGGCCGGCGCTTGGCGGGGTCGGGGGTGCGCGGCGTTCTGCAGTCGAAACTCACCGCATCCTTCAATGCCGGATCGTTCCTGGACAGCGCCTCGCGCAGCAGGACGAGGCGGACTTCGCGGCCCGCGTGTTGCGCAATTTCTCCGCCGATCGCGCGGTTGACGCGTTCGGTCAGCGCAGTCGATGCAGCAAAGTAGCCGGCCTCGACAAGCCCCGAACAGCTGCCGTGCTTGGCCCATTGGTAGCGGTCCAGGCAATCGGCCGCGGCCGGCATAGCGCGCGCCAGCTGCGCGCGCATGTCCGCCGGCAGCGGGGGCGGCGGCAGACTGCAGAATGCGCCGCGCGTCTCGCCGCCACACCAGGCCGGATGTTTGCGGTCGAAACGACTCGGCCACAGTCCGTGCAGGGTCAGCGGCATCGCGATAAAACCCGCTTCGGACAGCGCCCGGCATTGCGCATAGCCCTGCTTGCGCTGGGGCGCGTCCTCGCAGAATGCCGGCGCGACCGCGAGCGCCAGCAGGTAATAGTCGTAATCGACGCGTGCCGGTTCGGCGCAGCCGGCCAACGGCGTCAGCAGCAGCGCTGCCAGCCAGCCTTTCCATTGCATGTTCAGTCTCCGTACAGCCCGATCGTGCCATAAACCGGGGGCCGCGGCGCTGCCGGATTCCGGTAAAATCGGCGTTTTCCATTCATCAAGAGATTTTTCACCATGTCCATGGCCGACCGCGATGGCGTCATCTGGTACGACGGCAAGCTCGTACCCTGGCGCGACGCCACCACCCACGTCCTCACCCACACCCTGCACTACGGCATGGGCGTCTTCGAGGGCGTGCGCGCTTACAAGGCCGAACAGGGCACGGCAATCTTCCGCTTGCAGGAACACACCGACCGGTTGTTCCGTTCCGCCCACATCCTCGGTATGAAACTGCCGTTCGACAAGGCCACGATCTCCGAGGCGCAGCGCACCGTTGTACGCGAGAACAGGCTCGAATCCGGCTACTTGCGCCCGATGGCTTTCTTCGGCGCGGAAGCGATGGGCATCTCGGCGAAGAACCTGTCGGTGCACGTCATCGTCGCCGCCTGGCCGTGGGGTGCCTACCTTGGACAGGAAGCGCTGGACAACGGCATCCGCGTCAAGACCAGCTCGTTTTCGCGCCACCATGTCAACATCACCATGTGCAAGGCCAAGGCAAACGGCAACTACATGAACTCCATTCTCGCGCATAAAGAAGCCGAGATGGACGGCTACGACGAGGCGCTGCTGCTCGACGTCGACGGCTTCGTCGCCGAAGGCTCGGGCGAAAACGTCTTCATCATCAGGAACGGCAAGCTTTATACGCCCGACCTGACCAGCGCGCTGGAAGGCATCACCCGCGACACCATCGTGCAGCTGGCTGCCGAGATCGGCCTGCCGGTGATCGAGAAGCGCATCACCCGCGACGAGGTGTATTCAGCCGACGAGGCTTTCTTCACCGGCACCGCCGCCGAAGTCACGCCGATCCGCGAGCTCGACAACCGCGCCATCGGCGAAGGCACGCGCGGCCCCCTCACGGCGAAGCTGCAGGCGATGTATTTCGACTGCGTGCACGGCCGCGCCGCTGCCCACGCCGACTGGCTCACCCCGGTCAAGTAAGCGAGGCCCGGATGAGCGAACGGCCCGACAACACCCAGCGCGTCATCGAGGTCACCGAGGGCGACCTGCCCCTGCACTGCCCGATGCCGCAGCACGCCGACTGGAATGCGCATCCGCGCGTCTACCTGCCGATCGAGGCGCGCGGCGATGCGCTGTGCCCGTATTGCGGCACGCTCTATCGGCTGAAGGGCAAGCCCAGCGGCAGTCATCACTGACGCCGGCTCCGAGCGGGCCGAGTGGATCCTCGACGCTGTCT
>DAHWJK010000313.1:0-9265 GCA_027344185.1 Thiobacillus sp.
TTTGCGGGACTTTCGTCTCGAACTGATTATCGGCATATACGAGTGGGAACGCAAAGTACCCCAGCCGGTGCGGCTCGACCTCGAAATCGGCCTGCCTGACAGCAAGGCCGGCGGCACCGACGATGTGGCCGACACCATCGACTATGGCGCGGTGGCGATGCGGGTGAAGGATTACCTGCACAATGCGCCGCAGCCGATCACGCTGGTCGAATCGGTGGCCGAGCACGTGGCCACCATCGTGCGCGACGAATTCGGCGCGCCGTGGGTCAGGGTGTCGGTGACCAAGTTCGCCATCGTGCCGGGCATCAAGGAGCTCGGCATCACCATCGAACGCGGCACGCGTTTGTGAGTCTGGAGCAGCTGGCCGCCAGCAGCATTGGCGGCGCAGCCGTCATCCTGCTGGCGGCGTATGTCATCCGCGGCATCACCGGGTTTGGATCGGGGCTGATTGCGGTGCCGCTCTTGGCCTTGTTCCTGCCGCTGAAATTCGTGGTGCCGCTGGTGCTGCTGCTGGATTTTACCGCGTCGATCGTGATCGGCGGGCTCACGTTCAAGCGCGTGAAGTGGGACGAGGTCGGGATCCTGATTCCGTTCGGGGTTGTCGGCGTGGTGCTGGGTACCAGCCTGCTGCTCAAGCTGCCGCCCGAGCCCATGCTGCTGACGCTGGCCGGCTTCGTTTTTCTGTTCGCGCTTCGCAGCATATTCAACATTCACGGCGACAAGCCGATTTCGCGCGGCTGGGCGGTGCCGGCCTCGCTGGTCGGCGGCACCGTGGGGGGGCTGTTCGGTACCGGCGGACCGCCGTATGTGATTTACTTGAGCCATCGCATCCGCGACAAGGGCGATTTGCGTGCGACCTTGTCGGCGACGTTCTTTATCGAAGGGATCACGCGCATCGCGAGCTTTCTGGTGGCCGGCCTGCTGCTGACCGGCCCGGTGTGGATCGCGTACCTTGCCGCGCTGCCGCTGGTGCTGGGCGCGCTCTACCTGGGCGGGCGTGTGCATGTCGGTCTGACGCAGCAACAGATGACGCGGCTGGTCGGCATGCTGTTGCTGGTGTCGAGTGTATCGTTGCTGTTCAAGGCCATGAGCTATGAGTGAATGATCTATGAGTGAAGCGGATTCGCTGCATTTTCAATCGGTGGCGTTCACCGGCCTGGCGCCGGGCGCGCGCCTGATCGTGCTGGGCGCGGTTCACGGCAACGAGACCTGCGGCACCCGGGCGATCCGTCGCGTGATCGGTGAGATCGAGTCCGGCCAGTTGCGCATCGCCGCGGGCCACGTCACCTTCGTTCCGGTCACCAACCCTTTGGCCTACGCGCGCCGTCAGCGCATGGGCGACCGCAACCTCAACCGCAATCTGGTGCCGACCGACACCCCGGTCGATTTCGAGGATCGCATCGCCAACTGGCTGTGTCCCTTGCTGGCGCAGCACGACGCGCTGCTCGACCTACACTCCTTCCATACACAGGGCCAACCTTTCGTCATGCTGGGGCCGGAGGACAACCGCGGCGCGCTGGAGCCGTTTGCGCGCGCCGCCGAGGAAACCGCGCTGGCGCTGCGGCTGGGCGTGCATCGTTTCGTCGACGGCTGGCTCGACACCTATGCAGCCGGTGTGGCGCGCCGCCTGGCCGCGGGTGCGTCTTCGCGCGAGGCTGATGTGCATTACGGCGTGGGCACCACCGAATACATGCGTGCGCACGGCGGCATTGCGCTGACGCTGGAATGCGGCCAGCACGACGACCCGGCCGCGCCCGAGGTGGCCTATCGCGCCATCTACAATGCGCTGGCGCATCTGCGCCTGAGCGCCGAGCCCGCACCCGCCACGGTGGACCGCACCGAGGCGCTGCGCCTGTATCAGGTCGTCGACCGCGCCCACGCAGAGGATGCCTTTGTGCGGCCCTGGTCCAGCTTCGACCCAGTGCAGGCAGGCGAGGTGATCGGCACGCGCCACGATGGCACGCCGGTGCAGGCCGACCGCGACGGCCACATTGTGTTTCCCAACCCCAACGCGTTGCCGGGGCAGGAATGGTTTTATCTTGCGCGCCGCAGCACGCGGGTGTGAGCGCAGACGCGCGCGCCCGGATGAACCGACCGCCGGACGGAATGTTCTAAGCCGAGTCAATTAACGTGAAGTGAAATCCGGACGCACGCATGGGACAGGAAATCAACCGCACCTGCTTTTCCGACGCCGACTGCGAACGCTTTGCCGCCCGGCTGGCACAGGAAACGGCAGCATTGCGGTCGTTTTCCAGAACCGGCAGTTTCACCGATACGCGCCATGTCGCCGGATTCGAGCTCGAAGCCTGGCTGCTCGACCATGCCGGCCGCCCCAGCCCGGTCAACGAGGCCTATCTGCGCGCGCTGAACGATCCGATGGTGGTGCCCGAGTTGTCGCGCTTCAACGTCGAACTGAATGCGCCGCCGCTGGAGATCGGCGCGGGCGTACTGGCCGCGATGGAGGAGTCGTTGCTGACCACCTGGGACCGCTGCCAGCAGGTCGCGCACGGGATGGACACGGTGCTGGCGATGATCGGCATTCTGCCGACCATCCGCGAGGAGGATTTATGCCTCGCCAACATGTCGGCAATGAACCGTTTCGATGTGCTGAATGCGCAGGTGCTGCAGCAGCGCGACGGCGCCCCGATCCGGATCGACATCGAAGGCGCGGATCAACTGCATCTGCTTCGGCCCGACGTCATGCTGGAAGCGGCCACCACCTCGTTCCAGCTGCATCTGCAGGTGCCGTTCGCGCGCGCGGGCCGCTACTACAACGCCTCGCTGATCAGCTGCGCGCCGCTGCTGGCGGCGGCGGTCAATTCGCCGCTCTTGTTCGGCCAGCGCCTGTGGCAGGAAACGCGCGTGCCGCTGTTCGAGCAGTCGGTCGAGCTGGGCGGCTACAACGGGCTGGCCGAACCGACCGTGCGGCGCGTGAGTTTCGGGCGCGACTATGTGGCGCACAGCCCGCTCGAACTGTTCGAGGAAAACCTCGAGCATTATCCGGTGCTGCTGCCGATGCCGCAGACCGAATCGCCGGCGCGCTTTCCGCATCTGCGCCTGCACAACGGCGCGATCTGGCGCTGGGTGCGTCCGCTGATCGGCTTCGACGCCGCCGGGCAGGCCCATATCCGGATGGAACAGCGGGTGCTGCCGAGCGGCCCCACGGTGCTCGACATGGTCGCGAATGCGGCGCTGTATTTCGGCCTCGTGCACGCGTTGGCGCGACAGCCGCAGGCCGCCGAATCCGAGCTGTCGTTTGACGATGCGCGTGCCAACTTTTATGCTGCGGCGCGCCACGGGCTGCAGGCCGGGATGATCGGGCTGGATGGCCGGCGCCAGCCCGTGCGCGACTGGCTGCTCGAGACCGGACTGCCGCTGGCCCGCCGCGGGCTCGGCGATTTCGGCCTGCCCGAGGCCGAGATCGAGCATTATCTGGGTGTCGTCGAAGCCCGCGTGCGCAGTGGCCAGACCGGGGCGGCCTGGCAGCTGCAACGGCTTGAACAGGTGGACGGCAAGCTGCACCGCATGATGGACGATTATCTCGACAACCAGCGCTCCGGCGCGCCGGTCCACCAGTGGAACCTGTCATGCTGACGCACTACGATACCGTGCCCCCCGGCCTGCTGGACCTGCCGGCATCGAGACTGGGCGAGGTGTTGCCGGGGCCGGCGCTGATCCACCTGCCGGGGCGGCGAAGCCCGCCGCTGTTCGTCTCGGTGCTGTTGCACGGCAACGAGGATACCGGCTGGCTGGCCGCGCAGTCGGTGCTTCAGAAATTTGCCGGGGCCGAGCTGCCGCGCGCGCTGTCGCTCTACATCGGCAATGTCGCCGCGGCGCGCTCGGGCGTGCGCCGGCTCGACGGCCAGCCGGACTACAACCGGGTATGGCCCGGCAGCGAGGAGCCGGATTCGCCCGAAGCGGCAATGATGCGGCAGGTGGTCGACGCGATGCGCGCGCGCGGCGTGTTTGCCAGCCTCGACATCCACAACAACACGGGCTTGAATCCGCATTACGCTTGCGTCAACCGGCTGGAGCCGAATTTTCTGCATCTGGCCACGCTGTTTTCGCGCGTCGTCGTCTACTTCATCCGGCCGCTCGGCGTGCAGTCGGCCGCGTTTGCCGAGCTGTGCCCGGCGGTCACGGTGGAATGCGGCAAGCCCGGCACACCGGGCAGCGTCGACCATGCCGCCGCCTTCATCGAAGCCTGCCTGCATTTGTCCGAATTTCCGGTCCACCCGGTGGCGCCGCACGACATCGATCTGTTTCACACCGTGGCCACGGTCAAGCTGCCGGATGCGGTCAGTTTCGGCTTCGCTGCGCCTGAAGCCGATATCGACTTTGCCCCCGCGCTGGATCATTTCAATTTTCGCGAACTGACGCACCGCGATGTCTGGGGACGGATCCGGCTGGGCAGCGCCGCCCGGCTGCAGGCGCTGGACGAACGCGGCGAGGACGTCGGCGATCGCCTGTTCGATTACCGCGGGGACGGGATCACCCTCGCGAAACCGCTGATGCCGGCCATGCTGACGCGCGACGAGCGGGTGATCCGCCAGGACTGCCTGTGCTATCTGATGGAGCGGATCGGGATGCCGGGCTGACTCAGCCGCGCGGGTGATGCTGCGCGTGCAACTGCTTCATCCGCTCGCGCGCCACGTGGGTGTAGATCTGGGTGGTGGAAATGTCGCTGTGGCCGAGCAGCATCTGCACCACGCGCAGGTCGGCGCCGTGATTGAGCAGATGCGTGGCAAAGGCGTGGCGCAGCGTGTGCGGCGACAGCGGGCGGGTGATGCCGGCAGCCTGCGCGCGCCGCCTGATCAGGTACCAGAAGCCCTGCCGCGTCATGCCGCTGCCGCGCGCGGTGACGAACACCGCATCGGACAGGTTCTTTTCCATCAGCAGCGGGCGGGCGTCGGCCAGATAGCGCTTGAGCCATTGCACTGCCTCCTCGCCCAGGGGCACCAGCCGGTCCTTGTTGCCCTTGCCGGTCACCCGCAGCACGCCGTCGTTGAGGTTCATCGCGGTCAGCTTCAGTCCCACCAGTTCGGACACCCGCAATCCGGTGGCGTACAAGGTTTCCAGCATCGCGCGGTCACGCAGGCCCAGCGGAGTGTTGACGTCTGCGCTGTCGAGCAGGCGTTCGACGTCGACCTCGGTCAGCGTCTTCGGCAGCGCGCGCGGCAGCTTGGGGCTGTCGAGGTTGAGCGTGGGGTCGGCGGCGATCAGGTTTTCGCGCAGCAGATAGCGGTAAAAACGCTTCAGCGCCGACGTGTAGCGCGCAGCGCTGCGCGGCTGCGTGCGGCAGGCGAAACGCCAGGCCAGATAGGCTTCGATGTCTCCCGCGACGGCAGCATCCAGGCCGTGCGTGCGTTCCTTTTCCAGCCAGGCGCCGAAGGTCTTCAGGTCGCGCCGGTACGCCGCCAGCGTCAGGTCGGCCAGTCCGTCTTCCAGCCACAGGTGGTCGCAGAACCGGTCAATCAGCGCGTCGTTCATGCGCCAGCAGCCAGGTTTTCACGTCCAGCGGCGCGCCGCTGGATGCATGCATGAAGCCGCCCAGCCCGTTGGCGGCCACCACGCGGTGGCAGGGGATGAGAATGGGCAGCGGGTTCGCGCCGCAGGCTTGACCTACCGCGCGCGCTGCGGTGCCCAGTTTTTTCGCCAGCGTGCCGTAGGTGGTCGGCTGCCCGGCCGGAATCGCCAGCAGCGCCCGCCAGACGTGCAGCTGGAACGGCGTGCCCGCCGGCACATAGAGCAGGTCGAATTCATGCGCGGGATTGCGCCAATAGGCGTCGAGCTCGTCGCCCAGATGGCGGGCGCGCGAGTCGACCCGTCCGGAGACGGGGGTGTCGGCGGACAGAAAATCCAGCCGGGTCAGCGCGTCGCCGGTGAAGATCGCGCCGAGGCGGCAGGGCGGAGCATCCACGATGGCATCGTAGTGGGGCATGACGGCATTTTAGCGCCCGCCGGAAACAAAAACGCCCGCATGAGGCGGGCGTTTTTGCGTGCGGCAGGAAGGCTGCTTATTCGGCAGCTTTGGCTGCGGCCTTGCGGGCGGGCAGCTTTTCCTTGATGCGCGCGGACTTGCCGGAGCGGTCGCGCAGGTAGTACAGCTTGGCGCGGCGGACGTCGCCGCGACGCTTGACCTCGACGCTGGCGACCAGCGGCGAGTAGGTCTGGAAGGTGCGCTCGACGCCTTCGCCGGCCGAGATCTTGCGCACGGTGAAGGCGGAGTTGAGGCCGCGGTTGCGCTTGGCGATGACGACGCCTTCGTAGGCCTGCAGACGCTCGCGGTTGCCCTCCTTGACCTTCACCTGGACGACGACGGTGTCGCCGGGGGCGAAGTCGGGGAGCGTCTTGCCCAGGCGGGCGATTTCTTCCTGTTCGAGTTGCTCGATGATGTTCATGCTGTTTCCTTGCTTCTGGCGGGAGAGGTGCACCTTTCGGGTGGACGTCACGCCGTTTCATATTGGCCCAGGAGCTGATTTTAGCCCCGGGGCCCGCTCATTTCCGGTTTGCCTGACAAGGCAAGCCAGTCAATCCTTTTGCTGCCGCGCCTGCTCCAGCAGATCAGGCCGCAGCGCGGCAGTCAGCCGCACACTTTCCTCGTGCCGCCATTGGGCAATCGCCGCGTGGTTGCCGCCTTTCAACACCTCCGGCACCGCCATCCCCTGCCAGACTTCGGGCCGGGTATAGTGGGGGCAGTCGAGCAGCCCGTGGTTGAACGAATCCTGCACCGCCGATTCGGCGTCGTTCAGCGCCCCCGGAAGCTGCCGGATGATCGCATCCATCAGCGCCAGCGCCGGCAATTCGCCGCCCGACAGCACGAAGTCGCCGAGCGAGAGTTCCTCGTCGACGCGGCGCTGCAACAGCCGTTCGTCGATGCCTTCGTAGCGTCCGCACAGCAATACAAGTGCGGGCTTCTCTTTCAACTCCATCACCCGCGTGTGCGTCAGCGGGCGGCCGCGGGGGGAAAAATGCACCACCCAGGGCGTCAAGTTCTCGCTCGCAGAGTCCTGCTGCACCGCGTTCAGCGCGCGATCGAGCGGCTCGGCCAGCATCAGCATGCCGGGACCGCCGCCGTAGGGCCGGTCGTCCACCGTGCGATACGGATCGTCGGTGAAATCGCGCGGATTCCACGACTTGAACCGGTAAAGTCCGCGATCCAGCGCCCGCCGGCTGATGCCGTAATCCAGTACGGCATCGAACATCTCGGGGAAGAGCGTGACCGCATCGAACCGCATACGCCCTCCCTTAATAATCTTCGCCCCAGTCCACCTCGATCGTTCCGCTTGCCAGATCCACCGTGCCGACGAAGGCCGCGATGAACGGAATCAGATGATCGCGCGTGCCCTTGACCACCAGCAGGTCGTTCGCACCGCTTTCCATCAGGCTGTCGACCGTGCCCAGCTCGATGCCCTGGCGGTTGACGACCCTGAGGCCGATCAGGTCGGACCAGTAAAACTCGTTTTCCTGCGGCGGCGGCAAGGCGCTTTTCGCCACCGAGATTTCCTGCCCGCGCAGCGCATAGGCCGCGTCGCGGTCGTCGATGCCGGCCAGTTTGGCGACCAGGGCCTTGCCGTGCTCCTGGACGGCTTCGACGCTGAAATGCGTCTGCTGCTCGCCGCGCCCGACGCGCCAGGATTCGAAATCCATCAGCGTGCCCGGGTCTTCGCTGAAAGGCTGGACCTTGACCCAGCCCTTGATGCCGAACGGAGCGGCAATGCGCCCCATCACCACCCAGTCGTCAGACTGACTCACACGGCAGCGGCAGCGGGCGGGTTCTTCTTGACCAGGCGGGCGACGGTGTCGGAGAGCTGCGCGCCGTTGCTCACCCAGTAGCCGATGCGCTCCTGGTCCAGGCGCAGGGCTTCGGAACCTTCAGAAGCCACCGGATTGTAGAAACCGACGCGCTCGATGAAGCGGCCGTCACGGCGGCAGCGCGAATCGGCCACCACCACGTTGTAGAAGGGACGGTTTTTGGCGCCGCCGCGCGAAAGACGAATAACGACCATGATTTAACCCACCGGGTAAACGGAGAAAACCGGGAATTATACCCACAATTGCCTCGTTTGCCAGCGGTTCGGGTCAGCGCATCCCCGGCAGCATGCCTTTCATGCCGCGCATCATCTTGGACAGGCCGCCCTTGCCCATCATCTTCATCATCTTCTGCGCCTGTTCGAACTGCTTCAGGAGCCTGTTGATTTCCTGCACCTGCACCCCCGCGCCGGCTGCGATGCGGCGCTTGCGGCTGGCCTTGATGATCTCGGGCTTGCGGCGCTCCAGCGGGGTCATGCTGTTGATGATGCCTTCCACCCGGTTGACGGCCTTGTCGTCGGCGCCGGCCGGCATCGCCATCTGCCCGGCGCCGGGGAGTTTGTCCATCAGGGCCGACAAGCCGCCCATCTTCCGCATCTGCTGGATTTGCGCCTTGAAATCCTCGAGGTCGAAGTCCTTGCCTTTCTTGACCTTGTCGGCGAGCTTCCTGGCCTCGGCCAGGTCGACCGAGCTCTGCGCCTGTTCGATCAGCGAGAGCACATCGCCCATGCCGAGGATGCGCTGTGCCATGCGCTCGGGGTGGAAGGCTTCCAGCCCGGTGGGTTTTTCGCCGACGCCGATGAACTTCAGCGGCTTGCCGGTGATGTGGCGCACCGACAGCGCCGCGCCACCGCGGGCGTCGCCGTCGAGCTTGGTCAGCACCACGCCGGTGAGCGGCAGCGCTTCGTTGAAGGCCTTGGCGACGTTGATCGCGTCCTGGCCCTGCATGGCATCCACGACAAACAGCGTTTCGACCGGCTTGACCGCGGCGTGCAGCGCCTTGATCTCGTTCATCATCGCCTCGTCGATCGCCAGGCGGCCGGCGGTGTCGACGATCAGCACGTCGTAGAACTGCTTGCGCGCGTGGTCCTGCGCGGCCTGCGCGATCTTCAGCGGATCGCGTTCATCGCCGGCCTCGAAGAAGGCGACGTCGAGCTGCTTGCCGAGCTGGCGCAACTGGTCGATGGCGGCGGGGCGGTAGACGTCGGCGGAGGCGAGCAGGACTTTCTTCTTGCGGTTCTTCAGCAGCAGCGCGAGCTTGCCGCTGGTGGTGGTCTTGCCCGAACCCTGCAGGCCGGCCATCAGAATCACGGCGGGCGGGGTGGCGGCGAGGTTGAGGTCGGCGTTTTCGCCGCCCATCAGCCGGGTGAGCTCTTCGTGGACGATGCCGATCAGCGCCTGGCCCGGCGACAGGCTGGCGAGCACGTCCTGGCCCAGTGCGCGGGTCTTGACC
>DAHWJK010000341.1:0-2002 GCA_027344185.1 Thiobacillus sp.
GATGCGCCGCGGCTCGCTGCGCCGCGCCGGCGACATCTTCCATGGCTCTTCCGCATATTTGTCTTCGACCGGCATGCGAACACCCAGGACACGACCCGACGATTCCGCCTCGTCCGCGATCCGGAAGACGGTGGCTGCCGGCACTCTAGGCAGGGATGACAGGTACGCCCACTGGTCGTCGTAAGGCTGTAGATCCTTGTCGATAAACACGCTGTTGCCGCATTCGCGAGCCTTTCTTTGCAGCGGCAACGCGATCAAATTGCCAAAGCCACCGATGGGCATCGTGTCCTGGTTGGGAAAGAACCGATCGTAGGAGGAGAAACCGATCTCGGGGCGGCTTTCCATCGTCTCCGTTATCAACGCCGAGCCCAACTGCCTGGCGGCCCTTGCCGGCACAGGCTCGGAGAAGAAGATCCAAACATGGCCACCATTCCCCGACCGCGACCGTTCCAAAGCGGCGGCAATTCCTTTCGCGTGGCAGGTGTCCTGCAATGCCCTGGCATCGTCCGCCCAGCTTTCCTTGTCGAAGTCTGCGGCCAGGAACCAGCAGGTTTCGTCCTGCAGCAATGGATACACCCCGGCGACAAAGCCGCTGGTGGAGGTGCCACCGCCGCGCAGGTGTCTTTCGATCACGTCCTCGGAGGGTGCGATGAAGGCCTGATGTGGGCACTCTCCGCACTTCACCGCCGGCTTGCCGCAAATCCCCTTTGCCCACTCATTCGAGCAGGCCGGCGAATATCCTGAACGCCCGGTCTTTCTATTGTCCCATCGAACCGGAAAGACATCGGGGCGCCCGGCAAACAACCGCCGGAACAAATCGACCTTCTCGAGCGACGACGAGTGGTTGGTGACCGCGGCATCACCAGGGAACGGCTGCTCGGCCGGTCGGCGATCAGACGCCCGCCTCTTTTCCAGCGTCTCCAACTCGGCCTTGAGCCTCGTGCGCTCGGCATCGAGATCGGTCAACCGACGCCGAACGCGCGCGATGTCCGCCGAGAGGTCGTTCTCGTCCGCCAAAGTCGTTGCTCTCACCCATAGACCAAGAGACAACATAGACCAAAGGGAGCACGACCTTAAGGCGGGCGACGCGTGGCTCGGCGGATCGACGGGCAGCATTAGGCGCAGCAGCATGGAATGCCGGCGTTCAGCGGCCGACACTCCGCATTATCCGGCGCTTCGCATAATCCGCCCGGCCTAGGAAGATGCAGTAACTCGGCGTATTGTCGCTCGCCCGGTTGACCTCCAGTCCATCGTATCTCCGTTCGTCTTCGCAAACGAACTGAACGTATGGCCCGCCCCGTCCGCAAGGGGTGAATTTCATCTGGCTCTAATCAGTCTGCTTCAACGTATCCGGTCTCGGGCTTCGAACCCGGCCAAGATGGAGATCCGCGCGGCCTGATCCTTATAATCACACCGGCCTCGGAGGCCGTTCAATGGGTCAGGGTTTCAAGCCGCCATTCGACTGTCAGGCCATCTTCCTTTCACCTCACGCAGACATCGACTGCCCTTTCGCGCCCAACTGCGAGCGCTGTTCGGGCGATTCCGTCATGCTGCCGCAGCCGCCGCTTCGAATTGGGCGCCGTAATCGCAACCGTGCGCCAAAACAGCCCATGCGATCCGAGCCAGCTTCGCGGCCAGCGCGACTACGCCCGCGTTCTTATGCGCTCGGTCGAGCAATCCCCGCGCCCAGCGGCCCAACGGCGTATCGCGTTCGACAAGATAAGGCAGCGCCGCTCGCCATCTGTCCCTCCTCTCAATCGAGGGGGTCATGTGTGGAACGGCCCGGGATTCAAGATCGACGGTGCGAGAATTTGGCGGCGGCACGAATGCGGTCATGTGTCCGGCTTTTTGGCGCGGCCTCATGACCGCCAGCCCAGATGGGTTCCGCGAATGGCATCCAAACAAATCTGCGGCATCGACCTGCCGTTGACCCCCGCTGGATTGCCGCCATTCGTCGGTTCGACCAATCACCATCTTCTTCTGTCGCTCTTGCCTCCCTGGC
>DAHWJK010000362.1:0-13990 GCA_027344185.1 Thiobacillus sp.
GGCGAGAAATCCAAGGAGGCGCTCGAAGCCGAGGCGGTCCACGTGCAGCTCGCCGGCCGCATGATGCTCAAGCGCGTGATGGGCAAGGCCAGCTTCGCCACGCTGCAGGACATGAGCGGACGCATCCAGATCTACGTGACCAACGACCTCACCGGCAGTGAATCGCACGACGCCTTCAAGCACTGGGACCTGGGCGATTTTCTCGGCGTGACCGGTACGCTGTTCAAGACCAACAAGGGCGAGCTGACCATTCAGGCAAGTTCGATCCGCCTGCTGTCGAAGGCACTGCGCCCGCTGCCGGAAAAATTTCATGGCCTGGCCGACCAGGAGCAGAAATACCGCCAGCGTTATCTCGACCTGATCACCAACGATGATGCGCGCGAGACCTTCCGCCGCCGCTCGAAGATCATCCAGGCGATCCGCGCCTTCATGGTCGAGCGCGACTTCCTCGAAGTCGAAACGCCGATGATGCATCCGATCCCCGGCGGTGCGGCGGCCAAGCCGTTTGCCACGCATCACAACGCGCTCGACATGGAGCTGTTCCTGCGCATTGCGCCCGAGCTGTACCTCAAGCGCCTCGTGGTCGGCGGCTTCGAGAAGGTGTTCGAGATCAACCGCAACTTCCGCAACGAGGGGCTGTCGACGCGGCACAACCCCGAGTTCACGATGATGGAGTTCTACGAGGCCTACCGCGAATACCGCTACCTGATGGACCTCACCGAGTCGCTGATCCGCGCCGCTGCGGTTGCCGCCACCGGCTCCACCACGGTCATGTATCAGGGCCATGAAATCGACCTCGGCAAGCCGTTTGCCCGGCTCACCATCGTCGATGCGATCCGCACCTATCACCCGCACTACACGGTCGAACAGCTGAACGACCGCGACTGGCTGGTCACGCAGTTCGTCGCGATGAAGGCCAAGTACCGCCCGCAGGACGGCATCGGCGGACTGCAATTGAGCTTCTTCGAGGAAACCACCGAGGCGCTGCTGATCCAGCCCACCTTCATCATCGACTACCCGGCCGAAGTCTCGCCGCTCGCGCGCCGCTCCGACAGCCAGCCCGACATCACCGAGCGTTTCGAGCTTTTCATCACCGGGCGCGAGATGGCCAACGGTTTTTCCGAGCTCAACGACGCCGAGGACCAGGCCGAGCGCTTCATGGAGCAGGTGCGGCAGAAAGAGGCCGGCGACGAGGAAGCGATGCACTACGACGGCGATTTCATCCGCGCGCTGGAGCACGGCCTGCCGCCCACCGGCGGCTGCGGCATCGGCATCGACCGCCTGGTGATGCTGCTGACCGACTCGCCCTCCATCCGCGACGTCATCCTCTTCCCGCAAATGAGGCGGGAAGCTTAAACACGGCCCCTGCGGCCGATCCCGACGTCATGGCACACTACGCATTCAAGATCGTCCTGTCGGCGCTGATCCTCGTCGCGGTGGCCGAAGTGGCCAAGCGCAGCACCCTCTGGGCGGCGGCGCTGGCCTCGCTGCCGCTCGTTTCGCTGCTGGCCTTCGTCTGGCTGTACCTCGATACCGGCGACGTGCAGAAGGTCGCCGCGCTTTCCAGCGGGGTTTTCTGGCTGGTGCTGCCCTCGCTAGTGCTGTTCGTGCTGTTGCCGGTTCTGTTGCGCAGCGGGATGGGATTCTGGCCCAGCCTGGCTGTTTCATGCGTCGCCACGGTGCTGGCCTACCTGGGCACCATCAGGCGCTCGCCCTGTTCGGCGTCCGCCTGTAAGGCACGCCGAAACGGCCATGGGTGCTTCCGGTAAAATCAGGCCCGACCCTTTTCCACTTCTTTCGCGATTCATCCCACCATGACCGACGCTTTCAATACCCTTGATTCCCTTACCACCTCTGCGGGCAAGGTGCACTTCTCCTCGCTGAAAAAACTCGAGGCCGCGCTGGGCGTGTCGGTGGCACGCCTGCCGGTGTCGATCCGCATCGTGCTGGAATCGGTGCTGCGCAACTGCGACGGCGTGAAGGTGACGCCCGAGCATGTGAAACAGCTGGCCGGGTGGCAGGCAAAGGCCGCACGCACCGCGGAAATCCCCTTCACCGTGGCACGGGTGATCCTGCAGGACTTCACCGGCGTGCCGCTCCTGGCGGACCTCGCCGCGATGCGTTCTGCCGCGCAGAAATTGGGCAAGGACCCGAAGAAGATCGAGCCGCTGGTGCCGGTCGACATGGTGGTCGACCATTCCATCCAGGTGGACCAGTCCGGCAGCACGCCGGGGGCGCTCGACCTCAACATGAAAATCGAGTTCGAACGCAACCAGGAGCGCTATCAATTCCTGAAATGGGGCATGCAGGCGTTCGAGACCTTCAAGGTGGTGCCGCCCGGTGTCGGCATCGTGCACCAGGTCAACATGGAATACCTGGCGCGCGGCGTGATGGAAAAGGACGGCATGGCCTATCCGGACACGCTGGTCGGGACCGACTCGCACACCACCATGATCAACGGTCTTGGCGTGGTCGCCTGGGGCGTCGGCGGCATCGAGGCGGAAGCCGCGATGCTGGGCCAGCCGGTGTACTTTCTCACGCCCGACGTCGTCGGCGTCAACCTCACCGGCAGCGTGAAGCCCGGCGTCACCGCCACCGACGTGGTGCTGACCATCACCGAGATGCTGCGCCGCGCGAAAGTGGTCGGCAAGTTCGTCGAGTTCTTCGGCGAGGGCGCCGCCGCGCTGCCGGTGACCGACCGCGCGACCATCGCAAACATGGCGCCGGAATACGGCGCGACGATGGGCTTCTTCCCGGTCGACGAGGCGACCTGCCAGTATTTTTCCGCGACGGGCCGGCCGGCAATGCAGGTCGACCTGATCCGCGCCTACTACCAGGCACAGGGTCTGTTCGGCATTCCCGGGGCGGGCGAGATCGACTACTCGGAGACGCTCAGCCTCGACCTCTCGACCGTCGAGCCCTCGGTCGCCGGCCCCAGGCGGCCCCAGGATCGCATCGCGCTGTCCGAAATCGACACGACTTTCGATGCGCTGATGCAGAAACCCAGGGCCGAAGGCGGCTACGACAAGACCGCAGAAGATCTGCGCCGCACCTACACGGTCGAGGGCGGCGACGCGTTGCGCCATGGCAGTGTCGTCATCGCGGCGATCACGTCGTGCACCAACACCTCCAACCCCGGCGTCATGATCGCCGCCGGCCTTCTGGCGAAGAAGGCAGTCGAGCTCGGCCTTTATACGCCGTCGCACGTCAAGACCAGCATGGGCCCCGGCTCGCGCGCGGTGACCGAATACCTCAAGCAAGCGGGACTGCTGCCCTACCTCGAACAGCTCGGCTTCGGCGTGGTCGGCTACGGCTGCACCACCTGCATCGGCAACTCCGGTCCGCTGCCGGAAGCGATCGAGAAGACCATCCTCGACAACGACCTGGTCGCCTGCTCGGTGCTGTCGGGCAACCGCAACTTCGAGGCGCGCGTGCACCAGAACGTCAAGGCCAACTTCCTGATGTCGCCGCCGCTGGTGGTGGCGTTCGCGCTGGCCGGCCGCGTGCCGTTCAACGTCGAGAAGGAACCGATCGGCGCCGGCAAGAACGGCCCGGTCTACCTGAAGGACATCTGGCCGGGCAACGATGAAGTCGCCACGCTGCTGCACCACTCCACCGATGCCGGCGTCTACAAGCGCTACGACGATGTCGGGGCCGACAACCCGCTGTGGGATGGCGTGAGCGCCCCCACCGGCGCAGTGTATGAATGGGATGGCCAATCGACCTACATCCAGGAGCCGCCTTTTTTTGCGGGCGGCAGCGTCGCCGCGCCGGCGATCCGGGGCGCACACGCGCTGGCGATCTTTGGCGACTCGGTCACCACCGACCACATCAGCCCGGCCGGCGGCATCAAGCCGGCTTCGCCGGCCGGTCTGTATCTCAGCGAGCATGGCGTCGCGAAGGCCGACTTCAACAGCTACGGCGCGCGCCGCGGCAATCACGAGGTGATGATGCGCGGCACCTTCGCCAACGTGCGGATCAAGAACCTGATGATCCCCGGCAGCGAAGGCGGCATCACGCTGAAGGACGGCGAGGAAAAGCCGATCTACGACGCCGCGATGGAATATCAGAAAGAAGGCACGCCGCTGATGATCTTCGCCGGCGAGGAATATGGCACCGGCTCGTCGCGCGACTGGGCGGCAAAAGGCACCACGCTGCTCGGCGTCAAGGCGGTCGTCGCCAAGAGCTTCGAGCGCATCCATCGCGCCAACCTGGCTGGCATGGGCGTGCTGCCCTGTCAGTTCAAGGACGGCGTCGACGCGGCCACGCTGAAGCTGGACGGCAGCGAGACCTTCGACCTCGAAGGCACCGAGAACGGCATCGCGCCGCAGCAGGACGTCACATTGGTAATCCACCGCGCCGATGGCAGCACGGAACGCGTCGCGCTGAAGCTGCGCATCGACACGCCGATCGAGGTCGAGTACTACAACAAGGGCGGCATCCTGCCCTTCGTGCTGGGCCAGCTGCTGGGCTGATCTCTTCCGTCCCCTGCATGGGGCGCGACGCAATGGGGCGAACCCGGTTCGCCCCATTTTTTTGCGCAGCCCAACCGGGGATGCAAGCTGACACAAATGCGCTGACGCCACCATCCCGACGCGGGTGCGCGTATCCCATATACACCTGTTCGGCATCACCTTCATCTGCTTCATCGTCAGCAGCATCTTCGCCCACGCCTACATACGCCCGCTGTGGCTCAAATGGGTAATCATCGTGCTGCCTTTCCTGGCCATCCTCGCCGACATCTTTTCCTGGTATCTCACCCAGTGGGTTCCGGGCTTTGCCTGGTTCATCATCGCCAGCGGCGTGGCGATGGAGATTTCATTTGCCGCGCAATGGGTGATCTCGATGTGGCAGATGTGGTTCTACACCCAGCCCGGCGAAATCACCGACTGCGAGGGCGTGCTGATAATCCTGCGCGGGCCGCCATCGCGGCGCGACGACTGATGCGTCAGAAGGTGTAGCGCGTCGCGAACAGTTCGCCGGCCTTGACCGGCGGCAGCGGCTTGCTGACGACGTAGCCCTGAATCTCGTCGCAGCCGTTCTGGCGCAGGAAGCCGACCTGCGCTTCCTGCTCGACGCCTTCCGCCACCACCCGCAGATTCAGCGCGTGCGCCAGCCGGATGATGGCGTTGACGATTTCCGCATCGTCGCTGACAACCAGCACGTCGTTGACGAAACTCTTGTCGATTTTCAGCGCATCGATCGGCATCCGCTTGAGCTGCCCCAGGTTGGAATAGCCCGTGCCGAAGTCGTCGATATAGATATGCAGTCCGCGCTGGCGCAGCGCATCGAGAATACCGAAGGTGCGCGCCGGGTTGTCCATCGCGGCGCTCTCGGTCACTTCCAGCTGCAGGTACGTCGGGTCCATGCCGGTTTCCGCCAGGATGGCATCGATGTCATCGATCAGGCGCGCATCGGACAACTGCCGCGTCGACAGATTGACCGCCACCGGCGGCGGGTTGAGGCCGGCGTCGCGCCAGCTGACCCATTGCGTACAGGCCGTGCGCACCACCCAGCGTCCGACCGGCACGATGAGGCCGGTTTCTTCGGCCACCGGAATGAACTGCTCGGGGCCGATCATGCTGCCCGAGCGCGGCAGCCAGCGGATCAGCGCCTCCATTCCGACCACCCGGCCATCGGCCAGATCCACCTTGGGCTGGTATACCAGCGCAAGTTCGTCGCGCTCCTGCGCCTGGCGCAGCCCGCTTTCCAGCGACAGCTGCTGCTGCGCCACCGTATTCAACTCGTCGCTGAAATATTCGAAGCCGCTGCGGCGGTGTTTGGCCTGGTACATGGCAAGGTCGGCCTGACGCAGCAGCGTGTTGGCATCCAGCGCGTCGTCCGGATAGACGCTGATGCCGATGCTGGCACCAATGGCGTAGCGGCGCGCCCCCAGCTTGAACGACGCCGCCAGGGCCTGCGTCAGCTTGCGCGCGACCCGGCTCGCAGCGCGCGAAGCCGGCGGATGAGTCAGGATGACGCCGAATTCGTCGCCGCCCAGACGGGCGACGAAATCGTCGGCCCGCAACTGTTCGTCCAGCCGGTTGGCGACGATGCGCAGCACCTGATCGCCCACTTCGTGGCCCTGCGAATCGTTGATGTGCTTGAAGCGATCGAGGTCGATGAACAGCAGCGAAACCTGAGAGCGGTCGCGCTGCGCATGCGCCAGCGCATGCCCGAGGAAATCATGGAAGTAAGATCGATTGGGCAGGCCGGTCAGCGGGTCGTGGTTGGCCAGCATGTCGAGCCGCATTTCGGAATAGCGGCGTTCGGCCAGCGCAGCCGCCACGAAGAGCCCGCCCAGCGCCATGGTCAGCATGCTGATCTGCAGCGCGAACACATCGCCCGGCGTGGTGGCGCCGGTGATGCCGCCGTAGGCCACCACGGTCACGCCCATCGCAATGCCTGCAGCCAGGAAAATGGCCAGGCTCGCCCCGACCACCGAAAACCGCAGCGCCGCCCACAGCACGGCCGGCATCATCACGAACAGGATGATTTCGGAAGGTCGCAAGGGCTGGACGTATTGCATCATTGCCAGCGTCAGCGCCATCATGCTGAGCACCAGCACCAGGCCTTCGAGTCGCGCGCCCGTATAGGTCGGAAACAGGTCCCAGCGCGAGGCCGTAAGCAGCAGCGGGGCGACCAGATACACGCCCAGGAGATCGCCCAGCCACCACACCCACAGCCCGCGCAGCAGCATTCCTGCAGGCAGGTCGCCAAAGAAATGCAGGGTGAAAATGCCGTTGAGCGCAGTCACCGCACAGCCGAGCGGCGCCGCCACCAGCGCAAACTTGGCCACGCTCGGGACAAAATCGAGACTGGGGCTGAAAGGCTGCAGGTAGCGCGGCAGGTAGCCCATGATCCAGGCGCCGGCCGTGGCACCGAGCGCCAAACGGAAGGCATCTTCAGCGGGCAGCGTCGCGCTGTGGACGGCAAATGCGCCGAGCAGCACGCCCAGCACCCCCGCCACCCCGAATCGCATGGTCGCCATGGCGCCGATCCCCGCCGCCAGCCATACCGCGGCCACCACGTCGGCCACGTAGGCCGCAAACTTGAGACTCAGCCAGCCGGCCAGCGCGTAGGCCAGCGCGACCGGGACTACAATCAGCGCAAAACGTCTGAGGTCGGCGAATTCAGGCAGCGACAGACGGGTCAAGAGTGATAACCGGCTTATTGCGCGGGATCGACTTGGGCACGCACCGATTCGAGCGCGTCCTTGAGGGTTTCTTCCGACAGTCCATTGAGCTGTTCGGCCAGCATTTCCGCGGCGTCGATGGTATCAACCTCATCGGGCAGGCTGTCGGTATCCAGATTGGCGACGAACACGGCGGCTGCGCCCGTCACCTGCAGCAACTGGCGGCGCTCGTTCATCAGCAGTTCGATTTCCTCGCGCAGCAAGCGAACTTCGTCTTCCTTCATGGCGTGCAGCGTCATCTGTCTATCCTCACTCTATCCTCACACGGTCAGCCAAACAGGGTCAGCACCCCGGTGTAGCCATATAAACGGTTGTAGGAGATCTCGCCATTGGCAAAAAACCCCACCAGCGGAAAATCGCCCAGGACGTCGCGTATCAGGCCCAGTTCCCGGTTCGGTACGCCGAACATATGCTGGCCGCGTCCCAGGCAGGAATAATACACGCCGCCACGGATCGGCGCGTTCAATTGCGCCTTGATCGCGGCCAGCATTCGCAGCAGATCGTCTTCGGCGGTTTGCTGGTCGCGCCGGCAGAACAGCAGTTCGTCGCCCGGCTCGACAAGCTCGCCGACCGCCACCAGATTGTTCTGCGGATCGACGCCGAGAATGTTGCGCACCAGATAGTCGCCGGTATCCGACCCGCGTACCGGCAGACCGACGAAAATATAGCCCGCTGCGCGCCGCAGGTCGCGCGCCAGCATCTCGCCGATTTCCTCCTTCATCACGTCCAGCGCGGGGCGATGATCGAGGCTGCCGATGATGTTCTTGTTGGCGGTGGTGATATGGTGGCGCGGCCCCAGCGGCGAGACGCCCTGCGTCAGACGCGTCGCCAGTTTCACGCGTTCGCTGAGCAGCACGCCGGAGAGGCCGCCGCTCACCACGCTGCCGCAGATCTGGGCCGTCTCGCCATGGGAACTCGACAGTCCGCCGACGACGAAGCCGCTCGTCACGTGCGCGCTCAAGCCTTCGATCAGGTCCTGCATGCGATTGTTTGCGGGATCGCCATGCACCACGGCGAAGTAGGCGTCCGACGGCAGCGCTTCGATGTCCTGGGACGTGCGCAGCACCGGCAGCATGCTGAAATCGGCGGGGTCGAATTCGGCCAGCATCACCGCGATGGCCGGCACGTCCAGGTATTCCACGCCGGTCGCGCAGACGCCCACACCGACGCTGCCGACCCAGTTCGGCACGCCGGTCGCGCTCTTGAAGAATGCCAGGATCGCGTCGAGCTCGCTCATAAAAGCGTCCGACACATAAAGGAAACCGAGTGAAGCCGTCGACGGAATCGCCCCCAGCTGCTGCATGCAGGCCTGGGCGCCCTGCGTCCAGTCGGCATGCCCGGCGTGCGCAAACTTGAACGGCGGTCTCATGCGCGTTGCGTCAGGCGCGAATTCGGCGCGCGCATTCGACAAGACCGCACGCGTCCGGTGGGGCCGGCATCAATAACCGGTGCTGCCGCTATGCGGTAATTCGCCTTCACCGAAAAAGCTCCATAGCAGGTGCGCCACCACTTCGGGGGCAATCACGGTGTGCTGGTTATGGCTTTCCAGCAAGGCGGTTCGCAGCTTTTTGCGCAGGTCAGGGTCGCCGGTCAGGTCGAAAATGATGTCGACCTTGGCGCCCAGGCTCACCACTTCCATCGCGTCCTTGAAAACCGGCACCTTGCTGTGAATGAATCCCAGCGCCACCGGCGACTCCAGATCGCGGTTCGCCACGGCAACGATCTCCACGTTGACGTGGTCTTCCTGGATTTTCTCCAGGAAATGTTCCGCAAACTTTTCCCCGACTTCGCCCAGGCCCAGCAGCGCGACTTTAATGGCATGACTCATGGAACGGCTCCTCTTATCTGTATGGTTGAACATCCTCCCGCAAACCTGTCCGGCGGGCAGTTCGATGCGCCGCGACGCAGTCAAGGCGCACCGGAAGCATACGGTCCCCGCTCCCGCGTGTCGATACTCGCCGGCACACAAGCCTTCGCGGCCCATGGATTCGCGACTGCAGCGTCAGGCGATATGATTCGGGTTGAATCCGATAGGTCTTACATGCCCGACACCGCGACGCTCTATCCCCCGATCACGCCCTACGCCAGCGGCATGCTGGACGCCGGGAACATCCATCGCCTCTAGTGGGAGATCTCCGGCACCCCCGACGGCATTCCGGTGCTGTTCGTGCACGGCGGTCCCGGCTCCGGCACCTCACCCACCCAGCGGCGCTTCTTCGACCCGGCGCGCTACCGGATCGTGCTGTTCGACCAGCGCGGCTGCGGCCGCTCGACGCCGCACGGCGAGCTCGCCGACAACACCACGCCGCATCTGATCGCCGACATGGAAGCATTGCGGCGCGAACTTGGCATCGAGCGCTGGCTGGTGTTCGGCGGCTCATGGGGCTCGACGCTGGCGCTGGCCTATGCCGAGACCCACCCCGAGCGCTGCAGCGGCCTGGTGCTGCGCGGCATCTTCCTGTGCCGCAAAAGCGAGATCGACTGGCTCCTCGACGGCATCCGCGCTTTCTTCCCCGAGGCGCAGCGGCAACTGGCGGAATTCATCCCGGAAAGCGAGCGCAGCGATCTGCTCGCCGCCTATCACCGCCGCCTGCTCGCCGCCGACCCGGCGGTCCACCAGCCCGCGGCCCATCGGTGGGCCACTTTCGAGGCATCGTGTTCGACCCTGCTGCCCAACCCCGAATTGATCGCCGCCTTCGGCAGCGACAAGACCGCACTGTCGCTGTCGCGGATCGAGGCGCATTACTTCGTGAACAACATCTTCCTGCCCGACAACAGTCTGCTCGACAACGTCGACTGCATTCGTGGAATTCCGGCCATCATCGTGCAGGGCCGCTACGACGCGGTCTGTCCGATCGTGTCAGCCGACGAACTGGCACGGGCCTGGCCCGAGGCGCGCTACGTGATCGTACCCGATGCCGGCCATTCGGCATTCGAGCCGGGCATTGCGCGCGAACTGGTCGCCGCATGCGACCGCTTCGCCGCAACCGGGACATTCGATCAATGAGTCTTTCGCCCTACGTCTTCGATGCCAGCGCCGAGAACTTCAACCGACTGGTGCTGGAAAACTCGCACAAGGGCCCGGTGCTGGTGCACTTCTGGACCCCCAAGGCCGGCCCCTGCTTCATCCTGATGCCGCGCCTGGTCAAGCTCGCCGCCGAATACGGCGGCAAGTTCCTGCTGGTGATGCTGAATGCCGACGAACTGCCGGAACTGGCGCGCCGCTTCAGCGTGAACTCGGTGCCGACGGTGAAATTCTTCTGGCGCGGCGAAGTCGCCCACACGATCCACGGCGCCGATCCCGACAGCAGCTTCCGCGAAGTGCTCGACCGCTTCATCGCCAGTGATGCCAACCGCGCCCATGCGCTGGGCGTGGCAGCCTGGCAGTCGGGCAAGATCGAACAGGCGCGCATGCTGCTCGCCAACGCGGCAATGGCCGAGCCCGACAATCTCGCGATTCCGCGCGACCTCGCCAAGCTTTTGTGGGCCGAGGGCGAAGGCGAACAGGCGCTGAAGCTGCTCGACAGCCTGCCGCTCGAGGCGCGTGCCGACGCCCAGATCGCACCGCTGCGCGCGCACCTCAAGCTGGCGGAAACCGCACGCCTGGCGCCGCCGCTGACTGAGCTGGATGCTCGCATCGCGGCCCAGCCGGACGACCTGGACGCCCGCTACCAGCGCGCTGCCGTACTGCTGGCGGCGGACGATTTTGCCGGCGCGATGGCGGCATTGCTCGCCATCGCCCGCACCGACCGCGGCTTTCGCGACGACCTCGGCCGCATCAGCCTGCTGGCGCTATTCGACCTGCTCGGCAGTGCGCATCCGCTGACGCGGCAATACCGCCAGGCCCTGTCCGAATCGCTGCATTGAATTTCGACCATCCCGCCTTTGCGCCCTACCGCACGCTGATCGATGCGCTGAGCCTGGCGCGCAACCTGTCTGTGCCCGGCCCGGGCACGCTCGATGCCCTCAACGCGCAGGCGGCCGCGCGCGGCACGACGCAGGCGCGCGGCTTGCCGCTGCGCTTTTTCGTCCCCGACGGCCGGCTGTCGGCACGCGATTACGAAACCCACATCCTGCACACCGGCCAGGTGCCCACGCGTGACGACACCTGGCACGACGTGCTGAACGCGCTGGTGTGGCTACGCTTTCCGCGCTTCAAGTCGGCATTGAACGCAGCCCACGGCGAGGCGCTGCGGCTGGAAACCGACACCCGGCGCGGTCGCCGGCGCGATGCGTTGACCGTGCTGGACGAATCGGGGGTGTGGGTGATCAGCCGCGAGCCTGCGCTGATCTCCTTGCTGGCCGAGCACGCATGGCAGGCCTTGTTCTGGGATCGACGACATCACGTCGAGACAGCGATGCACTGCGTGGTGGTCGGCCATGCGCTGCTGGAAAAGGCGCTGGCGCCCTATCCGTCGATGACGGGCAAGTGCCTAACATGGGTCTCTGCTGCGCTTGAGCCCGACCTTGCCGAGCTTGATGCCCTCAGCGCACTGGCGGCGATCGATGCGCCGCGCCAGTTGCCGCCGTTGCCTGTGCAGGGCGTGCCGGGCTGGGATCCGGCCAACACACGCGCATCGTATTACGCCAATCGGGAAATTTTCCGTCCGCTGCGCATTATGAGCGCCCGCACACCAGCCTGAACGCCGGCTCGTCGCGCGGCAGGGCGTGCCATGCCGCCTGCTGCGGGCGCACGGCCTGATGCTCGATCAATGCATCGTCGTCGGAAAATACCGCGCGCGACAGCGTGGTCATGCGCCCCTGCGCGCAATCGAACACCCGCCGGGACAGGATTGCGCGCACCGGCCGCCGGCTGCCGGGATGAAGCTGCACATCGCGCATCCGGCGCTGCTCGCGAAAATCGGCACGGCTCGCGTTACGCTGCAAACTGGCCAGCTCGATCGATACCACTTCGTTCGGGGTGTCGCTCACCACGCGCCACGTATTTTCCGACCACGCCGGCGACACCAGCAGACCGGTCAGCAGGTATGTCAGCACGATGGGCAGGCCCTGAATCAACTCGCCGTTGCCGGGAGTTCGCCTCCGGCCACCCAGGCCTGCGCCAGCTCCAGATCATCGAACAGGCGGATGTCCGCCGACATGAACAGACGGTTCACCCACATGCTCCACGCCACCCACTGATCGCCGGTGAGGATCGCGATGCGGCCGAAATCGTTCTTGTGCTCGCGCGAGAATTTCAGTTCCTCCCACGCCACGTCGACGCTGTAGGACAGCATGTCGCGCAGGTCGAACAGCAGGTTGACGGTGCCCTGGAACTGGATGCCGTAGCACACCGCCTGCTCGAACTCGCGGTAATCGTCCAGCGTGAACTGGCCCATCACGGTGACGGCGATCTGATTGTTCTCGACGTTCAGGTTGATCATGCTGCGCTCCTCTGGAATGTATTCACACTATAGCGAATCGGGACGCAGCGGCGTCGACGCGCGCACCGCCCAGATGCCGGCCGCCGCCACCACCGCCATGCCGATCCAGGCCAGAAGCGGCAAGCGCTCGCCAAACAGCAGCACCCCATAGAGGGCGGAAAATCCCACCGTGGTGTAGGCCAGCGAGCCCACCGTGAGCGTGCGACCGCGATGATAGGCGCGCGTCAATGCAAGCTGTGCCAGCGTCGCGGTGATGCCGATGCCGATCAGCCACGGCCAGTCTGCAGCCCGCGGCAGATGGAAACCCGCCACCGCCATCCAGGCGCCGCCGCCCACGGTCGAGAGCAAGGTGAAATAAAACACCACCCGCCACTCGGGCTCGCCCAGTTTGCCCAGCTGCTTGACGTTGACGTAAGCCACCGCCGCCAGCATGCCCGACACCAGCCCGGCCAGCGCCGGCAGCCAGGCCTGGCCCTGCACCTGAGGCCGCAGCAGCAGCCCGATGCCGACGAAACCCAGCAGCACCGCGCCGACCAGACCGCGCCCGTGGCGCTCGCGTAACCACCAGGCCGACAACGCGGCCAGGAACAAAGGCGCGGTGTAGTTGAGGGTGACCGCGGTGGCGAGCGGCAGGCGTGCCAGCGCATAGAAAAACAGCACCAGGGCCGTGAAGCCGGCCAGCCCGCGCCAGAGGTGGGCCTGGCGGTGAACGGTGACGAGCGGCGCCAGCAGCCGTCGCTGGTGAAGCGCGATGACACCCCAGATCGCGATGAGACCGAACACGGAGCGGTAGAACACCAGCTCGGCCGGAGAAAAAGTGGCGGACGCGTGCTTCACCAGCACGCTCATCAGCGCGAACAGCGCGGCCGCCACCAGCATCCAGCTCGACTTCATCGCAGGCGGACGAAAAAAACGGGCGGTATGCGCCGCCCGTTTTGAATATGTAGCAGGCTCATTTCAGATGCGGCTCGATTTCGCGCCGCAGGAACGCGTGAAAATGCATCATGCCATCCTCCAGCGGCGACTGGTACGGGCCGGTCTCCGAAATGCCCTGCCGGTACAGCGCACGCCGCCCCTTGTGCATGCGCTCGCAGATGTCCTCGTCTTCCAGCGCGGTCTCGTGATACGCCGCCTGCTCCGCCTCGATGAAGGCGCGTTCGAACAGCACGATGTCCTCAGGATAATAAAACTCGACGATGTTGCTGCACGACTCGACGCCGGTCGGCACGATCGACGACACCACCAGCACATGCGGATACCACTCGACCATCAGGCCGGGGTAGTAGGTCAGCCAGATCGACCCGTGCGCGGGCGTCCTGCCCTGCTGATACGCCAGCACCTGTTCGTGCCATTTCTGGTAGACCGGCGACCCCGCCTTGGCCAGCCCGCGGTTCACTCCCACCGTCTGCAC
>DAHWJK010000239.1:0-4211 GCA_027344185.1 Thiobacillus sp.
GGGCGCGATCTTCTTCGAACTGCCAGGCCTGTCGCTGGCGGTGTCCGCGATGTTCGTGCTGCTGATGTCCGGCCTCATCCTGTACGAGACCAGCAACATCATCCATGGCGGCGAGACCAACTACATCATGGCGACCGTCACGCTGTTCGTGTCGATCTTCAACCTGTTCACCAGCCTGCTGCACCTGCTGGGTTTTGCCAGCAACGATTAAGGTCGTGACCGGCATCTAACGAAAACGGCGTCCCCTGTGGCGCCGTTTTTTTCGCGCCACACATGATTAATCCAGCGGCGCCGTTTTTTTACGCGCCACCCAAGATGAAACCAGCGACGCCTTTTTTTATCGACACCCACTGCCACTTCGACGCTGCGGAATTCGATGCCGACCGCGACGCCGAGTACGCGCGCGCAGTCGAAAGCGGCGTCGGGATCCAGATCGTCCCGGCGATCAGCCGCGACAACTTCGCCGCGGTGGCCGCCACCTGTGAGCGCTATCCCGGCTGCCGGCCGGCGTGGGGCTTGCACCCGATGTATATCCAGGCACACCGCCCCGAGCATTTGGCCGACCTGCGCGCGCAGATCGACGCGCAACGCCCCGTCGCGGTGGGCGAGATCGGGCTCGACCTGTTCGTCAAGGACCTCGACTACGCCACGCAGGAATTTTTCTGTGTCGAGCAGCTGAAAATCGCGAAGGACTACGACCTGCCGGTGCTGCTGCACTGCCGCAAGGCCAATGATCAGCTGTTGAAACACCTGCGCAGGGTCGGCGTGCGCGGCGGCATCGCGCACGCCTTCAACGGCAGTCCGCAGCAGGCGGGCGAATTCCTCAAGCTTGGATTCAAGCTGGGGTTCGGCGGCGCCTTCACCTGGCCGCGCGCCAACAACCTGCGCCGGCTGGCGGTCGACCTGCCGCTGGACGCGATCGTGCTGGAAACCGACAGTCCCGACATTCCGCCGGTGTGGATCGGCCGTGGCCGCAACGCGCCGGGCGAGCTGCCGCGCATTGCGCAAGTACTGGCTGAATTGCGCGGGCTGGATACAGATACAGTGGCACAGACCACAACCCGCTCGGCGCGCGCGCTATTCGGTATCTGACAAGGGCCGGCAGCGGCGCTGAGTGCGCGTTCAAGCCAGCAAAGCACGCAGACCGGCTTCATCCTCAAGGCAGGACAGCACGATCTGATTCTTGCCCCGCTTCTTGGCCAGATACATGTTGCGGTCCGCTTCGTGGACGACCTGTTCCGCGCCCAACCGCACCGCCTCCGCCCCGCTTGCGACGACAATGCCGACGGAAGCGGTCACATCGATCGGACTGCCCGCAATCTCGCGGATGGCTGCGATCGCCTGCAGGATCCGCTCGGCCACGGCGTGCGCCCGCGCGCTGCCATCCTGCGTCTGCAGCAGCACGACGAACTCGTCGCCGCCGAGACGGGCCAGGACGTCCTCGCAGCGCAGCGCTTCGTTTGCGCGCCTGGCGGTTTCCACCAGCAGCAAGTCGCCCGGCGCATGCCCCAGGCTGTCGTTGACCTGCTTGAATCCATCGAGGTCGAAATACAGCACGGCGATGGACGCCCCCGTACGGCGGGCATGCGCGCCGGCTTTGTCGAGCTCGTCAAACAGTGCGGTCCGGTTGGGCAAGCCGGTCAGCGGGTCTTTGAGCGCCATGGCCTCCATTTCGCCGGCATAGCGGGCCAGCTCGCTGCGGCTGTGATGAAACCCGCGTATCAGGCTGGCCACATAGGCGGGGATGGCCGTATTCAGCAGGACCAGACTGATGATCCAGATGGGGTGCTGGCTCCAGTAGTCCGAGAACATGCCGACGGCAATCAGGCCTGTCGACGCAAGCGCCGCGGACAGCGCCATCCAGGACACGCCGAAACGGATCCCGTTTCCCAGCGAAATCCAGAGGCATAAAAAAGCAACGATTGCGCCCAGCTCTCCCGTCAGCAGCATGGTCAGGAAACAGCCCAGCTGATCGACGGTAATCGCCAGCGTCCGCCGTGCCGGATAAAAACCGGGATAGCTTTTCACGTGAGCCCAGTGCGCCACCGTGAAAAGGCAAAACACGCCCGTGCCCACCAGGCCGATGGTCGCCTCGGGGCGCGCCGTATGGAGGGACCAGAACCCGAACCAGAGCATCAGGACCGGCAGCGGGACAAACAGCCGGATGTAGCATTGCGCCAATTCCAGATCGACGGCGCGCGGAGCAGGAAGGGGGACATTCATGGGAAGGGGAAGGCTCGGGCGTGTGGCCCGTCAAGGGGCTGAAAAGAGCGTTTTTTCAGCCCGGTTATGTGCGTTAAATACCCTGTTTATCGATGCGTCCTTGAAATCAAGCAAAGATATCGGTTTTAAACGCCCCCAACTTGAATCCGCCTGCGGGCGGACGCCGGACGCCGGCCGAACCACGCCGAACTTTTTTCGGCCGTGCGCATGTCAGTCGGCGTAGCCGAAATTGCCCACCCACGCGCCCCGCCGGTAGTCAATGCTGAGCCAGTTGGGCACATAGGGGCGCGGGTTTTCCAGCGGGAACCGTTCCGAGGGCGGCGCGGCGCCTCCTTTTGCCACGCTGCACTTGCGCGTCATGATGGGCTTGAAGCGCACGGCGAGGCGATCGCCGGCCGGCGTGGTGTCGTCGAGCGACTCGTCGAAAACCACCCGCTTGCGCAAGAGGCAGGAAAACAGCAGCTCCATCTCGGCCACCAGCGGCGTTGCACGCCGTGCCAGCGCTTTTTGCGCCGCGGCGCTCAGGCGGATTTCCAGCGTTTTGTCGTGCAGGGTGATGTGCATGCCGGGCCCCCTCGCCAATTCCTACCGGATTTATCGGCCACGACCGGGACCGATTTCAGTTCAGCTGCCGGGCGGGCGCTCGAGGCGCCGGGTCTCGCCCACGCGCAGCACAAAGAACGCGTCCTCCGCCAGTCCGGCGGCCTGGCGGAGGACGCCAGATCGCGCGGTGCCTGGTCGAGTGCTTCGTCGGCCATTTCGAACGCGCCCCAATGCACGCCCAGCGACTGGCGGGCGCCGAGGTCGCGGTGGATTTGCATCGCTTCCCACGGGTCGACGTGCTGCGCCCGCATGAACCAGCGCGGCGCTTAGGCGCCGATCGGCAGCGCAGCGAGATCGAAGGGACCCAGGCGACGCGCGCTCGGTAAAATGCGGATCGGTCAGCACGTTGATGCCGCCCAGCCATAACAGCACCGTGGCATGGCCGATCCAGGTAACGCGGGGATTGCCCGCGGGCGTGTGCAGCAGCGCCAGATCGGGCGTCACCCGCCAGTCGCGGTGGGACGCGGCCGGCGGCGACGGCAGGCCCGCGGTGCGGCGCGCCCATTGCCAGCGCCAGAAGCCCTTCCCGATGCGGGCGTCCGCGTCGAGGTTGCGGAAACCGTCGGGCGTGTGGTGCGGCCGGGTCGGGTCGTAGCGGGGATTGGCCTGCGTCCCGCAGCCGCTCAGCAGGCACAGGCCGGCGAGGCCGACGGCCGCCGCGGTCACAGCCAGCGCCTGACCCGCGCCCGGTAGGCGCGGTAGGCGTCGCCGAATTTCGCCTCCAGATGCGCTTCTTCGTGGCGTATTACGCCGTAGCGCAGCAGCGTCCAGACCAGCGGCGCGAACAGCAGCGGCCACCAGGTTGCCAGCAGCATGGCCACGCCGGCCAGGATGAATCCATCGCCGACATAGATCGGATTGCGGCTGAAACGGAATGGCCCATCCGTGCACAGGCTCGACGCCGCCTTGTAGGGGTTGACCGTGGTGCGGTGACGCCAGAACGTCAGCAGCGTCCACCCCATCAGCAGCAGCCCGATGCCCACCAGCAGCCAGCCCAATGGACGCGTCGCCAGGCCCCAGTCGAGCGGCAAAGTATAGACATGGCGATCGAGCCACCAGCCGCCGACGAGGGCGGCGGCATACGGCACGGGCGGCAAAATCCAGGTACGGGGGCGCGAGTGGGTCGGATCAGTCATGCGGTTCAGCGATCGAGACGGTTTCTGCATGATACGCCGCGCGCGCCGGCTCAAGCGGGGCCCCGCGCGCGGTCAGCACGGCGACGCATCCAGTTGCTGGCATTCGCCGATCGCGCCTTCGCCCTGCGTGTAGCGGTCGAGCAAGCGGCCCAGCGCCGAGGGCGTGGTCCAGCCGGCGCGCGCGGCGTATCATGCAGAAACCGTCTCGATCGCTGAACCGCATGACTGATCCGACCCACTCGCGCCCCC
>DAHWJK010000056.1:0-3412 GCA_027344185.1 Thiobacillus sp.
ACCACGGCGTTGGAGCCGACCCGCGCATTGGCGCCGATGGTGATCGGACCGAGGATCTTGGCACCCGCCCCCACCACCGCGCCGGGTTTCAGCGTGGGGTGGCGCTTGCCCTTGTTCCACGACGTGCCGCCGAGCGTCACGCCGTGATACAGGGTGCAGTCGTCGCCGATCTCGGCGGTTTCGCCGATCACCACCCCCATACCATGGTCGATGAACACCCGGCGGCCGATGGTCGCGCCGGGGTGGATTTCAATGCCGGTGAGCCAGCGGCCGATATGCGAGGTGAAGCGCGCCAGCCATTTCCATTCCATGCGCCACAGCGCGTGCGCCAGGCGGTGGAAGAGCATGGCGTGAAAGCCCGGATAGGTGGTGACGACCTCGAAAGTCGTGCGCGCAGCCGGGTCGCGGTCGAATACGACGGCAATGTCTTCCTTGAGTTGGCTGAGCAGTTTCATGCGCAGAGGATGCTATTTCCTAGTAATTTAGTCAACTATTCAGTGCCGGGGTTCCGTGCCCGCTTCGCCCGCTGCTGCGCTTCCTGCGCGGCGGTGAGGATGCCGCGCAGGATGTTCACTTCTTCCTTCGCCAGCCGGGTACGGGCGAACAACCGCCGCAGCTTCAGCATCAGCTTGCCGGGCGAGCCGGGATTGAGAAATTCCAGCTCGGCGAGTGCGGTTTCCATGTGGGCGTAGAACTTCTCCACCTCGTCGCTGCTGGCGGCATCCATTTCGGGCTGCGGCCACGTTGCATGGCCCAGCCAGGCCTGGCGGAGCTCGTAACTCAGCACCTGCACCGCGGCGGCCAGGTTGAGCGAGCTGTAGTCAGGGTTGGCGGCGATCGTCACCAGGCCCTGGCACAGGCTCAGTTCCTCGTTCGACAGACCGCTGGTTTCGTTGCCGAACACCAGCGCGACCGGACCGGCCTGCGCTTCGGCCAGCAGACGGACCGCCGCCTCGGGCGGGGTCAGCACCTCGGACACGATGTCGCGCCGGCGCGCAGACACGCCGAGCGCCAGCGTGGTGTCGGCCAGCGCCTCGGCGAGCGTGGCGCAGACGCGGGCTGCGGCCAACAGGTCGGTCGAGCCCGCGGCCATCGCGTCGGCCTGGCTGTTGGGGAACACGGCGGGCTCGACCAGCACCAGATCGGACAGTCCCATCGTCTTCATCGCACGCGCCGCCGCGCCGATGTTGCCGGGGTGGCTGGTGCGCGCCAGCACAATGCGGATACGGGCGAGAAGTTTCGGGTCGGCCGGGATCATCAAGTGGGTGTCATCAAGTAAAATAGCGCTTCGTTCTTTGAATTCGTAGCCAGACACCATGCATCCCATGCTCAATACGGCGGTGAAAGCCGCTCGCAAAGCCGGGGCGATCATCAATCGCGCCTCGCTCGACCTCGATCAACTCACCGTGCGGAGCAAGCAGGATCGCGATTACGTCAGCGAAGTCGATCAGATGGCCGAACGCGCCATCATCGAAACCCTGCTCGACGCCTATCCGAACCACGGGATTTTAGCAGAGGAGTCTGGCACGGCCGACGCCAAAAACGGCGAGGACTACCAGTGGATCATCGATCCGCTCGACGGCACCACCAATTTCCTGCACGGCCTGCCGCAGTATTCGGTCTCCATCGCGCTGAAGCACAAGGGCCAGATCACCCAGGCCGTCGTCTACGACCCCGCGCGCAACGAGCTCTTCACCGCCACCCGCGGCCGCGGCGCCATGCTCAACGACCGCCGCATCCGCGCCAGCAAGCGCGCCAAGTTGAGCGAATGCCTGATCGGCACCGGCTTCCCCTTCCGCGACTTCAGCTTCGCCGAAGCCTACCTCAACATGTTCCGCGACATGATGAAGGCGACCTCCGGCCTGCGCCGCCCCGGCTCTGCCGCGCTCGACCTCGCCTACGTCGCCTGCGGCCGCTACGACGGCTTCTGGGAAATGCACCTGAAGCCCTGGGACCTCGCCGCCGGCAGCCTGATCGCGCAGGAGTCCGGCGCGCTGGTCGGCAATTTCCTGGGCGACGAAGGCTTTCTGGAATCCGGCAACATCGTCGCCGCCACCCCGAAAATCTTCGGCCAGATGCTTCAGGTCCTCGCGCCGCACCTGCCGCCCGAACTGAAGGTCTGATTCCGACGCCGTTCGTCCATGTCGATCGCCAAGGAGCCCACGGCCCACACCCCGATGATGCAGCAGTACCTGGGCATCAAGGCGCAGCATCCCGACATGCTGCTGTTCTACCGCATGGGCGACTTCTACGAGCTGTTCTACGACGACGCCGAAAAGGCGGCGCGGTTGCTGAACATCACGCTCACGACGCGCGGCGCGTCGGCCGGCAGCCCGATCAAGATGGCCGGCGTGCCCTACCACAGCGCCGAGCAGTATCTGGCGCGGCTGTTGAAGCTGGGCGAATCGGTGGTGATCGCAGAGCAGGTTGGCGATCCTGCAACATCCAAAGGACCGGTCGAGCGTCAGGTGGCGCGTATCGTGACGCCTGGCACGCTGACCGATTCCGGGCTGCTGGACGAAACGCGCGACACCCTGATTCTTGCGATCGCACCTGGCACGGAAGCAATCGGCGTGGCCTGGCTCAACCTTGCCGCCGGGCGTTTCCAGATCACCGAGGTCGATGCGACCGCCCTGCCCGCCCTGCTGGCACGCATCCGGCCGGCGGAAATCCTGGCGCCCGACGACTTTGCCCTGGTGGGCGCTGCCTGCGCGGTGCGCCGGCTGGCGCCATGGCAGTTCGACACGTCCGGCGCACAGACCCGTCTGGCGCAGCAACTCGGCAGCCGCGATCTGGCCGGCTTCGGCGTGGCGGACCTTTCTCTTGCGATTGCCGCGGCCGGCGCGCTGCTCGACTACATCCAGACCACCCAGCGCACCGCGCTGCCGCATATCCAGTCGATTCGCGCCGAGCGCGACAGCGATTTCGTGCAGCTCGATGCAGCCACCCGGCGCAACCTCGAACTCACCGAGACCCTGCGCGGCGAGGCGGCGCCGACACTCTTGTCGGTGCTCGACACCACCGCCACCGGCATGGGCACGCGCCTGCTGCGCCACTGGCTGCACCATCCGCTGCGCGACCGCGAGATTCTGACCCGACGGCGCGATGCCATCGGTGTGCTGGCCGAACGGCCCGACATCGCCATCACGCTTAACCGGCTGCTGAAAAGCTGCGCCGACGTCGAGCGGATCGGCGGCCGCATCGCATTGAAAAACGCGCGTCCGCGCGACCTGTCCGGCCTGCGCGACACCTTGGCGCTGTTGCCCGATCTCGCTGTCGCCTTGCCCGACGATCAGGCACGCCTGGCGGCGCTACAAACCGCGCTCGCCGCCCGCCCCGACCTGCATGCCCTGCTGACGCGCGCCATCCAGCCCGAGCCCGCCAGCGTGCTGCGCGAAGGCGGCGTCATTGC
>DAHWJK010000067.1:0-3330 GCA_027344185.1 Thiobacillus sp.
GGTGGCAAAGCTGCGCAGCTGCTGCTTGATGTCCTCTTCGCTGGAATGGTCCATCGAGCCGGTCGGCTCGTCCATCAGCAGGATCGGCGGGTCGTTGATGGTGGCGCGCGCGATGGCGACCGCCTGGCGCTGGCCGCCGGACAGCGACTCGCCGCGTTCGCCCACGGTCATGTCGAAGCCCCGGGGGTGGCTGTTGACGAATTCGAGCAGGCCCCCCACCTGCGCGGCCCGCAGCACGGCGGCATCGTCGGCGGTCGGTGCGGAGATGGTCAGATTGTCGCGCAGGCTGCCGTAGAACAGCATCACGTCCTGCGGCACGTAGCCGATGTTGCGGCGCAGTTCGGCCGGGTCGAGCTGGCGCAGGTCGGCGCCATCCACCAGCACCGCGCCCGAGGTGGGCTGGTACAGGCCGAGAATGAGCTTTTCCAGCGTGGTCTTGCCGGAGCCGACGCGGCCGAGGATCGCCACGTGCTCGCCGGCGCGGATCTTCAGCGAGACGTTGCGCAGTGCGGCATGGTCCTGGCCGGGGTAGTTGAAGTCGACATCCTTGAACTCGATCTCGCCGCTGAAATGCCGGCGGGTCACGAAATTGGAGTCGGCCGGCCGCTCGACTGGCTGCTGCAGGATGTCGTCCAGCGACTTCAGCGCAGTCGCCGCGTTGTGATACTGGGTGAGCAGGCCGGCTATCTGGCCGACCGGCGCCATTGCGCGCGACGCCAGCATGGTGCTGGCGATGAGTCCGCCGAGCGTCAGATTGCCGTCCGCAATCAGGTACACGCCTACCACCACGACCATCACGTTGACCAGTTGCTGGGCCCACATCGCGCCGTTGATGGTGGACGACGACAGCAGCCGCAACTGCGCGCCGACGCGCGCCAGGAACGCCGCGCTCGTTTCCCACTTGCGCTGCATCACGCTTTCGGCACCGAGCGCCTTGATCGCTTCGAGGCCGACCAGGCTTTCGACCAGCGTCGCGTTGCGCATCGCGCTGGCGCGGTAGGTGGTTTCAGACAGCTCGTGCATCTTGCTGTGCACGGTCAGGGCATAGGCCATCACCAGCAGGATGCCGAACAGAATGGGCAGGATCAGCGGCCAGCCGATCCAGCCGATGACCACGAGGAAAATCAGCGCAAACGGCAGGTCGATGAAGGCCGTCACCGTGGCCGAGGTGATGAAGTCGCGGATCGTCTCGAAGGACCGCAGGTTGGCAGCGAACGAGCCGGCGGAGAGCGGCCGGTTTTCCAGACGCAGGCCCAGCACGCGTTCCATGATGTAGGCGGACAGCCGCACATCGACCCGGCTGCTGGCCAGGTCGAGAAAATAGCCGCGCATGGTGCGCAGCACCAGGTCCGCGACCAGCACGATCACCAGGCCGCCCGCCAGCATCCACAGGGTCTCGATCGCGTGATTGGGCACCACGCGGTCGTACACGTTCATCGTGAACAGCGGCAGTGCCACGGCGAACACGTTGATCATGAATGCCGCCAGCAGCACGTCGCGGTACAGCGGCGTGTTGTCGGCCAGCGTGCCCCAGAACCAGTGGCGATGTTTGACGCGGCCGACTTCCGGGGTGCGCGCATCGAAACGGAACTCCGGCCGCGCCAGGATCGCGTGGCCGGAATAGCGGGCCGCCAGCTCGTCGCGGGGCAGCAGAGCCTCGGCTTCTCCCAGTTCGGGAAAGATCAGGCGGGCGGTCCGGCCGTCGTCCTGCCAGCCCTGCAGCACGCAGGCTTCCTCGCCGTCGAGCAGCAGCACGGCGGGAAACAGGGCGATGTTGAGCGCGTCGAGGGGTTTCTTCACCACATTGCTGGCAAAGCCGGCCCGTTTGGCGGCGCGGCGGAAGAGGGACGGGGTGAGGCGATTGTCGACCAGCGGCAGCCCGTCGATGGCCGCCTGACGGCTCAGGGTACCCCCGTGCGCCTGCACCACCACGAGCAGACATTCGAGCAGCGTGTCGGGTGCGCCGGCGGGCGAGGCGGCATCCAACGTCTTTTCGGTCCCTGTCGTGTTGTTCAAGTGACTGTGGGCAAGTGGGGCTTGCCGCTCTGATAATCAATACGGATGCGCATTTAACGGTTTTTGGGCCGGCTTCTTTAATAGGGTGGCGTACGCAGCCCGTCATGTCCGAACGAAACGGGGATTTCGCGCATTCGCAGGAAGGTTGGGCACTCCCGGTTCGGGTCCGGGGAGTATGCCAAAAATTTCGGCAATTTCATGCAGCAGGGGCTGGCTGCCAGCTGAAGCACGCGCGGGTTTTCAAATAAGGTTATATTCGGCCGCAACGGATAAGAACATGAGTTGACTTGAAACCCACCCGTCTCCTGCTGCTTGCAGTGATCGTCATCGTGCTGGCCATCGCGGCCTGGCAATGGCGTGCGGGCATGGGCGGGGCGGACGCCGGCAAGCTGGAGATCGAGCATATCGAATTCGGCTTCGACGGCGTGCTGGAACTGCTGATCGACGTAAGGCCTGTTGCCGGACAACAGCGAAATCGCCCGCATCGGCGGCGACGAGGTCTACATCATCGTCGACCATGCGGCTGGCCTGCCCCGGCAGACGGCGGTGAACGTCTCGGCCGTTCAGTTGAACCGGGGCCACCTGCTCAATTCGGTCAGGGACGCGCTGCAGGTGTCGGGGATTGCCCCGGAGCAGCTCGAACTGGAAATCACCGAGAGCTTCGTGCTGGCGGACCGCGACCAGTCCTTCAAGACGCTGTCGGAACTCAAGGCGCTGGGCGTGCGCCTGTCGATCGACGATTTCGGGACCGGCTATTCCTCGCTGGCCTATCTGCAGCAACTCAAGGTGCACAAGCTGAAAATCGACTTGTCCTTCGTGCGTGACGTGACGACCAACAGCGGCAATGCCTCCATCGTCAAGGCCGTCATTGCGCTCGGCCACAGCCTGGGTCTGGAAGTCATTGCCGAGGGCGTCGAGGAGGACGCACAGGCGCGCTATCTGCATTCGCTGCAGTGCGACGTGATTCAGGGCTATCTGATCAGCCGGCCGCTGCCGGCCGAGGACATGACGCAGTTTCTGCAGACCTACCGGCCGTCCTGATCGCGTGTGCCGGAAATGGAAAAGGGGCTGGCCTGAGCCAACCCCTTTTCTTGTTTGGTGCGCCCGAAGAGATTCGAACTCCTGACCCCTTGGTTCGTAGCCAAAGAGAGGGGTACTTTACCCACCTTAATGATGATTAACTAATCTAGTTAATTCAATCATATATAGACATTATTACATTAACGGGCTAGCATGAAAAACAACGGAATTTAACCGTCTATGCTAGCCCGGTGCTAGCCCGCTTCCCAAGGGGTCAATGAAATGGCGAATCGA
>DAHWJK010000075.1:0-7988 GCA_027344185.1 Thiobacillus sp.
CTTTCCACTTCAGGTTGAGCATCAGTTCGCCGTTGCCGGTGGAAGACGGATCGATGTTGGGCAAGCCGGTATCGATGGCGGCCTGCGCGGAACCCGCGGCCAGCATGGCGGCGAGTGCAATCAGTTTGAGTTTCATGTGTAGTGCTCCTCTTTGAAAATAAAGACCCAGAAAGTTGTGAAGCTTTCCTCCCCCCTGCGGGGCAGGCCTGCCGGCGAACGGCTGGCCAACCGGAAATGAAGCCCGCCAGATGCGGACAGGGGAACTTTAGAGGGCGTGCATGACACGCGATGCGGAAAAGGAAAGGTGAAAACTGAGCCGGATGGCTCATCCCGCCGGGTGGCGGCGGATGCGCGGAGCGTCCGCACCGCGGAGGCTTCAAGATTCAAGCCGCAAGATGCAGGCGCGGCTTCATGCCGGGCCACGACCCTCCCTGTAACGTGCGCCTTGAAACCCGCGCAACGCGCGGACGCGCTATTCCGCGCCTCCGCGCGCGCCCTGCGCGCGCAGAAACCCCAGCGCGATCGCCTTGGCGACGGCCTGGCCGCGGGTGCGGACGACGAGCTTCTTCATCGCGTGGCGCAGGTGATTTTTGACGGTGAGCATCGACAGGCCGAGGATGTCGGCGATTTCGTCGTTGGTCTTGCCTTCGCGCACCCAGGCGAGCACTTCGACTTCGCGCGGGGTGATGAGCCCGACGGGGCGCTCGCTATTGGTGCGGGTGCGCGCTTCGTAGGCAAGCACCCGCACCAGGGTTGCCAGCAGGTGCGGCAACAGGATGTCGAGATAGAGCGCAAGGCGGGCATCGAGCGGCGCACGCACGCGTGAAAAACTGGCATACCCCCTGATCTGGCCGTTGATCCAGCTCATGCCGTGAAAGGCGACGTTCTTCAGTTCCAGATCGGCGAGCCGGGCATGCCAGCCACCGGCCTCGTCCCTGTTCGCGGCGATCAAGCGCGGCTCGCCGAAGGCCTGCCATTCCTGCGACAACTGATTGATCAGACCGTCGCCGGGATGGATGACGCGATGGTAATGATCGTCCTTGAAATAGCGGCAGGCGGTGAAGCGCTCGTGCAGCAGATAGCCGCTTTCATCCGCCAGCCCGCACAGCAGGATTTCATGGGGAATGAGCGACTGCATCGGGCCATGCACCCAGCTGAAAAAATGATGGCGCTGCGTCACCCGGCGCGAGGCCACCAGGATGCGCGCCAGGTGTCCGCACTCTTCATCGGTCAGTTCATTGGTGTTATGCATGAAGCCCCCCCAGGCAGCGAGCATAGGCGTACGCAATGACAGTGAAGTGACAGATTCAAGATTCAAGATTCAAGTGGCAAGAATCAGACGAACCGACTCCTGGTCGCCAAGAGCACCCTGAAACTTGAAGCTTGTAGCCCGCGAAGCGCGCGCGGTTGCTGTTCACACGCGCGTAACGCGGGGCGCCTACCATCCATGGTCCCGCATTGTCCTGTCCTCCCATGAGCCACAACGAATTGCGATTTCATCTGGAACACATCCTGGAAAATGCACGGTTGATGACCTTGCTGCAGCCTGTTCTGGATCTGGTGGAGGGGCGGGTGATGGGCTACGAGGCCTTGTCGCGCGGGCCATCCAACAGCCCGCTGCATGGGCCGCAGGCGCTGTTTCGCGTCGCCGAGCAGCATGGCCTGCTGTCGGCGCTGGACTGGGCCTGCCTGCGCATGGCGCTCAAAACCCATGCCCAGTTGAAGTTGCCGGGGCAGTTGTTCGTGAATCTGTCGCCAGGCAGCCTGCTGGATCCGGCATTCGAAGCGGATGCGCTGCTGGATGCCATGAAAAAAACCGGCATGGCCAGCCATCAGGTGGTGATCGAGATCACTGAAAATGCCTCGTCGCTGGATTACGGCGATCTGCGGGAGGCAGTGTCCCTGTTGCGCGCAGCCGGAATCGAGGTGGCCATCGACGACCTCGGCGAGGGCTTTTCCAGCCTGCGGCTATGGTCCGAACTGAAACCCGCCTTCGTCAAAATCGACAAGCATTTCATTTCCGGGATTCACCAGGATCCCCACAAGATCCAGTTCGTTCGCTCGATCCGGCAGCTGGCCGAAGGCGCCCACTCCTGCGTGATCGCCGAAGGGGTGGAAAGCCCTTCCGAGCTGGCGGTGCTGAAAGACCTGGGCATCCGTTACGCGCAAGGCTACCTGATCGGCCGCCCCTCTCCGGTGCCGATCCGGCTGCCGTCGCACGAGGTGGAAACCTGCCTGCGGTCCGGCAAGGTCAGCGTCTTTCCGATGCTGCATGCGCGCGACGGCATGCACGTGCCGGCCAGCAGGCTGGTCATGTCCGCACCCAGCGTCTCGCCGCAGACGCCCAGTCAGGACGTGCTCGACCTGATGATGCAGCATCCCGAGCTGCATGCCGTGGCCGTGGTGGACAAGGGAATTCCGGTCGGCATTCTTCACCGCCCCGCCCTGCTCGATCAGTTCATCGGGCTGTACGGACGCGAACTGCACGGCCGCAAGCCCTGCCGCGAACTGATGGATCCCGATCCGCTCATCGTCGACAAGGCCACGCACATGACGGAGCTGTCCGTCCTGGTCGTGAAAAAGGGCAAGGCCGCCTTCACCCAGGGCTTCATCGTCACCACCGAAGGACGCTACCTGGGGCTGGGGTCGGGCTTCGACCTGATGCGCGAGGTGACGGAAATGCAGATCGTCGCCGCGCGCTACGCCAACCCGCTCTCCGGCCTGCCGGGCAACGTGCCGATCCAGGAACACATGGAACGCCTGCTCGGCAACAACAAGACCTTCGTCACCGCCTATTTCGACCTCGACCAGTTCAAGCCCTACAATGATGTCTATGGCTTCCGCCGCGGCGACGACATCATCCAGCTGGTGGCGCGCATCCTGCGGGAAAGCTGCAATGCCGAACTCGATTTCATCGGCCACATCGGCGGCGACGATTTCGTCGTGCTGTTCCAGAGCCTGGACTGGGAGATCCGCTGCCATGGCATGCTGGCGCGCTTCGATCGCGAATGCCTGACCCTGTTCGACCCGGAGCACGTGGCAGCAGGCGGCTACCACAGCGAAGACCGGCGCGGCGCGATGGCATTTCACGCACTGGTGACACTTTCCATCGGCGCGGTGCTGGTGGACCCCACCCATTTCCATCTGTACCGGGAAGTGGCGCGCGCCGCTTCCGAAGCCAAACGCATGGCCAAGCGCATCGACGGCAGCAGCCTGTTCGTCGATCAGCGCCGCATACCGTTCGGCCGTACGCTGGCCGAGGACCCTCTGACCGAGGCGCATTGCCTGCCTGAGGCAGACTGCGCCTGAGCCCGCTCTTCGCACGCACCGCGCGGGCTGGCTGACCCAAAAAAAGCGGGCCGCAAGGGCCCGCAAACGGAGTAACGGAGGAGCAACGGAATACAGGAAAATCCTGCAGAACTGCCCTTCATGCGCACAGCGCCGTTCAGATCGGCGCACGGCCGGACACACTCGGAACAGGCGAGCCGGCAACGCTCAAAAAGTACGGCGGCGCAACACCGTGAAGCCGACCAGGCCCAGGCCGGCCAGCATCATGACGTAGGTCTTCGCTTCGGGGACCTGCAATACCAGGTAGCCATCGGCCGCCAGCTTGACGTCGGTGCCCGCATCATAGGTGTGGCCCATAACCCTTGTAATGGGATCCAGGAAGGCGGCATCGCTCGAGTCGTTCAGGCGCAGCGTGAAGATGCTGCTGCCCGCGGCGATGGTATCGGGCTCGAAAACTGCGCTGTCATAGCCGTCCACCCGCACCGTCAGGTCGGTGAAGCCCACGCCACGGCCATCCGGAAGGGCGAACAATGCGCCAGAACCCGAGATGATCGTGCCGGTCAGGATTACGCCGCCGTCGCCGAGGCCGCCATCGGTAAAGCCGCTATCCGCATTGAAATTGTAGTCGCGGGTGGTATCGAACCACAGCTTGACGCCGCCGTCGGTCAGATCGAAGGTGGTGCCATCGGAATTGGCGGTTTCCTCGAACCATGCGGTGACCGTGAGTTCATAGTTGGCGTTCAGGCCGGGAGCCAAGACCGATGCACCCCCTAACTGATGGTTGGTCACATAGGATTGATAATAGCCACTGAAGGTATCCGGGCCGGTTGTCGCCGAGGTATCTTCCAACAGCACTACGCCGCGCGCGAAGTCGTAGGTATCGAAAGGCCCTACCACTTCTTCATCGCCGGTCGCGCCGGGGCCAGCCGTGTAATCCGCCGTGCCTTCCCAATTGGGCGCTGCGTAAGCCGATGCCGTGACGAGGCTGGCGGCTGCCAACAAGGCGGCAGGCAATGTTTTAATATGCTTAATATGCATGAAATTCTCCTAAAACAAAGTTGGCAAGCAGTCATTTCTGAAACGCGCGTGTAGTGGCTGCCACTGGCTGTCTGCGCCTACAACGCTTCTCCCAAAGCTGCACAGATCCTGGTGTTTCCGACCCCGCCTCGCGGCGGGTGTGGTTTTTCAGCACGTACGCAGTTTCCCGCATCTATGTTGCAGCAGGTGGTGTTCGCAACGCGGCTGGCATGGCACGTTCGGGCCAGTACCTGGACATTCGGGCCAGCAAAATTTCATGCGCTGTCATCATCGCCTCACCTTGCGAGACGAGGATGGACGTTCCGGTCAAATCAGGGGAACCCATGAACACGCAAAACGAGATACTCGCCGCCCAGGCCGATTTGCTGGCGGAGGAAGCGCTGCATGAACTGGGCAATGCGGCGCCGCTCGACGAACTCGACGAATACGCCGAACAATGCGATTACGCCGGCTGCTACCCGTGGCTGGCAGACGTCATCTGCGCGCACCCGCACGATAGCGCCATGCGTTGCGTCCTGTACGGTGGCGACGCGGCTGAGGACGACGCCGAGTTTTCATGCTGAGCGGTAAAGTCCAGGCGGTCATGTCATAAGCCGGACGCTGCAGGATTCATCGAAACCGCTGTCGCGCACTAAAAGCTGTCGCGCACCAAAAAAAGACCCGCCGTGAGGCGGGCCAAGATGCGCGTGAACGCATTTCGAAAACGTACCCCGGCTCGACAGGGCGGCTCACGCTGAAGCCTGGCGCTCGGGCGCCATGATGTGTTTATCGATGACTGATTGTTTTTACGATGCACTGCGGCGGCGCCTGGAAATCCAGCCCACCAGTCCCAGGCCCGCCAGCATCATGGCGTAGGTCTGCGCCTCGGGAACGGCCTGGACATACAAGCCGGACGAGCTCAGCAGGTTCGCTCCGTCGGGCAGTACCAGACTGTCGCCCAGGGATGCCAGGGTGAAATCCGCCATGCCGCCGTTCGCGGCGCCGACATTGAGCGTGGCGGTCAGCTGGAAAGCCTGGTCGTAGGCAAAGGCGAATTCGCCTTCGATCTCCTGCGACAGCGAGGATTTGCCCTTGCCCGACAGGCTGGAAGTCTGGCTGAACAGGGTCTGGCTCTGGTCGGCTTCGCTGCAGGCGCTATACCAGTAACAATACGTATCGGGCGAGTAGCCGATATTCAGGCTGTAGCTTGCCGATCCGTTTTTAGCCGACACCATCACGCCGTTCAGCAGGGAGGCAAAGCTCGCCGTGCCGACCCCGGTGCCGCCGGAAATCACGAACCAGTCGCTCCAGCTCGCCGTGGCATTGGCGGAACTGCTGCCGGAGTTGTAGCCGTAGCCATTGCTGCCCGGAACCCATTTCGTTTCCGCGCGCGCATTGAGCTGCGCGGCTTCCGCCGCAGCCTCGGCGCGGTAGCCGTAGCCTTTGCGGTTCAGTTCCAGCGTCACCATCGAGCCATCCGCGCTTGAGTCGTTTTCGCGGAAATAGCCGCTGCCCGTCCCGACGGAGTAGTTCATGCTGCCGCTCACGCTGGACGAGGCCGAGGCGCTGTTCAGGAGGACAAAGGGCTGGACGACGGCGTGAGGATCCCGCAATTCGAGTCTGCCGCGGGGGGCCAGTTCGAGTCCACCGGAATCCCGGATGGAGATCGATCCCGAATCCACGATGCTGTCTGCCACGATACGGTCTGCGATCCCGTTACCCATTGAGACCGTACCCGCCTGGGCGCCGGCACTGGCCATCGCCAGCCCCGCCACCAGCAGGGCGCGACGGACCCCAAGCTGTTTTGCTCGTTTAATGCGCTTCATGATGCTCCCTTGGTTTGAGTAGATTGTTGATATTAAAAACGGGGCCGGCCTTGCAGCCGCCCCTTTTACTGCTTTACGCGGCCTGGTTGTTTTCTGTCGCCTGTTTTCCGGCGATGCGACGGCGCGCGACGGCCAGGCCGACCAGGCCCAGACCGGCCAGCATCATGGCGTAGGTTTCCGCCTCGGGAACCGGCGCCGCCGCCATGAACGGGGTCAGGCCGACGAATTTTTTCTCGACGAAGGCCAGCGAGGCGTTTGCGCTTGTCGAGGCCAGCAGCAGGTTTTCCAGCGTCACGTTGATCGCCTGAACGCCGTCCCACGCGGACAGGTCGATCGAAGCCTGTACCGTCCAGTCGTGCGTAGGCAGCCCCGTCAGGTTGAGCGGGACAAGCGGGGCAATGGAAGCGGTGGTGTCGGTCAGCGGCGCCGCGATGTCGAACACGCGCATCTGGCCGCCGACATCGACCGTGGCGCCCGAACCCAGCAGCAGGTAATCGCCGCGCTCGACCAGACCCAGATTGCCGAACGACCAGCCGTCATGTGCGGCAATGCGGATATTGGCGGTGTCGTTGGCCAGCACGAAACCTGCGCCGTTGGACGACGTGGCGGTGAAATCGGTCGGGGTGAAATACAGCGTGTCGCCCGACACGCTGGCCGGGCCGAACAGTCCGAGCAACGCATCGTCGAAAGAGAAATCGACGGTGTTGCCCGCCAGGGTGACGGAAGCCGCGAAAGCGGTGCCGGTGAGGGGCTGGCTCAGCAGGAAAATGCCGGCCGCAAGGGTTTTCATGCGCTTCATGGATTGCTCCTTTTGTTGCTTGACTTGAGATCGGGATCGGCCGCAGACACTGTAGTCCGCGACATCGCGCCCCGCTCCGATCAAAAAATTTCAACAACAGCCCAACCGCGAGCTGCCCGCCAAAGCCGCCTGCCAGGCGCAAGACGCCCGTGCAGACAAAACTCAGCGCACGCCGGAGAGCCCTGCAAAAAAAAACGCAGCGCCGGAACGGCGTGCGCATGAGATATCGCAGGGCCAATCGCCCGGCGAAACAGAAAAGGTCGGGGCCTGGGAGAGTCCCCTTCCAGGCGCCAAGACCTCGACGCCGACTGCTATTCACGCGCACTGCCTGCTACTTTATTTTGTGCAGCCTGTCGGGCCGGGATGCCGGATCTGTCGTCCAGCCTGCCCTGCCCCGCTGCTTATAAACCACTTGTCAACCACGTGTTATTCGCCTTGCGGCCAGTCTGTTCCGCCGGCGTCCGGGACCGGACACCGGCTCACGCACACGACGAAACGGAATCTGCAATAGCCAATACGGCGCAGCACCGTTACGGCGTGCGCATGAGATATCGTTGAAAAAATCCAACGAAAACAGGACATGACAATCCCTGGGAGGGGGCTTGTCCGGACATCCGACTGCCGATGTCCACTGCTTTTCACGCGCACTGCTTGTTGCTTTATTTTGTACAACTTGGGTATTCCGTCGCGGGCTCCGAATCGTGCGTTCGGATGCTTTCGCAACTGTGGTGAATCTTAGCGAGCCAATATTGCAGGGCTTCGGGTTGAAATACGGCCCGCAATGAGCCTATCGGCTCATGCCCAAGGCAGCGGCTGCGAACGATCAGGAAAATTGAGAGGCCGGCGTGAGCCCCGCTCCAGTGGGGCCCGAATGAGCATTGTCATTGTCCGTACCGCGTGGGCTGCGCCCACCCTACGCCCCTTCGCATCGGCCGACCGCGTGGGCTGCGCCCACCCTACGCCCCTTCGCATCGGCCGTACCGCGTGGGCTGTGCCCACCCTACGCCCCTTCGCATCGGCCGACCGCGTGGGCTGCGCCCACCCTACGCCCCTTCGCA
>DAHWJK010000190.1:0-1734 GCA_027344185.1 Thiobacillus sp.
CGGCACATAGGGCCGGCGCATCAAGACCACGGCGTTGCGGTAGAGAAAATAGTGGCGGCGCGGGGAACGCACCGGCCACACCCGCCAGCCGAACAGCCAGATGCGGTGGCTGGCATCGCCCATGCGATGGCGGAACACCGCTTGCGGGATACCGAACAACTGGTAGCCATGCGCCTGCATGCGGAAGGCCCATTCGGTGTCCACATGGTCGATGAACAGAGCGTCCTCCAATCCGCCGAGTTCGAGGAACAGATCGATCGGCACTAACGTACCGCTGCCGTTGATGTTGGCGCAGGGGACGGGTGCTGTGGCGCCTGATGCGGGGTAGACGCGCTTCCAACGCCAACTGGTGCATTGATGAAAGCCATGCGGCAAACCGGTCGCGACATCGAGCAGCATGGGGCCGACACATCCGACGCGTTCGCCGCGCGCCTGCAGTGCATCGAAACCGGCCACCAGTGCCGCGACGCTGCCGAGCGCCGGCTCGCTGTCCTGGTCGAGCAACAGCACAAAGCGAGCGGTCGGCGCTGCATCGCGGACCTCACGCACGCCGCGGTTGACAGCCGCAGCGAGCCCGAGGTTTTCGTCATTGCGCAGCAACTGTGCGTTAGGTGTCTGCGACACCAGGGCTTGGATGCCCCGCAAGGTTTCGGGCTGCGACGCGTTGTCGACTGCCAGCTTCAGGCTCTCGCGCGGCAATGCTTCGAGCTGAGTCCGCAGCAGGCCGATATCCGGGTTGAAGGTCACCGTGACCGTGACCAGGGATGTCGGGTCCAAGAATGTGGGCGTGCTCACGTCGATCCAATCTCGAGGCGACAAATCAGCGTCGGGATGAAGTGACGGGGCCGTTCATCGACAGCCCCAAGTCAGAGGCTGGTACGTCGAGCGCCCTGGCCATGCCGCCCGATCCGATACCGCTCTCCAGCATGCGGATCGGCTGACGACATTCGGCCAGATGCAACAAACGCTCGATCTTGAGGCCCTTTAAACGGCGCGACGGCAGGTCGAGCACGGCGAGTGGCTGGCGCGCGGCGACGGTCATGGGCTGGGCTCGGGCGTCACCAGTTCGACGCTCGGGAAGTAGGCGCGGTAGCGCTGCGCATCGCGCGTGAGCAGCGGCCATGCCTCCACGGCGGCATGCGCGCCGATCAGAAAATCGGGCAGCACGCCGGTCTTGCTGCCGCCGGCCCCGCGGTAGCGGGCAAAGGCCTTGCCGGCCAGGAACAGCGCAGGCCGAGGCACCTCGCGCAGTATCAGGCCCAATGCGGCGATCACGGCATCGAGCCTTTCGTTCGAGCCCTTCGTAACGGGTGAAAGCCAGCGACAGCTCGGCATAGATGACCGGGTTGATCGCCAGCTCATGCACCTGCGCCTGCGCGCGCAACTGGCGGATGGACCAGTCGGCCCAGCGCGGGTCGTCTTCCAGCACGTTGATGAGGACGTTGGTGTCGACCGGCAGCATCATGCGTCGCCGCGCAGCAGGCGCATCAGATCATCGGTTCGCCACTTCACCGTCGCGGCCCCGCGCGCAGCCTCGAAACGGTCGCGCTTGCCCGGCCGCTTCGCGAACGGCGCGGACTTGAGCACCACGCGGCCGGCCTCGTCCACCGCGAACTCCACGGCGCTGCCGGGTTTGAGATGCATGGCATCGCGGATGTGCTTGGGAATGGTGACCTGGCCTTTGCTCGTCAGGGTCGTCGCCATGGGTTCGCTTTTCGGTAATACCTGAGATTT
>DAHWJK010000206.1:0-2896 GCA_027344185.1 Thiobacillus sp.
CTTTCACGCGCAGGCGCGCCGTGGTCATGACATCCCGACTCGGGCTGGTACTCCGGGACCCAGGCTTTCAGTTGGCGCTTGACCGTTGCTTCGTCCTGCAGGCCATTCCCATCAAGCCAGGCCATGCACGCGGCAAGCCAGGCGGCGTCGGCGGCGCGCGCCTTGGCCACCCGCAGCTTGGGATGGGGGGTGGGCAGCGTGGATTCGTCATCGGCGAGCAGCTCCTCGTAAAGCTTTTCGCCGGGGCGAAGGCCGGTGTAGTCGATGCGGATGCGGTCCGCGTCTGCGCCCGACAGGCGAATCATCAGCTTGGCCAGTTCGGCAATCTTCACCGGTTCGCCCATGTCGAGCACGAAGATCTCGCCGCCCTCGCCCATCATGCCGGCCTGCAGCACCAGCTGCGCGGCCTCGGGGATCGACATGAAATAGCGCGTGATCTCGGGATGCGTCACCGTCACCGGCCCGCCAGCCTCGATCTGTTTCTGGAATTTTGGGATCACGCTGCCGGATGAGCCGAGCACATTGCCGAAGCGCACCGAGACGAAGCGGGTGCCGCTTGCTTGCTGCATCGCCTGGCACGTCATCTCGGCGAGCCGCTTGGTGGCACCCATCACGTTGGTCGGGTTGACCGCCTTGTCGGTGGAGATCATCACGAATTTGCCGACGCCATGCGTTTGCGCCGCCGCCGCGACCACCTGCGTACCCAGCACATTGTTGCGCACCGCCTCCCACGCATTGGCGTTTTCCATCAGCGGCACATGCTTGTAAGCGGCGGCATGGAACACCACGCTCGGGCGCTGCGCGGCCATGACCTGATTCACCCAAGGGGCGTTTTTGGCGTCACCGATCACCGGCACGATCTGCATCCTGGGGAAATGTTGCGGCAACTCCTGCTCCATCGCATAGAGGGCGAGTTCGGACTGCTCGAACAGCACCAGCTTCGCCGGCCCAAAGCGCGCGATCTGGCGACACAGTTCCGATCCGATCGATCCGCCGGCCCCGGTCACCATCACCACCTGTCCGGTCAGCAGTTGGTGCAGGCCGCTGTCGTCGAGTTGTACCGGGTCGCGCCCGAGCAGGTCCTCGAGTTCGATGTGGCGCAGGCTGGACACCGACACCCGGCCCGCCACCAGGTCTTCCAGCGAGGGGATCGTCATCACGCCCAGTCCCGCGTCGGTGCAGGCCTGCGTGATCCGCCTGCGCACCTCGTGCGCGGCCGACGGCAAGGCCAGCACGATATCGTCCACGCCCATTTTTTTCGCCACGACCGCGACATCATCCAGCGGACCCAGCACCGGTATCCCCTGCACCAGCCGCCCCTTCTTGTCGCGGCTGTCGTCCAGCAGACCCACCACATGAAAACCGGCCGGATTGCGCGCCAGTTCGCGCAGCAGGAAATCGGCCGCCGAGCCGGCACCCGCCACCAGTACCGGCTTGCTTTCCGGGTGCAGCACACTGGCAAGACGATGCTCTTTCCACGCGCGGTAGGCCAGGCGGCTACCGCCCATCAGGACGACCAGCAGCAGCGGATCGAGGATCAGCACCGAACGCGGTACCACCGCGCTGACGCGGAACAGTATCAGCACCAGCGGAATCAGCAGCGCCGCCAACCCCACCGCCAGCATGATGCGCTTGAGATCGGGCAGGCTGGCAAAGCGCCAGATCCCGCGATAGAGGCCAAAGCGCCAGAACACCACAGCCTGCAGCGGCACCACCCAGATCAGGGTAGACAGCGCCGCCGCCTGGAACTCGGGCGGCATCGACAGATTGAAGCGCAGCCAGTATGCCGCCAGCCAGGCAAACGTCGCCGCCAGAATGTCGTGCAGGATGATGGCGAGGGTACGGGGATTAAGGTTCATTGCGGGATCGCTGCCAGCGAAAATCGACGGCGGTAAAAATCAGCAGATAGGGTGTGGCCGACAGTATAAGCACCCACACTGCATGCTGCGGAAATGATCGCAGCGCGAACGCCAGCCCTGCCATCGCCAGCATCAGCGCATAGGCCGCCAGCGCCAACTGGCGATGCGACGCACCCAGCAATACCGCGCGCTGATAGTAATGGGACCGATGCGCCTGCCAGATTTTTTCACCGCGCAGCGCGCGCCGGATGAGCGTCACGCTGGCATCCACGATAAAGGGTGAAAACACCAGCAGCGGAAACAGCCACGGCCACCCCCCCTGCATGGCGCCCAGGATGCCGAGCGTAGCCGCCAGAAATCCCAGCGGGATGGAACCTGCGTCCCCCATGAACACTCGCGCCGGGGGGAAATTGAAGCGCAGGAAAGCCAGCGCCGCCGCCGCAATCGCCGCGCAGAATACCGACAGCCCCGGCGCTCCGCCCAGCATTGCAGCCAGCGCCAGCGCGCCGAAGCCGACGACGGCCATGCCGCCCGCCAGCCCGTCCGAGCCGTCCATGAAATTGTAGAGATTGGTCATCCAAACCACGGCCAGGATCGACCCCATCAGCACCCAGCCGGTCAAGCCAAACGCCAGCAGGCACGCAGCCGCCGCAACAAAATGCGCCAGGAAGCGCAGCGCCACGGGTAGGCCGCGCACATCGTCCAGCAGCGACATCGCGGCAAGCGCCGATGCAGCCAGGATCGCATACAACAGCGCCGCGTCAGCCAGCCACAGACTGGCCATCCCGACCCCGGCCATGATGCCGAGCCCGCCGATGCGCGGCGTCGGCGTCGCATGCAGCGAGCGTTCATTAGGATGGTCCATCGGCAGACTGCCGCGCCGCAGCAGCCAGGCAAGCGTCAGCCAGCAGGTGATGAAAGCGGACATGACAGCAAGCCCGTTCATTTTGCCGCAGCCACCGTCGCCGCCAGCCCTGCTTCCATTGAATAAGGCGGCATCCAGCCCAGGCGTGTGCGGATAAGCGTACTGTCCACCC
>DAHWJK010000233.1:0-35179 GCA_027344185.1 Thiobacillus sp.
CGCGACACCATCATGCCGGAGCTGGCCAGCTTGAGAATTTGTGCGGGGGTCAGGGCCTCGACCAGTTCGGCGACGTCCTGGCTGATGCCGAGGCGAAAAACGGCCGTGGCTTTATCGTGCTGGATCATGCTCTGCGCCAGCATCAGGTAGTTGAGATTGACATCGCGCATCTCGTCCAGCATTTCGTCCATTTTCATTTTGCCTGTCCTTCCGTCGAAATTATTTTCGAATTCACACTTAAGTCAGCGTGTTGAATTCGTTTTCGGACGGGACAGGGGAAAGTTAACGTAGAGAAGCGCTGTATTGCCGGTCCGATATCAACGACATTACGTGTCGGTGTCTGTCCTACAGGGGCAAAAAAGGCCACATGCGTGGCCTGGTCATGGCGGCCCGTGGCCTAGCTGCGCTTGTAGATATCCTCGAAACGCACGATGTCGTCCTCGCCCAGGTAGGTGCCCGACTGCACCTCGATCATGTGCAGGTCGATCTTGCCGGGGTTTTCCAGGCGGTGGGTGGTGCCCAGCGGGATATAGGTGGACTGGTTCTCGGTCAGCAGCATGACCTCGTCGCCGCAGGTGACGCTGGCGGTGCCGGACACCACGATCCAGTGCTCGGCGCGATGGTGGTGCATCTGCAGACTGAGCTTTTCGCCCGGCTTCACCATGATGCGCTTGACCTGGAAGCGCTCGCCCTCGTCGATGCCCTCGTACCAGCCCCAGGGCCGGTAGACCTGCTTGTGGACCAGGTGCTCGCAGCGTTTTTCGGCCTTCAGGCGGTCGACCAGTTTCTTCACGTCCTGCACCTGGTCCTTGTTCGCCACCAGCACCACGTCGGCGGTTTCCACCACCACCAGGTCGGTCACGCCGAGCAGCGCCACCATCCGGGTTTCGGCGCGAACGAAATTGTTGCGGGCATTTTCCAGCATGACGTCGCCGCGGGTGGCGTTGCCTTGCCCGTCTTTCTCTGCCACGTCCCACAATGCCGTCCAGGCGCCGATGTCGTTCCAGGCCATGTCGGCCGGCACCACGGCAGCGCGGCGGGTGTGTTCCATCACTGCGTAGTCGACCGAGTCCGAAGGACAGGCCTCGAAGGCGGCCGGATCCAGCCGCACGAAATCGAGGTCGAGCGAGGCGGCATCGAGCGCGGCGCGGCTGGCATCGAGAATATCGGGGCGCAGGGCCTTCAGTTCGTCGAGAAAATCGGTGGCGCGGAACAGGAACATGCCGCTGTTCCAGAAATAGTCGCCGGAATCGACATACTGCCGTGCCGTGTCCAGATCCGGCTTCTCGACAAAGGCCGCCACCTGGTGCGCGCCGGCGCTGTCGGCCAGCGGCGCGCCCTTCTTGATGTAGCCATAGCCCGTTTCGGGGGTGGCGGCCACGATGCCGAAAGTGGCCAGATGGCCGTGTTGTGCCGCCTTTGCCGCGGTGCGGATGGCGGCATGAAACGCCCCGACGTCGCCGATCAGGTGGTCGGCCGGCAGCACAAGCATCAGCGCGTCCGGATCGGCGCGCGACAACATCAGTGCGGCCACCGCAATCGCCGGCGCAGTGTTGCGCCCCACCGGCTCCAGCACGATGGCGTGCGGCGGCGTGTCGATCTGGCGCATCTGCTCGGCGATCATGAAACGGTGCTCGACATTGCACACCATCAGTGGGGCGGCCATTTCCGGCATGGCCGCCAGGCGACTGACCGTGTCCTGCAGCAGGCTCTTGTCGCTGGCAAGCGGCAGCAGCTGCTTCGGCAGCGCCGCGCGGGACAGGGGCCACAGGCGGGTGCCGGAGCCCCCGGAAAGAATCACCGGATGAATGATCGTCATGTCGTCAGCTCATTAAATTGTCATTGCGTCGAAACGCGGCACATTATCCCCCAGACACAGGGCCAGCGCCGCTTCCCAGTCGGGCAGCCGCACACCGAACGTCGCCGCCAGCTTGCCGCAGTCCAGTTGCGCGTTGGACGGGCGCGCCGCTGGCGTAGGATAGCCCGAAGTCGGAATTGCTGTCAGCCGCGCCGGGTTTTCGCCGGTTTTGGCCCTATGCGCCAGGATTGCCGCGGCAAAACCATGCCAGCTGGTGCGTCCGTCGCAGCTCAAATGATAAATCCCCGATGTTGCAGTTTGGTCGGGCCGGTCGAGCCAGCGCGCGATCGCCAGCGCCGTGGCCTCGGCGACCAGGCGCGACCAGGTCGGCGCGCCAAACTGGTCGTCGACCACCGCCAGACTGCCGCGCTCACGCGCCAGCCGCTGCAGGGTCAGCAGAAAATTGCGTCCACGCAGGCCGTATACCCAGCTGCTGCGCAGGATCAAATGCGGAATGCCGGCGCATTGCACCGCCTGCTCGCCGGCCAGCTTGCTCGCGCCATAGACCCCGAGCGGGCTGGGCGTGTCGTCTTCGGTGTACGCGCCGGCCTTGCGCCCGTCGAACACGTAGTCGGTGGAGAAATGCACCAGCGGGATGCCGCAGGCTGTCAGTTCTGCGGGCGCCACTGCATTGATGGCGTACGCCAGTTCGGGCTCGGACTCAGCCTTGTCCACAGCGGTGTAGGCAGCCGGGTTGACGATCAGGTCGGGCGCGATCGCAGCCACCGCGCGGCGGATGGCCGCCGTATCGGCAAGGTCGAGCGCATTGCGATCCGCTGCGACGACCTCTCCCAGCGGGGCCAGCGACCGCTGCAACTCCCAGCCCACCTGGCCGTTGACGCCAGTGAGCAGAATTCTCACTCAAACACCTCGCATTCGGCGAGCGGCAGACCGATCCGGTCCTTGACGGACAGCAGCGGTTCGTCCTCCAGCGGCCAGGCAATCCCCAGCGCCGGATCGTTCCACTGCAAACAGCGCTCGTGCCCCGGCGCGTAGTAATCGGTGGCCTTGTAGAGGAACTCGGCATGGTCGGACAGCACCAGAAAGCCGTGCGCAAAGCCGGGCGGAATCCAGACCATTTCATGCGACTCGGCCGACAGCCGGCAAGCCGCGACGCGACCGAAATGGGGCGAGGCGCGCCGCAGATCGACCGCCACGTCGAACACCTCGCCTGCCACCACGCGCACCAGCCTGCCCTGGGGCTGCCGAAGCTGATAATGCAGGCCGCGCAGCACGCCACGGATCGAGCGCGAATGGTTGTCCTGCACGAACTCGGCATCGATGCCCATCTCGGCGAACACCTTGCGGTTATAGCTCTCGAACAGGAAGCCGCGCGCGTCGCCAAACACCTTGGGGCGCAGCAGCAGCACCTCGGGATGCTGGGTTTCGATCACCTGCATCAGAACACCCGGTCGTTCAGCACGTCCATCAAATACTGGCCGTAGCCATTCATCATCAGCGGCTGCGCCAGGGCCTGCAGCTGTGCCGCGTCGATAAATCCCATGCGGTAGGCAATCTCTTCCGGACAGGCGATCTTCAGACCCTGGCGTTTCTCGATGGTCTGGATATAGAGCGCCGCATCGATCAGCGAATCGTGGGTGCCGGTATCGAGCCAGGCCTGGCCGCGTCCCATCACCTGCACGTCGAGTTCGCCCCAGTCGAAGTACTGGCGGATCAGGTCGGTAATTTCGAGCTCGCCGCGCGCTGAAGGCTTCAGTGCCCGTGCGATGTCGATCACCCGGTTGTCGAAAAAGTACAGGCCGGTGATGGCGTAGCGCGATTTGGGGCGGGCGGGCTTTTCCTCCAGGCTGACTGCACGGCCGTCGGCGTCGAACTCGATCACGCCGTAACGCTCGGGGTCGGTCACCGGGTAGGCGAACACGGAGGCGCCGTGCGTGCGCTGCCCGGCCATCTGCAAATCCTGGCTCAGTTCGTGGCCGTAGAAAATGTTGTCGCCCAGCACCAGGGCACAGGCGTCGGGGCCGATGAAATCGCTGCCGATCAGGAAGGCCTGCGGCAGGCCTTCTGGCGCGGCCTGCACCGCGTAGCGGATGCTGATCCCCCACTGCGCGCCGTCGCCCAGCAGCTGCTCGAAGCGCGGCGTGTCCTGCGGCGTGGAAACCAGCAGGATGTCGCATATCCCCGCCAGCATCAGCGTGGTCAGCGGGTAGTACACCATGGGCTTGTCGTAGACCGGCAGCAACTGCTTGGAAATGGCCTGGGTGATGGGATACAGGCGGGTGCCGGACCCGCCGGCGAGGATGATGCACTTGCGTGTGCGCATGCGTGCGTGTCTGCGTAATTTCTGGATACCCAGTTGCGGTATTCGCCGCTGGTCACGTGATTGACCCAGTCCGGGTGCGCCAGGTACCAGGCCACCGTCTTCCTGATTCCGGACTCGAAAGTCTCGCTGGGCGTCCAGCCGAGTTCGCGCTCGATCTTGCCCGCGTTGATCGCGTAGCGCCGGTCGTGTCCGAGGCGATCTTTTACAAACGTGATCAGGCGGGCGTGCGGCGTCACCGGCGAGCCGGGGTGCAACTTATCGAGGATGGCGCACAGCGTGTTCACCACCTCGAGATTGGTCTTCTCGTTGCGGCCGCCGATGTTGTAGGTCTCCCCCACCTTGCCCGTTTCCAGCACGCGCCGGATCGCGCTGCAATGGTCGCCGACATAGAGCCAGTCGCGGACATTGCTGCCGTCGCCGTAGATCGGCAACGGCTTGCCCGCCAAAGCATTGTGGATCACCAGCGGGATCAGCTTTTCCGGAAACTGCAACGGCCCGTAGTTGTTCGAGCAGTTGGTGGTCAGCACCGGCAGGCCATAGGTGTGGTGGTAGGCGCGCACCAGATGGTCGGACGCGGCCTTCGATGCCGAATACGGGCTGTTCGGCGCATACGCCGTGGTTTCGGAAAACGCCGGATCGGCCGGGCCGAGGGAGCCGTAGACCTCGTCGGTCGACACGTGCAGAAAACGGAATCCCCCCTGCTCATCCGCCGGCAGCGCCGACCAGTGTGCACGCACCGCTTCCAGCAGATTGAACGTCCCGACCACATTGGTCTCGATGAATTCGGCCGGACCATGGATGGAGCGGTCGACATGGCTTTCGGCGGCGAAGTTGATGACCGCGCGGGGTCGATGACGGGCCAGCAAGTCGTCGACGAGCGTACGGTCGCCGATACCGCCCGGCACGAACACGTGCCGGGCATCGCCGCGCAGCGACTTCAGACTTTCCAGGTTTCCCGCATAAGTCAGTTTGTCGAGATTGAGAACGGCTTCGTCATCAGCCGCCAGCCAGTCCAGCACGAAATTGGCGCCGATGAAACCTGCGCCTCCGGTCACAAGGATCATGGAACGCTCAGTTGGCGGGTTTATCGTCCGTTTTTTCGCTGCCAGCCTTTTCGTCTCCGGTTGTTGCACCGGCCGGTGCAAAGCCGCTGGCGTACTCCACCGGAGTGGCTTCGCGCAGCTTCTTAAGGTCCGCTTCCATCAATTCCTTGCGTTTCTCCGTCATCAACGCGCGCTCGATGGCGCTGTACGCCTGTGCCTGCGTGACCGGCTGCAGTTGACTTTCCAACAGCTGCTCGATCAGCAGCTGCCCCGGACGCGTCGACATCACGGTCACCGCGCCATCCTTCATCTGGCTGAGACGGGCCAGCAGGGGCGTCGGAATCTGCTCGGCCGGCTTGACCGCCACGGCAGTCTTGCCGTCGATGCCCTGCTCTTTCACCCAGTTGACGAAATCGCCCATCGAATGACTGCTCTTGAGCCTGGCTTCGACTTCGGCCACGCGCGACGGCTCGACCTGGAGGTCCAGTTCCTGAATCCGGTAAATCCGCCGCTGGGAGAAGAGTTCGGGATGCGCATTGTAATAGGCGGCAACCTCGTCTTCCGTGGGCTTGGCGACGTCCTTGAAGTTGCGCTCGACATAGGCTTCCGCCAGCGCCTGGCGGCTGGCCTGTGCCATCGCGATCGCCACCGCCGGATCCTTGTCGATCCCGGCCTTTTGCGCGGCCTGCGCCACCAGGCGCTGATCGATGAGCGCCTGCAGGAATTTGCGTTTTGCTTCGGCGGTCTGCGCTTCGTCCAGCGTGCCCAGGCGCGACACGGCGAGGTCCAGTTCGGCTTTGCTGATTTTGTCGCCGGCAACGGTGGCCACGGTTTCGCTTTTGGTTGCAGTGGCGGGTTTTTCACATGCGGACAGCAGCATGGCAAGCGCGGCGAGCGCGATCAACGATGCATGGGGGGATTTCATGGGCACTCCTGTTATCGAACGTGCCCGTATGGTGAGGGATTGAACGGTATTCGGCAAGCCGCCTGCCACTCGCGCCGGCGAAGCGCCGAGGTGGCCAAAGGGTGGAAGCTGGCTTGACCGCCTGCACGATGTACAGGCAGGATCAAGCGACAAGGCACAGGCTACCCGGGCTTCACGCGCAGGGCACCTGCCCGTCTTTCAGTTTTTACAGTCCGTCGTCCGCCATGGCCTTCGGGCCGCTCGACTGACGGGCCTCGCGCAAGGCGCGTGCCGCCCGCTCCTTCGCGGTTTCACGCGTGGGATCGTTCATTGCGGCCGGGCCGCTCGACTTGCGGGCTTGTTGCAGCGCCAGCGCGGCTCTTTCCCGGGCGGCTTTTTCGTCCTCGATGCGCTTCGCGTTCAGCGCGGCCTGGCGGGCGCGTTCCGCCTGTTCTGCCTTCAGGGCCGCATCGCGACGCGCCTGCGCCTGCGCTTGCGCCTGCGCCGCTTCCTGGGCCCGGCGCTGCTCGGCTTGCTTGAGGGCGAGTTTTTCGGCCGCATCACGGGCCGCCTGCTGGCGAGCACGCTCGGCTTCCCGCTTGCGCTCGGCTTCCTCTCGAGCCTTCTTGGCTTCGAGGCGGGCGCGCGCTTCCTTGAGGTCTTCGCGAATCTGCATGCCGGTCTGGCGAATGCGCTCGCCGGCTGCGGCGAGGTCGCCGCCATCGGCGGGCGGTTCAACCGCGGACGCGCCTGCCGGCAACAAGCCGATCAGCGCAACGACGGCAATGCGGGATGCGTGGGAGAGATTCATGACAACTCCTTCGTATTTAACGTTCAGGTCGCAGGCACGCATCGCCGGTGACGGAAATACCGTCAACCCGGAATGCGGACCTGCCGCTTAAACGTTAATACGGCCACGCACGCCGAAAACTTTATGCAATCGCCCCGAAATCAGGCCGGCACGGCTTCCTCGAACACCAGGCTCACCTGCCCGTTGGCGTCGGTGTCGATGGTGACCCGCCCGCCGTGTGCCAGCTTGCCGAACAGCAGTTCATCGGCCAGCGCCTTGCGGATGGTGTCCTGGATCAGACGTGCCATGGGCCGCGCGCCCATCAGGGGGTCGAAGCCGTTCTTGGCCAGATAGGCCTTCAAGGCGTCGGTGAACACCGCCTCGACCTTCTTCTCGTGCAGTTGCTCTTCCAGCTGCATCAGGAACTTGTCGACCACCTGCAGGATGATCGGCTCGGACAGCGGCGCAAACGGGATGATCGCGTCGAGCCGGTTGCGGAACTCCGGCGTGAACATCCGCTTGATCTCAGCCATCTCGTCGCCGCTTTCGCGCGAATTGGAAAAGCCGATGCTGGCCCGATTGAGCATTTCCGCGCCGGCGTTGGTCGTCATGACCAGCACCACATTGCGGAAATCGGCCTTGCGCCCGTTGGTGTCGGTCAGCGTGCCGTGGTCCATCACCTGCAGCAGCACATTGAAAATATCCGGGTGCGCCTTCTCGACTTCATCAAGTAAAACAACTGCATATGGATGTTTGTTGATGGCTTCTGTCAACAACCCGCCCTGATCGAAACCGACATAGCCCGGCGGCGCGCCGATCAGGCGGCTTACCGCATGGCGCTCCATGTATTCCGACATGTCGAAGCGGATCAACTCGACCCCCAGCACATAGGCCAGCTGGCGCGCGACCTCGGTCTTGCCGACGCCGGTGGGGCCGGAAAACAGGAAGTTGCCGATCGGTTTCTGCGGATTGCCGAGCCCGCTGCGCGACATCTTGATCGCGGTGGCGAGCGCATCGATCGCAGCATCCTGGCCGAACACCACGGCCTTGAGGTCGCGGTCCAGTGTCTTCAGCGAATTCTTGTCGTCGGACGACACGGTCTTGGGCGGAATCCGAGCGATCTTGGCGATGATGTCCTCGATCTCCTTCGGCGTGATCGTGCGCTTCTGCCTGGATTTCGGCAGGATGCGCTGTGCGGCGCCCGCCTCGTCGATGACGTCGATCGCCTTGTCCGGCAGGTGCCGATCGTTGATATAGCGCGCCGACAGTTGCGCTGCGGTGGTCAGCGCGGCCGCCGTGTACTTGACGCCATGGTGATCCTCGAAGCGCGACTTCAGGCCGCGCAGGATCGCCACCGTCTCGCTGACCGAGGGCTCCGGCACGTCGATTTTCTGGAATCGCCGTGATAAAGCGTGATCTTTCTCGAAAATGCCGCGATATTCGGTGTACGTGGTCGCGCCGATACAGCGCAGATTGCCCGACGACAAGGCCGGTTTCAGCAGGTTGGACGCGTCGAGGGTGCCACCCGATGCCGCCCCGGCACCGATCAGGGTATGGATTTCGTCGATGAACAGGATGGCCTTCGAATTGTCGGCGAGCTGCTTCAGCACCCCCTTCAGGCGTTGCTCGAAGTCGCCGCGGTATTTGGTGCCGGCCAAGAGCGCCCCCATGTCCAGCGCATACACGGTGCTTTGCGCCAGGATGTCGGGCACGCCACCCTCGATGATGCGGCGCGCCAGACCTTCGGCGATCGCGGTCTTGCCGACACCGGCCTCGCCGACCAGCAGCGGATTGTTCTTGCGCCGGCGGCACAGGGTCTGGATCACGCGCTCGAGTTCCTGATCGCGCCCGATCAGCGGATCGATCTTGCCGGCAAGCGCCTGCGTGTTCAGATTCTGCGCAAAACTGTCGAGGGGCGACGCGGCCGGGGCCTCGGCGCTGGACTCGGCCACTTCGTCGGGCCGCACCGGCTCGCTCTGCGGGGTCTTGGTAATGCCGTGGGAGATGAAGTTGACGATGTCGAGCCGGGTCACGCCCTGCTGGGTGAGGAAATACACCGCATGCGAATCCTTCTCGCCGAAAACCGCCACCAGCACGTTGGCGCCGGTCACTTCCTTCTTGCCGGACGACTGCACGTGCAGGATCGCGCGCTGGATCACGCGCTGGAAGCCGAGCGTGGGCTGGGTGTCGACCTCGCCCTCGCCGTCCACCTTGGGAGTGTGCTCCTCGATGAAGGCGCCGAGCTGCTCGCGCATCGACTCGATGTTGGCGCCGCAGGCGCGCAACACCTCCATTGCCGAGGGATTGTCCAGCATCGCCATCAGCAGGTGCTCCACCGAAATGAATTCGTGGCGCTTCTGCCGTGCGTCCATGAACGCCATGTGCAGCGTGACTTCGAGTTCCTGGGCAATCATCTCAACTTTCCTCCATCGTACATTGCAGCGGGTGCTGATGCTGCCGGGCAAAATCCACAACCTGTTCCACCTTGGTGGTCGCGATATCGCGCGGGTACACCCCGCACACACCCACACCCTCAGTATGCACTTTGAGCATGATTTGCGTGGCCCGTTCTTGGTCGATCCCGAAAAACTTTTTCAGAACGTGCACCACGAATTCCATCGGTGTGTAATCGTCATTCAGCAACAACACCTTGTAGAGCGGCGGCGGCTTCACTTTTGCCGCAGCCGGTTCCAGAAGGGTAGTGCTTTCTCGCTTGGTTGCCATAGCCGGAATAAGCCTGTCTTCTTGGCCTTATTTTGATGTGATGTGCGGAATTATCAAGCCCGCGGTGAGTAGGGCTTAGGGTTGCCTTGCCCCGAGTGTACGGCATCTGGCTGTCCGGTTCGTCATCAGGCCCGATTGCATATCTGTGCCACCTTCACTCGAGGCAATGTCAATCTGTAACATGCTTCTGTTGAAATACGATTCTGTTACAAGGCCGAGTCCGCTGCCAAGCGGCCGCCACATTGATTCGGGGACAACAGACCGTGCTTTCATTCAATACCACATACCGTCCTATCCGCCAGGGCGGTTTCACCTTGCTCGAACTGCTGGTGGTGCTGGTGATCCTGGGCCTGCTGGCGGGCTATGTGGCGCCGCGCTATTTCTCGCAGGTCGGCAAATCCGAGGTGACGACCGCGCAGGCGCAGATCGGCGCGCTGGAAAAGGCGCTCGACCAGTACCGCATCGACACCGGGCGTTATCCCAGCACCGAGCAGGGGCTGGCGGCACTGAATGCCAAGCCGGCCGACGAGGCGCGCTGGAGCGGCCCCTACCTTAAAAAAGCGGTGCCGAGCGACCCCTGGGGCAATCCCTATCAATATCGCATGCCGGGCGAACACAGCGAAGTGGACGTGTTTTCCCTCGGCCGCGACGGCCGCCCCGGCGGCACCGAAGCCGACGCCGACATCGGCAACTGGTAGGTAGATAGGGTAGATGCGCTATCGGGTCAAAGCCTTGCATCCTGGCGCCGGCGTGACGGCGCTCACGGTCGAGGCGCTCGACGAAGCCGAGGCCATCAGCCGGCTGCAGCGTGAAGGCGCGCAGGTGCTGTCGGTCGTGGCCGAGCGCGGCCACTGGCTGTCGGCACGACGTGCGCGGTTTCCGCTGCTGCTGTTCACCCAGGAACTGATCGCGCTGCTGGACGCCGGCCTGACCCTGACCGAGGCGCTGGAAACCCTGGCCGAAAAGGAGACGCGCGCCGAATCGCGCCAACTGATCGAACGCCTGCTTACCACCATGCGCGAAGGCCGGCCGTTTTCGGCGGCGCTGGCCGCGCAGCCCGAGAGGTTCCCGCCGCTGTATGCCGCCACGGTGCGGGCGGCCGAGAGCACCGGCGACCTGTCGCCAGCCCTCGCGCGCTTTGTCGGCTACCAGAACCAGATCGACTCGGTCAAGAAAAAAGTCCTGTCGGCGTCGATTTACCCGATGCTGCTGATCGGCGTCGGCACGCTGGTGATCGGTTTTCTGCTCGGCTATGTGGTGCCGCGCTTTGCCACGGTGTATGCCGATGCCGGGCGCGACCTGCCGTGGATGTCCCAGATGCTGCTGGCCTGGGGCGAGGCGGTCGAGGCGCACGGCGGCTGGATCGCGCTGGGGGCGATCGGCCTGATTGCCGGCTTCGTCGTGGCCCTGGCCCAGCCTGCCACTCGCGCGGCGCTCACCCGGCTGGCCTGGCGCATCCCGGCCGTCGGCGAACACCTGCGCACCTTCGAGCTGGCGCGCTTCTACCGCAGCCTCGGCATGCTGCTGGTCGGCGGCATTCCGATCGTGCCGGCGCTCGGGATGGTGACCGGGCTCTTGTCCGCCCACCTGCGTAGCGGTGCGGCAACGGCAATGGAAGCGATGCGCCGCGGCGAAACCATTTCGGCCGCGTTTGCCCGCGGCGAGCTGACCACGCCGGTCGCCGCGCGGCTGCTGCGCGTCGGCGAAAAAAGCGGCCGCATGGGCGAGATGATGGAGCGCATCGCCATCTTCCACGACGAGGAAATGGCGCGCTGGGTCGACTGGTTCACCCGCCTGTTCGAGCCGCTCTTGATGGTATTCATCGGACTGACGATCGGCCTCATTGTCGTGTTGCTCTATATGCCGATTTTCGAGCTGGCGGGATCGATCCAGTGAACGCGCCGCAGCCCGCCCTCACCCCGGCCACGCTGACCAGTCTGCGCGAGCAGGCGCGCGCCGCCGGCCAGCCTGTGATGCTGCGGGTGCAGGAGCAGTTCGGTCTGGACGCCGAGGCCACCCTGGCCCTGCTCGCGGCGCACAGCCGCCAGCCGGCGTTCGACATGGCCGCACTCAATGCGCTGACGGTCGACTTCAGCCTGCTCGGCTTCAACGAGGCCGCGCGGCGGCATTGCCTGGTCGCGCAGGATGCCGAGGCCCGCACCTGGCTGCTGCTGACCGATCCGTGGGACAGCGCCAGCCGCGCCTACGCCGCGCATGTGCTGGGCGTGCCGTTCAGCACCGGGCTGGCTCACCCGGCCGATCTGGCGGCGCTGATGGCTCGCCACGAGGAAGGCCTGCGCGCGATGGAGGGGATGGGCGGCGGCGGCACGCAGGCGGCGCAGGATTCGGGCGCCGAGGCCTTGTCGTTTGCCAGCATCGCCGAGGACACCAGCCCCGTGGTGCGACTGGTGCGTTCGACGCTGTACGACGCGCTGAAGGCGGGGGCGTCCGACATCCACCTGGAAACCGACGCCCACGGCCTGACGGTCAAATACCGCATCGACGGCGTGCTCTCGCACATCGCCCACGCGCCGGGCGTCGAGGTGGCCGAGCAGGCGATTTCGCGGATCAAGGTGATGTCCGAGCTCGACATCGCCGAGCGCCGGGTACCGCAGGACGGTCGTTTCAAGGTGGCGATCCAGGGCCGCGAAGTCGACGTGCGGGTGTCGGTGATGCCAAGCGTGTTCGGCGAGGACGCAGTGCTGCGGATCCTGGACCGGCAGGCGCTGTCGGAGGAACTCGCCGGGCTGACGCTGGAAGGCCTCGGCTATGCCGGGGCGCAGCTCGCGCGCATCCGCAAGCTGGCGGCCGAGCCCTACGGCATGCTGCTGGTGACCGGGCCCACCGGCTCGGGCAAGACCACCACGCTGTATGCAGCGATCTCCGAAATCAACCACGGCCGCGACAAAATCATCACCATCGAAGACCCGGTCGAATACCAGCTGCCGGGCGTGCTGCAGATTCCGGTCAACGAGAAGAAGGGCCTGACCTTCGCGCGCGGCCTGCGCTCGATCCTGCGCCACGACCCGGACAAGATCATGGTCGGCGAAATCCGCGACGCCGATACCGCGCAGATCGCTGTGCAGTCGGCGCTGACCGGACATCTGGTGTTCACCACCGTGCACGCCAACAACGTGTTCGACGTCATCGGCCGCTTCATCCACATGGGCGTCGATCCCTACAGCTTCGTCTCGGCGCTGAACGGCATCGTCGCGCAGCGCCTGCTGCGCATCAACTGCCCGCACTGCGCGGCGCCGGTCGAGCCGTCGGCCGAATTGCTCGAACTGTCGGGCCTGACCGCCGAAAAAACCCGCGACTTCGCCTTCAGCCAGGGCACCGGATGCGGTCATTGCCGCGGCAGCGGCTACAAGGGCCGGCGCGCGATCGCGGAAACCCTGCTGCTCACCGACGAACTGCGCGAGCTGATCGTGGCGCGCGCGCCGATCGGCCAGATCAAGGAAGCCGCCGAACGCGGCGGCACCCGTACCCTGCGCGACGCCGCGCTGGCGCGGGTCAAGGCAGGCGACACCACGCTGGAGGAGATCAACCGTGTCACGCTGGCGGCCTGACACATTGCGCATCGCGCTCGCGCCCGGTGAGGCGGCGCTGCTGCGCGCGCGCACCTCTCGCGTGCTGACGTCGCCGGCCCGCAGCGCCGACAGCCTGCTGCCGCTGCTCGACGCTGTGCTCAGCGAGCCCGCCTGGCAGAGCCCACGGGTCGAGGTGGTGCTGTCGCAGCACTTCGTCCGTCATGTGCTGACGCCACCGCCCGGCAAGGCGCTGTCGCGCGCCGAGGAACAGGCGCTGGTGGCCGCCAGCCTGCGCGAGATCTACGGCGAGGCGGCCGCGCCCTGGCAAGTGCAGGTGCACAGCCAGCCGCCGCAATACGGGCTGGTCGGCGCAGCCGTGGACACCGCCCTGGTGCGGCAGCTGGACGCACTGCTGGCGCGGCATGGCTGCCGCGACGTGCACATCCGCCCGCTGGCCAGCCATGCCGCGCGGCGCCTGCCGGCCCGGCTCGACGGCTGGTGGGTGCTGGCCGAAGCCGGCTGGCTCAGCGTGTTCGGCGGTAGCCACGGCGTCTGGCACCACCTCGCCGCGCAGCCGGCAGATGCCGACTGGGCGGCCGCACTGCCGCAGCTGATCGAGCGCGAAGCCGCGCAGGCCGCGCTGCCCATGCCGGCCACAGTGTGGGTCCAGGCGCTCGGCGCCGGCGCCGTATCGGCCCCGAAAACCGGTGCCCTGCGCTGGCAGGTGCTGCCGCACGACAGCCACACCCAGGGCGCGCTTGCGCTGGCAGGCATCTAGATGGCCCGTCTCGATTTCGATTTTCATGCGCGTCCCGCGCGTCCCGGCAAAGGGGCCCTCGTGCTGGCGCTGGCCGGTGCGGCGGCGCTGGGCTGGAGCTGGAACACCCTGCAGACGGCGCGCGCGACCGAAGCTGGCCTCGCCCTGCAAATCGCCGCGCTCGAACAGGCGGCGCCCCGCGCGGCCGCGCGCCCGGCCGCGGCTGCCGACACCGCCGCGCAAGCCGCGCAGACCGATGTCGCGGCATTGCTCGCCTATTCCTGGCAGCCCGCATTCGAGGCCCTGGCCAACGCGCTCGACGACACGGTCGCGCTGGTGTCGCTCGACGCGAGCCAGACCCGCTCGCAACTCAAGCTGGTGGCCGAGGCGCGCACGCTGGCGGATGCCGTCGCCCTGATCGACAGATTGCAGCAGCAGCCGGGGGTAAAGCGCGCCGCGCTGGTCCAGCACGAAGTGCAGATCGAAGCCGACCGGCAGCCGGTGCGCTTCAACCTGATGGTGGAGCTGCAGCCATGAACACGCTGCTGTGGCGGCTTCGGCAATGGGCGCGGCGCCTGGGCGCAACCGGCCTGGCCGGGCTCGGCCTGCTGGTTGCCGCACTGCTGTTGCAGACGATCGGCGTCGGCACGCTGCAGCGGTCGATTGCCGCCCAGCAGGACCGGCTGGCCGCGTTGCGTATAGCCGCCGCCGCGCGCGAGGCGTCGCCCGCGCCGCCCGTCTTCAACCCCCTGGCCGCCTTGCCGCCCACCGGTGCGGCCTCGCAGCAGATCGGCGAACTGGCGCAGCTGGCCGCGTCGCACGGGCTGGCGCTGCCGCGCGGCCGGTACAGCGTGACGCCGCAGGCCGGCACCGCGCTGGTGCGCTGGCAGCTGGTGCTGCCGGTCGAGACGCCCTATCCGGCGCTGCACGCCTTCCTCGCTGCGGCGCTTGAACGCCTGCCCAACCTGACGCTGGATGAACTGAAACTCGAGCGCGAGCGCATCGAGTCGGCCTACCTGCAGGCCGAACTGCGGATGAGCCTGTTCGTGGAGACGGCACCATGACAGCACCCCTGCGCCGCGCCCTGCTGTTTCTGGCGCTGGCCGGCGTGGTCGGCTGGTCGTTGTGGCTGGCGTCCGGCGAAACGGACCCCCCCGTGGTCGACGTTGCCAAGCCAGCAACGCGCGCCCGCTCGCCCGCGCCGGCCGAAGCTGCGGCGCCGACACCGCCGCCCGAAGCCGCGCCGCGGCTGGCGCTGTCGCGCACCAACCTGTTCCCCGAACAGACCTGGTACGTGCCGCCGCCCCCCCCGCCGCCGCCGCCCTATGTTGCGCCGCCGCCCCCGCAGGCACCGGCCCTGCCGTTCAGCTACATGGGGCGCTGGCAGGAAGCCGGCCAGACCACGTATTACCTGGCGCGCGGCACGCTGCCGGTGAGCGTGCGCGCAGGCCAGGTGCTCGACGGCGTTTGGCGGCTGGAGCCGGTCACCGGCGACCAGCTGAATTTCACCTATCTACCGCTGGACCAGACGCGCAGCCTGCGCACAGGAGATTGAGTTGCAGTACACCCGCCCTTCCGTTCTGACCGCCGCGCTGCTTGTCCTGAGCGTGGCCGGTTGCGCCAGCACCAGCCTCAACGAGGGTCGCGAGCTGATCGCCGCCGGCAAGCCCGAAGCCGGCCTCGACCACCTGCGCGCGAACCTGGAACGCGAGCCCGGCAACATCGAGCTCAAGGCCTATTACCATACCCAGCGCGAGCGCCTGGCCAGCGAGCGCCTCACGCAGGCGCAGCAGGACCTGGATGCTGGCCGCTTCGACGCGGCTGAAGCCACGCTGCAAAGCGTGTTACGCATGCATCCCGAAAACCCGCGCGCAGCCACGCTCTACGCCAACCTGGCGACGGCGCGGCAGCATCAGCAGGCGGTGGAGAAAGCCGATCAGGCGCTGGCGGCGGGCCGCACCGACGAGGCCGCGCTCGCCTTGCGCCAGGTCTTGTCGCAAAACCCGGGGCACGCCGGCGCACAGCGCCTGCTGCAGCAGATCCAGGCCGCGCGCCAGGCCGACGAGCTCAGCCCGCGCGAACTCGGCGCTGCATACCGCAAGCCGATCACGCTGGAATTCCGCGATGCGCCGCTGCGCAATGTGTTCGACATGATCTCGCGCCAGTCCGGCATCAATTTCGTGTTCGACAAGGACGTCCGGCTCGACACCAAAGCGACGCTGTTCGCGCGCAATACGCCGATCGCCGACGCACTGGATATGCTGTTGGTGAGCGGACAGTTGGCGAAAAAAGTGGTCAACGCCAGCACGCTGCTGATCTATCCCGACGTGCCGCAGAAGCAGAAGGCCTACCAGGAACTAATGGTGAAGAGCTTCTACCTCGGCAATGCCGATGCCAAGGCCACGATGGCGATGCTGCGCACCCTGGTGAAAACGCGCGACCTCTTCGTCGACGAGCGGCTGAACCTGCTGATCATGCGCGACACGCCCGACGCCATCCGCCTGGCCGAAAAGATCATCGCGGTGCAGGACCTGGCCGAGCCGGAAGTGATGCTCGACGTCGAGGTGCTGGAAGTGAAGCGCGGGCGGCTACTCGATCTCGGCGTGCAATATCCCAACCAGTTCTCGCTGCTGAATCTGCCGCCATCGACCACCTCGACCATCGGCCAGGGCGGCGTGGTCACCAACACCACGCCGCCGGCTTCGGTGCTGACGGTGGAAAGCCTCAGGGACATCACGCGCGGCGACATTGCCATCAGCCCCACCCCCACGGTGAACTTCCGCAAGGACGACAGCGACGTCAACATCCTGGCCAACCCGCGCATCCGCGTGAAGAACCGCGAAAAAGCCAAGATCCATATCGGCGACAAGGTGCCGGTGATCACCTCCAACACCACCTCGACCGGGGTGATCTCGGAATCGGTGTCCTATCTCGACGTGGGACTCAAGCTCGACGTCGAGCCCAGCGTCTTGATGCGCGACGACGTGCAGATCAAGGTCGGGCTGGAAGTCTCCAGCATCGTGCGCGAAATCCGCGGCAGCGGCGGCACGCTGACCTACCAGATCGGCACCCGCAACGCCGGCACCACGCTGCGCCTGAAGGACGGCGAGACCCAGGTGCTGGCCGGCCTGATTTCGGACGAGGATCGCAGCACCGCCAGCCGCATCCCCGGTCTGGGCGACCTGCCTCTGCTGGGGCGGCTGTTTTCCAACCAGCGCGACGAACGCAGCAAGACCGAGATCGTGCTGCTGATCACGCCGCGCATCCTGCGCAGCGACGCCACCCGCCAGCCGGCGCTGACCGAATTCCGCGGCGGCACCGAGAACGCCATCGGCGGCGGCCTGCCGCCCCCGACCCAGGCGTTCGATGCGCCGCCGCCACAGCCGCCACAACCGCCCCCCGACGGCGGGCCGCCCCCGATTAACGGGATTCCCTCGCCCTCCCCCCTATCCGATGTGACGGGGCCGACGCTCAACAGCCCGGGCCAGCCGGTTCCGCCATCCGGCAGCGCACCGGTGGCGCCACCGCAGATTCCCGCGCCGCCGGAAACGGACAACTAGGCCATGCAGCACCGCAGCACTGGATTCAGCCTGATCGAGCTGGTCGTCACGCTGGCCATCCTGGCGCTGCTCGCCAGCGTGGCGGTACCGTTCGCGCAGCTGGTGCAGCAGCGCCACAAGGAGACCGAACTGCGCGACGCGCTGCGGCAGATCCGCACTGCACTCGACGCCTACCGTCAGGCGGTGAAGGAAGGCCGCATCGAGTCCGCGGCAGACGCCAGCGGCTACCCGCCCAATCTCGACGCGCTGTGGCAGGGCGTCGCCGACAAAACCAAGCCCGACGCGAGCAAGATCTATTTCCTCCGCCGCCTGCCGCGCGATCCGTTTTATCCGGACGCCACCGCGCCGCCGACCGACACCTGGGGCGTGCGCAGTTACGCCAGCCCGCCCGACGCGCCCAGCCCGGGACGCGACGTCTTCGATGTCTACTCGCTGTCGCCGCAGACCGGGCTCAACGGCGTGCCCTATCGCGAATGGTGAATCCATGACGAGGCCGCAAACAAAGGGGTTCACCCTGGTCGAGCTACTGGTCGTGATGGCCATCATCGCGCTGCTGCTGACGCTGGCGATACCGCGCTATTTCAACCACCTCGAAAGCTCGCGCGAGACCATCCTCAGGCAGGACCTCGCCGTCATGCGCGATGCCATCGACAAATTCCACGGCGACCGCGGCCGCTATCCCGACAGTCTGGATGAACTGGTCGACGCGCGTTACCTGCGCAGCCTGCCAGTCGATCCGCTCACCGAGCGCGCGGACACCTGGCAAACCCTGACCCCGCCGGGCGACGAACCTGGCACCGTCTATGACATCAGGAGCGGCGCACCGGGCGCCGCGCGCGACGGCACGCCCTATGCAAGCTGGTAAGACCGCGCAGTCCGGATTCGCCTACCTGTATGTGCTGCTGCTGATCGCACTGATCGGCATGGGGCTCGCCGCCGCCGGCAAGCTGTGGCGCACCGACGCCCAGCGCGCCCGCGAGGCCGAGCTGCTGTTCGTCGGCGACCAGTACCGCCAGGCGATCCGCAGCTATTACCAGCTCGATGCCGCCCAGCCGCGCCTGCCGCGTGGGATCGACGACCTGCTGGAGGACAACCGTCGCCCCGACCCGGTACGCCATCTGCGCCGCGCCTGGCCCGACCCGGTCAGCGGCGAGCCCTTCGTGCTGATCCCGGCAGCCGAGGGCCCGGGCATCGTGGGCGTCCACAGTCCGTCGACGATGCGGCCTTTCAAGCTCGCCGGCTTTTCGATCGAGAACGAGGCATTCACCGACGCCACCCGCTATAGTGAATGGCGCTTTGTGTTCGAGCCGCCGATGGCCGCGCCCGTTGTGCCGTCCGGGCTGGCACCCCCGCCCCCGCCCGCAGGAGCCACCCCATGAAAGCAACGCTGCAACCCGGCCTGCGCTGTACCCATCGCTTCGTGATTCCACCGACCAAGACGGTGCCGGCGCTGTATCCGGAAGCGCCCGAATTTGTCGCTATGCCGGAGGTGTTTGCCACCGGCTTTCTGGTCGGTTTTCTCGAATGGGCCTGCATCCTCGCGATCAACCCGCATCTCGACGGGCCGCACGAGCAGTCGGTGGGCACGCATATCGACGTCAGCCACGAAGCCGCCACTCCGCCCGGCCACGAAGTGACCGCGACGGTCGAACTGGTCGAGGTCGACGGCCGGCGGCTGGTGTTTTCCGTCGAGGCGCACGATGGCGTCGACCGGATTTCGCGGGGGCGTCACGAACGTTTCGTGATCAACCGTGAAAAATTCGACGCCCGCATGAACGAAAAGAAGCGCACCCGCCTCTAGCCCAAATGTCTGCCACCCTGCGTGCCGTTCAGGCCGACCTCACCACGCTCGCGCTGGATGCCATCGTCAATGCCGCCAATCCTACGCTGCTTGGCGGCGGCGGGGTCGGGCGGCGGGGTCGGACGGCGCGATCATCGCGCCGCCGGCCCGCAGCTGCTTGACGCGGCGCACACGGCCTCGCGTCGCTTGCCTTTCCGGCCATCAGCACCGGCGTGTACGGCTATCCGAAAGAAGCCGCTGCCCGGATGGCGGTGACGACCGTGCGTACGCAGGTGCCGGCGTTTCCGCTGATCCGCGAGGTGATTTTCTGCTGCCATACCGCGGCCGATCTCGCGCGCTATCAGCGCCTGCTCGCCGACGGCTGAACCCAAGATGAAGCTCATCCTGATCCATGGCATGGGCCGCACGCCGCTTTCGATGCTGCGGCTCCGCCGGCGCCTGCGCCGCGCCGGCCACGAGGCCTTTCTGTTCGGTTATTCGCCCACGTTCGAAACCCTGCAGGGCGCGAGCGGCCGCTTGGCGCGGCTGATCGAGGCCCGGGCCGGCAGCGCACCCTATGCGCTGGTCGGCCATTCGCTCGGCACGGTGATCGTCCGCGCGACGCTCGCGCGGATGGAAGGCCGCATGCCGGCGGCCTGTTTCTTCCTGGCGCCGCCAATGGTGGCGTGCAGGGCCGCACGGTTCTTTTCCCGCTTTTGGCTATACAAAATGATGACGGGCGAGATGGGCCGCCTGCTGGCGTCGGAGGATTTCATGCGCGGACTGCCGGTGCCGCCGGGCCGGCTGCGGATCTATGCGGGTACCGCCGGGCCACGCGCCGCCTGGCTGCCGTTCGGCATGGCGGAAAACGACGGCATCCTCAGCGTGGCCGAGGCCACCGGCCACTGCGCCGCGGCCACCGTCAGGGTGCCGGCACTGCACACCTTCATCATGAATTCGGCGCCGGTCGTCGACGACATGATCCGCTCGCTTGCCACACCCGCGCCTGCCCGCTCGCCCACTCCCTGAGGAAACCGCATGGAACCCCGCATCAGTCTCATCACCCTCGGCGTCGCCGACCTGGCGCGTGCCACCCGCTTCTACGCCGACTGCCTGGGCCTGCCTCAACTCGAAACCCCGCCGTCGATCACTTTTTTCGAGCTCGGGACAACCTGGCTGGCGCTGTGGTCGCCTGAAAGCCTGGCAGAGGATGCCGGTCTGGCGCCGGAAGGCTCGGGCTTCCGCGGCTTTGCACTGGCGCACAACGTGCGCTCGCCGGCCGAGGTGGATGCATTGCTGACCCGGGTGGCCGCGTGTGGCGGTACCGTCACCCGGCCCGGACATCCGACGGACTGGGGGGCTACTCCGGATATTTCACCGATCCCGAAGGTTTTGTCTGGGAAGTCGCACACAACCCGAGCTTCCCGCATGTCTGAGCCGATCCTGAACGGCCACTGTGCCGCCACACGCGCCCTGCTGCGATCAGGACTCGTGCTGGCCGCAGAAGGCCTGGTCAGCTGTGCCCATTCACCGCCACCCTCATTCCGGTTCTGGGTACGCCGCTCGATGATCCCGTCCGCGTCGCGAGACTGAATGAACGCACGAAAAATCCCTTGCTGCTGCGCGGGGTGGATCGGCAGCCACTGGAAACACTGCGCATCCCGGCCGCCGGCTGGAAGAATTACGACTATGTGCTGACAGACGGCAGGCATGCCCTTTGGGTCATCAGCATGCCCGCTGGCTATCCGCCGATTCCACAGCGCATTCTCTGCTATGCGGTCGAGGTGGAACTGGCGGGCGGGATGCGTTACCTTTTGAAAGAGGCGCTTCATCCCAGGCAGGCGCTGCTGCTGCGCGCAGACACCGGCGGACAGGTTGCCGTCGGACCCCTGATCGATGAGCCGTGGGTGTTCTCGCGAACATGCCGGTGGCCTTCACCCTGAATCTTCGAGGAATCTACGCAATGTCCGCATTGTCATCCCCCGGCCCATGACCCGACTGCCCAACACCCTGAACGCCTGGAACACGCCCCGGTTCAGCGCCGTCTTCAAACAGGAGGTCGAACAGCTGGATGCCGCCAGCCTGCCGTTGCAGCAAGGGCTGTCCATCAGCAGTTATGTGACCGACCGGCCCTTCCAGGCCATGCTCGTCGACGTGAACGAAGATGCCGGCCATCTCTGCATCAAGGCGGGGATTTTCTATACCGGCGTGATCGCCGGCTGCAGTTGTGCGGACGACCCGACGCCAGTCGACGAACTGAACGAATACTGCATGGTGCAGATATGCATCGACAGGATCACGGCCGAAACCACGGTAGCGCTGCTGGCCGAATAGCCAGGCAGGCTGCCCATCGCATCGAACGCCCATGAACCCCGCCCTGCTGATTCTCAACGCCGGCTCGTCCAGCCTCAAATTCGCGCTCTATCGAGCCGGTTCGGCGGACGGTCTGCACGTCCTGCATCGCGGCCTCATAGAGGAAATCGGACGGGAGGCGCGTTTTAGGCTGCTGCACGCGGCCGATGCCGAAAACCGTGCCGTGCCGGCAGCCGACCACGAGCAGGCCCTGCAGCACCTGCTCGACTGGCTGCACACCCGCCACGCGAATCTGGGTCTGCGCGCGGCCGGGCATCGCGTGGTGCATGGCGGCGCCGACTACCTCCATCCGGTGCGGGTCGACGCGGCCGTGATAAGCGACCTCGCAAAACTGATTCCGCTCAGTCCGCTGCACCAGCCGCACAATCTGGCAGGCATCCGCGCGCTGGGCCGGCTGCGACCAGACCTGCCGCAGGTCGCCTGCTTCGATACCGCGTTCCACCACACCCTGCCGCCGCGGGCCCGGCGCTTTGCGCTGCCGCGCGAACTCGAGGAACGCGGCATCCGCCGCTACGGCTTCCATGGGCTGTCGTATGAACATATTGCCGGCGTGCTGCCGGACTATCTGGGCGATACGGCCGCGGACCGGGTGGTGGTCGCGCATCTGGGCAACGGCGCCAGTCTTTGCGCGCTGCAGCGGGGCCGCAGCGTGGAAACCTCGATGGGCTTCACCCCGCTCGACGGCATCCCGATGGCCAGCCGCTGCGGCGCGCTCGATCCCGGCGTGCTGCTCTATCTGCTGCGCGAGGAAGGGATGAGCACGGCCCAGCTCGACGAGCTGCTGCACCACCGTGCCGGGCTGCTCGGCGTGTCCGGCATCAGCGGCGATGTGCGCACGCTGCTCGCCAGCGACGATCCCCGTGCCGCCGAAGCGCTGGAACTCTTTGCCTACCGCACCGCCCAAGCCATCGCCGGCCATGCCGTTGCGCTGGAGGGGTTGGACGCGTTGGTCTTCACCGCAGGCATCGGCGAGCACACGGCGCCGGTGCGCGCGGCCATCTGCCGCCATCTGGCGTGGCTCGGCCTTGCACTCGACGAGGCGGCCAATGGGCGGCATGGCCCGCGCATCAGCCAGGCGGACAGCCGCATCTCCGCCTGGGTCATCCCCACCGACGAAGAAAAGATGATCGCGCAGCACGTCTGGGCGCTGACTGCAGGCCCCTAGCGCACGGAACCCCAGCGAGTCAGGAAGGTCGGCTGGAGAACAGCCCTCGAACTGCGCGCTTGACCCTCCACGCTGGCGTGACCGCGCGTCTTACCCAAGGAAGGAAACCGCATGAACGCACCGACCCCGATACCCGCTCCGCCCGCTGCCGAAACGCTGGAAAAGATCGACGCCTACTGGCGCGCCTGCAACTACCTGGCGGCCGGCATGATTTATCTGCGCGACAACCCGCTGCTGCGCGAGCCGCTGCAAGCCGAGCACATCAAGCACCGCCTGCTCGGCCACTGGGGCGCCAGCCCGGGCCTGAGCTTCGCCTGGGTCCACCTCAACCGGCTGATCCGGCAGTACGAGCTCGACGCCATCTTCCTCGCCGGCCCCGGCCACGGCGCGCCCGGCGTGCTGGCGCCGGTGTATCTGGAAGGGACCTACAGCGAGGTCTATCCCGACAAGAGCGAAGACGACGCCGGCATGCGCCGCTTCTTCAAGGATTTTTCCTTTCCTGGCGGCATCGGCAGCCATTGCACGCCGGAAATGCCCGGCTCGATACACGAAGGCGGCGAACTCGGCTACAGCCTGTCGCATGCCTTCGGCGCCGCATTCGACAACCCGAACCTGCTGGTCGCGGTGATGGTGGGCGACGGCGAGGCCGAGACCGGGCCGCTTGCCACCGCCTGGCATTCCAACAAGTTTCTCAATCCGATCCGCGATGGCGCGGTGCTGCCGATCCTGCATCTGAACGGCTACAAGATCCACAACCCGACGCTGCTGGCGCGCATTTCGCACGACGAGCTGGAAAACCTGTTCAAGGGCTATGGCTGGACGCCCCATTTCGTCGAGGGCTCCGATCCGATGACCATGCATGCCCAAATGGCGGTGACGATGGAACAATGCGTGCTGGAGATCCACCGCATCCAGGGCGAGGCCCGGCGAACCGGGGTTCCCGGGCGGCCACGCTGGCCGATGATCGTGCTGCGCTCGCCCAAGGGCTGGACCGGGCCGGTCGAGGTCGACGGCAAGAAGGTCGAAGGTTTCTGGCGCGCGCACCAGGTGCCGCTGGCCGGGGTGCGCAGCGACCCGGCCCATCTGCAGCAGCTGGAGACCTGGCTGCGCAGCTACGACCCGCACGCGCTGTTCGACGAGGCCGGCCGCCTGCGCACTGAACTGCGTGCGCTGGCGCCCACCGGCAAGCGCCGCATGAGCGCGAATCCGCATGCCAACGGCGGCCTGCTGCGGCGTCCGCTGCGAATGCCGGATTTCCGCGCGTATGCCGCCGACGTGCCCGGTCCCGGCAAGAAGTCGGCAGAAAACACGCGCCCGCTCGGCAAGCTGCTGCGCGACGTGATGGCGCAGAACATGGACAACTTCCGCGTGTTCGGCCCCGACGAGAATGCGTCGAACAAGCTCGACGACCTTTACGAAGTCACCAAGAAAACCTGGCTCGCCGACATCTATCCGGAAGACGCCGGCGGCAGCGAACTCTCGCCCGATGGACGCGTAATGGAAATGCTGTCCGAGCACACGCTGGAGGGCTGGCTGGAAGGCTATCTGCTGACCGGCCGCCACGGCTTCTTCTCCACCTACGAAGCCTTCGTCCATGTCGTCGACTCGATGTTCAACCAGCACGCCAAATGGCTGGCGATGTGCAAGGAGGTGCCGTGGCGTGCGCCAGTGGCCTCGCTCAATCTGCTGATCACCTCCACCGTCTGGCGCCAGGATCACAACGGCTTCACCCACCAGGACCCCGGCTTTCTCGATCTGGTGGTGAACAAGAGCCCGGCGGTGACGCGCATCTATCTGCCGCCCGACGTCAACACGCTGCTGGCGATCTCCGCCCGCTGCCTGGAAAGCACCGACCTGATCAACGTGGTCGTCTGCGACAAGCAGAAGCATCTGCAGTACCTGGACATCGACGCAGCGATCAAGCATTGCGCCCGGGGCATCGGCATCTGGGAATGGGCGAGCAACGACGCCGGAGCGGAACCCGACGTGGTGATGGCCTGCGCCGGCGATATCCCCACCAAGGAAGCGCTGGCCGCGACCGTACTGCTGCGTGAGTACTTTCCCGATCTGAAAGTGCGCTTCATCAACGTGGTCGATCTCTACACGCTGGTTCCGGCCGGCGAACATCCGCACGGGCTCACGGACCGCGACTTCGACAGCCTGTTCACGCTCGACAAACCGGTGATCTTCAACTTCCACGGCTATCCCTGGCTGATCCACCGGCTGGCCTATCGCCGCACCAATCACGACAACATGCACGTGCGCGGCTACAAGGAAAAGGGCAGCATCAACACGCCGCTGGAACTGGCGATCGAGAACCAGATCGACCGCTTCAGCCTCGCCATCGACGTGATCAACCGCGTCCCGGCCCTGCAGGGGGTCGGCGCCCACGCCAAGCAGAAGCTGCGCGACATGCAGATCGCGTGCTGCCATTACGCCCGCGAACACGGCGTCGATTTGCCGGAGGCGGATGCCTGGGTGTGGCCGTATTAGCGCAAGGCTGGCAGCACGAAGCGCCGCGTCAGGGCAGCAGCAGGCAGAACACCGCGCCCTGATCGTTGTGAAGACGCAGTTCGCCCCGACGCCCCTGGTTGTCGTGACTCTCGGCGATCAGTCTGGAAAACTGCAGGCCGAGACCGGTCTGCCGGGTGTGGCCGCTTGAATCCGTCGCCACGCCGGCCAGAATATGCGCCGGATAGCCCGGCGAGTCATCGCGCACGGTCAGCGCAAGACAGCCTTCCAGCATGTTCGCCTCGATGCGGAGATGCGATCGCGCATAGGCGAGGGAATTGTGGACGGCGTTGATCAGGGCCATTTCAACCAGGTCGCGGTCGAAGAACCAGATTTCCGGCACTTCCGGCGCCAGCGCCGCTTCCACCCGGATGCGGCCGCGCGCGAGCGACGCCGCGCGGTCGCGGATTTCATTCACGGCATCGTGCGGCGACCAGGCATCGATCGACGGGCGGATCGGCTGATCGATCGCCTTGTAGATCCGCAGCGCCTGCTGCAGGCGGTCGACCACGCCCTGACACAGCAACCGCGCCGAATCGACTGCGGCATCGTGCGTCGCCTCGCCCTGGGGGGCGATGCTGTCGAGCGTGATCGAAAGCAGCCCGAGATCGTTTTTCAGTTCGTGGATCAGCGCTGCATACAGGTCGGTGCGATCGAATGTCACGCGGTGCCCTTTCGCTGGATGCCAAAACGGTTTTCGACTTCTTTCAGGTGCAGCCGCAGGCCCGCAATCCGCGCGTGTCCTGGCGCCTGGCGTTCCGCCTCATTCAGATGATGTCTGGCCGACGCGATCAGCTGTTCGTCCATGCCGGCCTGGTCGATGAATTTGAGGATCACCCACACCGCGTTCATCATGATGCGCGGGTTGTGGGGCGCTTCGCCGCACGCCGTCAAGAGCTTCTCGACCGCCGACTTGAAGTCGCCCCGCTGGGCCAGCACCACGCCTTCGTTGTTGAGCTTGCGCACGTCGGAGGTCGCCTTCGAAAGCACGGATGCGCCGGCTTCGGTGCGTCCGGATTCATCGTAGAGCTTGCGCGCCTTGGCAAGCAGCGACTCGCTGTCGTGCGCATTGCGCGCCACCTCGGCCACGATGCTGTCGGCCTCCTCAAGGCGGCCGCTGACCATGCAGGTGCCTGCCAGATCCAGCATCAGGGCGGGATCGCCGTGCGTTCCGCTGGCACGCAGCGCGGCCGCCGCCTCCACCGATTTCGCCGCCGCCTCCAGATTGCCGGCCTTGACGTGCGCCATGCCCTGGGCAACCGCCACCACCAGTTGCCCTTCCGGGCTGCCCTGCAGAATGTTCCTGTTGTCCTTCAGGGTTTTTGCGACGCCCTGCAGGTCGCCCTGCTCGAGCTGCACCCGGCACAGGTTGCCGAAATCGCTGGGGGTGACGAAGACGGAATGCAGGCCTTTTTCCAGCACATTGGAAAACGCCGCGCGCGCCGTGTCCAGGTCGCCATTGTTCTGGGCGATTTCGCCCAGGCGCTGTTGCCGGCGCACCGTGCGGGCAGAAATGGCAACCCCCCGCTCGAGCGCCTGCTGGGCTGCAGAAGTATCTTTCTTCGCGAGGCACACATCGGAAAGCAGATCGTAGGCAGCGACCATCTCGGGCGCTTGCTCCATGACGTCGCGCAGCATGTCCTCGGCGGCCTCGTCCTTGTTCTGGTGATGCAGGGCGCGCGCCAGTCCCAGACGCGCCCACGGCACCGCACGCATCGAGATCACCTGCTGGTACAGGGCTTCGGCCGCTTCGAAGCGCCCGAGGGCGACCAGCAATTCCCCCTTGAAGCGCAAGGCGTCCACCAGATGTTTCGGCTTGCCCTGGATCAGCTGGTCGCAGGCCACGATGGCGTCTTCCAGTTCGCCGGCCATGAAATGCCGGTAGACGTCGCGAAAGGCCCATTTCTGCAGCAGGATGTTTTCCAGCCGGCTGCGCAGGAGTTCCGGGCTGAACGGCTTGATCATGTAGTCATCCGGCGCCAGCTCGGCCGTCGCGACCACTTTCTCGTAATAGGATTCGGCCGTCACCATGATGAAGACCGTCTCGATGGAAATCAGGTTGCTGTGGCGCAACTCCTCCAGCAACTGCTGGCCGTCACGCCCGCCGCCCAGATTGAAATCGCACAGGATGAAGTCGTAGGACTTCTGCCTGACGTGATAAATGGCCTCCGACGCGTTGGAGACCAGTTGAACCTTGGTGATGCCGAAGTTGGACAGGGTCAGACGCAGCGCGTTGCGCATGCCGGGGTAATCCTCCACCACCAGCGCGCGCAGCGCACTGTAATCGATCGACGCATTGTCTGACCCGACCCAATCCAGACTCATGGCCGCAACCCAGTAACCTCGACATTCCCGCTGATCACCGCCGATTTACCCCCCGAAAGCGTGTCGTTTAGGGAAATAACGGTTGTTACGGGCCGAACTGAAACCTGCCGCGGCGCGCAGCGCCCCCTCTGGCAGGCCTGATCAGGGAATCAGGGCGGGGACGGAGGGAGGTCCAGCGCCTCTGCGTAAGGGCGGCTGGGATACTGGAAGGCCACCGGGCCATCCGGCCTGGCATGGACAAACTGGTGCACGAACGGATCGTCCGAATCGGCCATGGCGGCGGCCTCGCCTTCCGCCACGACGACGCCGTCATGGATGAAATAGACGTAGTCGGCGACCTTGAGCGACTCCGAGACGTCATAGGTCACCACGATCGAGGTCAAGCCCAGCGCATCGTTGAGCGTGCGGATCAGGCTGGCGACAGTCTTGAGCGAAATCGGATCGAGTCCGGCGAAGGGTTCGTCGTACATGATCAGCATCGGGTCGAGCGCGATCGCGCGGGCCAGCGCCACGCGGCGCTCCATGCCGCCCGACAGCTCGCCGGTCGTCAGGTCGCGTGCGCCGCGCAGGCCCACGGCATCGAGCTTCATCAGCACCAGGTCGCGAATGGCGTCTTCCGGGAGGTCGGTATGCTCGCGGATCGGATACGCGATGTTGTCGAACACCGAGAGGTCGCTGAACAGCCCGCTGACCTGGAACATCATGCCCATCTTGCGCCGCATTGCGTAGAGCGCATTGTTGCCGAGCGTGTGCACCACCTGGCCGTCGAACGCCACCTGGCCGCGCGCCGGCTTCAGCTGGCCGCCGATGTGCCGCAGCAGCGTGGTCTTGCCGCAGCCGCTGACGCCGAGGATGGCGACCAGCTTGCCGCGCGGGATGGCGAGATGGACCCCCTTGAGCACCTGATTCTGCTCGAACGCGAAATGCAGGTCGCTGATCTCGACCAGGTTGTCGGGCGAGGATGGCGGGACGTTTTGCTGCGGGGCGGATATGTTCATCGTGAGGGGCGAATCAGGGGGCCGGCAGCAGCGCATCGGGCGCTTCCAGCGCGGCCTTCACCGCCACCAGAAACTGCACCGCGTCGCGCCCGTCGATCAGCCGGTGATCGTAGGTCAGCGCCAGGTACATCATCGGACGGATCACCACCTGGCCGTTCTCGGCTACCGGGCGCTCCTGGATGGTGTGTATGCCGAGAATGGCCGACTGCGGAGGATTCAGAATGGGGGTGGACAGCAGCGAGCCGAACACGCCGCCGTTGGTGATCGAGAAGCTGCCGCCGGACAGCTCCTCGAGCGTGAGCCGGCTCTCGCGCGCACGGCGGGCGAAGTCGGCGATGGCCAGCTCGATCCCGGCCGACGACAGCGTCTGCGCACCGCGCAAAATCGGCACCACCAGCCCGCGGGGACTGGAAATGGCGATGCCGATGTCAACGTCGTCCTGCCACACGATGTCGTTGCCGTCGATGGCGGCGTTGACGATCGGAAACTGCTGCATCGCCTGGCACACTGCGCGCACGAAGAAGGACATGTAGCCCAGCTTGACGCCGTGCCTGACCTCGAACTCGGCCTTGTAGCGCTGGCGCAGCTCGTTCACCGGCTGCATGTTCACCTCGTTGAAGGTGGTGAGCATGGCGGCGGTATGCTGTGCCGCGACCAGGCGCTCGGCCACCCGCTGGCGCAACCGCGACATCGGCTCGCGTTTGGTTGGTTTGGGCATTCCGTTCGCCGGGTGAGGGTATTCACCGGACGCTGCGGCCGACACGACAGACGCGGCCGTGGGCAGCGGCATCGCGGGCGCTGCCGGCGCCGCGACGGGTGGCGGGGTGGCGGTCTTGCGCTTTGCTGCAGGCGCGTTCTTTTCGACGGCCGGCGCCGCGACGGCAGCGTCCTTGCCGGTCTCGATCACCGCAACCACTTCGCCGGCCTTCACCACTGCGCCTTCCGGCTGCGTGACTTCGATTACGGTGCCGGATGCCGGCGCCGGAATTTCCAGGATCACCTTGTCGGTTTCCAGGTCGACCAGGGTTTCGTCGCGCGCGACCGTCTCGCCGACCGCCTTGCGCCACGGCAGCAGGCTGCCGCTGGCCACCGAGTCGGACAGGGTCGGCACCCGCACTTCAATTTTCATAAGCGGTCTCCAGCGCATCGTTCAGCAGGACTTCCAGTTCCGCCCGGTGGCGCGAGGTGTAGCCCGACGCCGGCGCCGCGGCCGCCGGGCGTCCGGCGTAGTGGAAGCGGCGCCCGCCGGGTGCGCAATGATTCAGATGGTGCAGCGTCTGGAACCACGCGCCCTGGTTCATCGGTTCTTCCTGCGCCCAGACGAAAGTGTCGGCCTCGGGATAGGCGGCCAGCACCGCGCAGAACGCCTGCTCGGGGAAGGGATAGAGCTGCTCCACCCGCACCAGCGCGACGTCGCCCAGCTCGCGCGCGGTGCGCGTCGCATCGAGATCGAACCAGACCCGCCCGCTGCACGCCACCACGCGTTTCGCCTGGCGCGGTGCGCGCGGATCGTCGATGACCGGCAGGAACGCGCCGTCGCTCAAATCCGCCAGCGACGAGGTCGAGCTTGGATGGCGCAGCAGACTCTTCGGCGTCAGCACCACCAGCGGTTTGCGCGAGGGGCGCACGATCTGCCGGCGCAGCAGGTGGAACATCTGCGCCGGCAGGGTCGGCACGCAGACCTGGATATTCTCCTGCGCGCACAGTTGCAGGTAGCGTTCGAGCCGGGCCGAGGAATGCTCCGGCCCCTGCCCTTCGAAGCCGTGCGGCAGCAGCATCACCAGGCCGCACAGGCGTCCCCACTTGGCCTCGCCGCTGGCGATGAACTGGTCGATCACCACCTGCGCGCCGTTGGCGAAATCGCCGAACTGCGCTTCCCAGATCACCAGGGTGTCGGGGTCGGCGGTGGCATAACCGTATTCGAAGGCCAGCACCGCTTCTTCCGACAGCAGCGAATCGATGACGGTGAAATTGCCCTGCCGATCGTGGATATGCTCGAGCGGGATGTAGACGCCGCTCTGGCGGCGCTCGCGCTTCTGGTCGTGCCATACCGCGTGGCGGTGGAAAAAGGTGCCGCGCGCCGAGTCCTGCCCCGACAGGCGCACGTTGTGGCCGGTGTCGAGCAGGCTGGCGTAGGCGAGGTGCTCGGCATAGCCCCAGTCGAGCGGTAGCTCGCCCGCGCGCATGCGGATACGGTCGTCCAGCACCTTCCGCACCCGCGAATGCAGTTCGACGTCCTGCTGCAGCGTGGTGATGCGCTCGCCCAGAAAATCCAGCCGGGTGGCCGGGATCGCGGTCGGCACCTCGCCGGCCGCGTTGTCCTTGAAGCGCCCCCAGTCGACGCCGAAAGTCGCCTTGAAACTGGACAAGGCGGGCGTGCCGAGCGGCTGCCCATGCTCCAGCCGCTCGCGGCAGATGTCCACCAGGTCGTCCGCCTGCGCCTGGGTCAGCACGCCCTCGTCGACCAGGCGCTGCGCATACAGCACGCGCGTGCTGGGATGCGCCTGGATACGGCGATACATCAACGGCTGGGTGGCAAGCGGTTCGTCCTGCTCGTTGTGGCCATGGCGGCGATAGCACACCAGATCGATGAAAACGTTCTTGTGGAAGGTGTAGCGGAAATCGACCGCGGTCTGCACCGCATAGGTCACCGCCTCGGGATCGTCGCCGTTGACGTGCAGCACCGGCGCCTCGACCATCTTGGCCACATCGGTGCAATACAGCGTCGAGCGCACGTCGCGCGGATCCGAGGTGGTGAAGCCGATCTGGTTGTTGATCACCACATGGATCGCGCCGCCGTTCCTGAAGCCGCGCGTCTGCGACATGTTGAGGCTTTCCATCACAACGCCCTGCCCCGACAGCGCGGCGTCGCCATGCAGGATCACCGGCACGACCTCGTAACCGAGCACGTCGCCGCGCCGGTCCTGGCGCGCACGCACCGAGCCGCGCACCACCGGATGCACGATTTCGAGATGCGAGGGGTTGAACGCCAGCGCCAGATGCACCGGGCCGTATTCGGTGCCGATGTCGGTGGAAAAGCCCTGGTGATATTTGACGTCGCCCGACAGCGGCGAGCCGGGGTAGCCGTTCGGCGGTTCCTCGTAGAGGCTGCTGACGGTGCGCCGCATGATATTGACCAGCACATTGATGCGTCCGCGATGCGCCATGCCCAGCACGACTTCCCTGGCGCCGTGACGGGCGCAGCGCTCGATCACCTGGTCGAGCAGCGGAATCAGGCTCTCGCCGCCTTCGAGCGAAAAACGCTTCTGTCCCACGTGCTGGGTGTGCAGGAATTTCTCCAGCGTCTCGGCGTCGGTCAGGCGCTTGAGCAGCTGTTTCTTGAGGTCGACCGAGACACCGAATTGGCCCTGCGCCGATTCGATGCGCTCCTGCAGCCAGCGTTTGCGCGCCACGTCGGTGATGTGCATGTATTCGATACCGACATGTCCGCAGTAGGCACTGCGGACACGCTGAAGCACATCGGCCAGCGTGGTGCGGTCGACGCCGCACAGCGAACCGGTTTCGAATTCGCGGGCAAGGTCGGCCTCGGTCAGGCCGTAGTGCGCGGGGTCGAGTTCGGGGGTGGGCGGCGGCTCGAAACGCCGCAGCGGATCGAGCTCCGCCTGGCGCACCCCCAGGTAGCGGTAGGCATTGATGAGCCGCAGCACCGACACCTGCGCGGCATCGGTTGCGCCGACCGGGCCCGGCAGCGGCTGCGCCAGCCAGGGCGCCAGCGCCGCGTCGCCGAACTGTTCCAGGTAGGCTGCATTGCCGGCATACAGCGGGGACGTCCGGGACCAATCAGGCGCGCTCATGGATATCGTCCGGATTCAGGTCCCGCGCTGGTCGATGGGCACAAAATCGCGCCGCGCCGGACCGGTATAGAGCTGGCGCGGCCGGCCGATCTTGTGCGCAGGATCGGACAGCATTTCGTGCCACTGCGCGACCCAGCCGGCAGTGCGCGCCATCGCGAACAGCGCGGTGAACATGCTGGTGGGAATGCCGAGCGCACGGAAGATGATGCCGGAATAGAAATCGACGTTCGGATAGAGCTTCTTCTCGATGAAATAGTCGTCTTCCAGCGCGATGCGCTCAAGCTCCAGCGCGATCTTGAACTGCGGGTCGTCGCGCAGGCCGAGCTCGTCCAGCACCTCGTAGCAGGTCTGGCGGATGATCGCAGCGCGCGGGTCCATGTTCTTGTAGATGCGGTGGCCAAAACCCATCAGGCGGAACGGGTCGGACTTGTCCTTGGCGCGCTTGATGAAGCCGGGGATCTTGGAGACGTCGTCCATCTCCTCCAGCATCTGCAGCACGGCCTCGTTGGCGCCGCCGTGCAACGGCCCCCACAGCGAGGCCATGCCGCTGGAGATGCAGGCGTAGGGATTGGCGCCGCTGGAGCCGGCCAGGCGCACCGTCGAGGTCGAGGCATTCTGCTCATGGTCGGCGTGCAGGATGAAAATGCGGTCGAGCGCGCGCGCCAGCACCGGATTCGGCTCGTAGGGCGCGCACGGCGTCGAGAACATCATGTGCATGAAGTTCTCGGCATACGACAGCCGGTTCTGAGGATAGACGAAGGGCTGTCCCTCGTTGAACTTGTAGGCCCACGCCGCCACCGTCGGCACCTTGGCGATCAGCCGGTGCGCGACGATCTCGCGATGCTTCGGATTGAAGTTGTCCAAGCCCTTGTGATAGAAGGCCGACATCGCACCGGTCACGCCGATCATCACCGCCATCGGATGCGCGCTGCGGCGAAAACCGCGGAACACGTTTTCCATCTGGTCGTGCAGCAGCGTGTGGTGGCGGATCGAGGTCTCGAACGTCTCCTTCTGCTCGGCCGTCGGCAGTTCGCCGTGGATCAGCAGGTAGCAGACTTCCATGTAGTCCGACTGGTAGGCCAGCTCCTCGATCGGATAACCGCGGTAATACAGCAGGCCCTCGTCGCCGTCGATATAGGTGATCGCCGAGTTGCAGCTCGACGTCGCGGTAAAGCCTGGATCATGGGTGAAATAGCCGTGGGTGCCGAGCGCGCGGATGTCGATCACCGGCTTGCCATAGGTGCCCTGCTCAATCGGCAGTTCGATGGACGGACTGCCGTCGCTGAAGGTGAGGGTGACGGTTTTTTTCATTGTGATTCCAGTAATGTTGCTGCCCGGTATTCTTGCAGGCGTTCAATCAGCGCGGCAAGACCGGCATCGCCCGCAGGCGACCGGCCTTGCAGCCTGTCGAGCAGCTCCATGTCCGACAGGCCCAGCAGCCGCTCCAGCGCGGCGACCTCGCCAGGCTGAAGTGTAGCGCGGTGCGCGTCCAGAAAGCCACCCAGCCAGAGATCCAGCTCGAGCAAACCGCGCCGGCAGCGCCAGGCCAGCGCGTCAGACACGGCGCTTCACCAGCAGCGACTTGATGCGGCCGATCGCCGCCGTCGGGTTCAGCCCCTTGGGGCAGGCGTCGACGCAGTTCATGATGCCGCGGCAGCGATACAGCCGGTAGGGATCCTCCAGGTTGTCGAGCCGCGCGGCAGTCGCCTCGTCGCGCGAATCGGCGATGAAGCGGTAGGCCTGCAACAGCCCCGCCGGGCCGACGAAGGTCTCCGGATTCCACCAGAACGACGGGCACGAGGTGGTGCAGCAGGCGCACAGAATGCATTCATAGGCGCCGTCGAGCAGCGCACGGTCTTCCGGGCTTTGCAGCCGCTCGACCTCGGGCTCGGGCGCGTCGTTGATCAGCCACGGCTTGATCGAACGGTACTGCTTGTAGAACGGCTCCATGTCGACGATCAGGTCGCGGATCACCGGCAGGCCCGGCAGCGGCCGCACCTCGATCGGCTCCTGCAGTTCGGTCAAGGGCGTAATACACGCGAGCCGGTTCTTGCCGTTGACGTTCACCGCGTCCGAGCCGCACACGCCCTCGCGACAGGAGCGGCGCAGCGACAGCGTTTCGTCCTGCGCCTTGATCGCCAAGAGCGCGTCGAGCAGCATCTTGCCGGCGGGGTCGATGTCGAGTTCCACGTCCTGCATGGTGGGCTTCTCGCCGGATTCTGGGGAGTAGCGGTAGAGGCGAAATTTCATAGCGCTGTCCTCTGCGAATACCGTACATGCATGACGGCTTCGCTTTTCGCCTTTGGGCGAGTTACTTTCTTTTGCTTCGCCAAAAGAAAGTAACCAAAGAAAAGGCGACCCCACATCGCTGCCCTGCGGGTTCCCAATTTGGCGTGCGCGTGCGGGCGCTCCACCAACTCGCCCTGGCAAGGCACACAAAACGTGCCTTGCTGCGGAGCTCGGACACGGTTCCGCTTTTTCCCCGCCCGCACACGCCAAATCGGCAGCGCTGAAGGGGAACAACCCCGGGTGCCGCTCACGCGTAATGCCGACTCTTTGCCAAGCACTGGCGCATGCAAGGGCGCCCCTTGTGTGTCGCCGAGAAGCGCAGCCGTGCGGGGAAAAGAGGCGCGGGGTGTTTGAGCTCCGCAGCGAGCCGCGTTTTTTGCGGCTCGCCAGGGCGAGTTCCCGCGCCGCCCCGCGCGGCGAGCATCGCAGGGGAGCCGAAGGCCGACACACCAGGGGTGGCCTTTTCTTTGGTT